>NZ_JAAIFP010000040.1:0-36396 GCF_010747435.1 Paenibacillus sp. ALJ109b
GTCTACATACTGAGGAACGAGGCAACGTAGTGCGTTTTGCCAGTAACGGCGCGATGAGCTTTTTGTTTAATCTGCCGAACACGGATGATATATTTCGAGAGACAATCCAAAGAGGATTCGTCATCCGCAAGCAGCTGCTGGACGAAAATCAAATCTCACGCCAGCTCGGTGAGTTTCGTTTTTTGGTCAGCAGCGATGTATTATTCAAAGGCGTGCAGAACAATCGGTGGATTGAAAACGGAGTCGTCAGCACGGCTGGGGATGTCTATCTCATGGACGTTGGAGGCAGAGCCACCCAGGAATTATTCATAAAGGCTGCATCAAAAGAACGTACCAAGGGGTTTATGCAGTTAGGCAAGCTGGACCGCGTGTTTTATGTGATCCATTCGTCCAATGCTTACGACTACCAATTTATAAGTGTTGTAGACATGGCAGTGCTTTTCCGGCAAAAAGCCAGCATGCTAATTACCGTGTTCTTAATCTTTTTGGCAGCTATGGTCAGTTTTCTCCTGTTAATCGGATACAATCTTCGTGAAGATGCAGGTTTTCTGCAACGGATTATATATTCCATCCAACGTGTAAAATCCGCCAATTTTACGCCAATCAGTCCGACCCGATATCGGAAGAATGAGTACGGAATGATCGCGAGGGAACTCGACGATATGACGCGTCAGCTTAACCAACATATTCGAACCGAATATTTGCTAAAACTGAAACAGAAGGAAACAGAAATGAAAGCGCTTCAAAATCAAATTAACCCTCATTTTTTGTACAATACACTTGAAATTATCCGATCGTTTGCGCTGGCCGGCCGCGCGGTTGATACGGCTGAAGCGGTAGCTACACTGGGCTCGTTATATCGTGAAATCGTGAAGAACGAAGATATTATTCTGTTGGGCAGTGAGCTGGCTTTGCTTGAAAAATACTTAAAGATCATGGAATTTAAATATCCGGACAGATTCTATTATCAAATCAATGTGGACCAGGGACTGCTGTCTCTACCTACCGTTAAATTCTGGATGCAGCCGCTCGCCGAGAATTTTTTTGTTCACGGCTTCCATTCGGACCATGAATTTAATCTGCTTGTTGTGAATGGCATTGAAAATAACCACTCATACGTATTGGAGATTGTAGACAACGGGAACTCGATCTCGGAAAATCGATTGGCTGATATCCGCCGCAATCTGTCTTTTATCGGGGACTCGGTATCGGAGAGCATTGGCCTGCGCAACGTGTATACACGGCTTCATTTTTTCTATGGGAAAGGCTTTACCATGCAAATTGAAAATAATGTGGAAGCTGGTGTCAAAGTTACCTTAACCATAGCGAAGGAGGCGTAATGTATGTACAAACTTCTGATCGTTGATGACGAGCCACTAATCCTGGAGGGAATCAAGCGAACGTTGGACTGGGAAATGCTCGGCTTCAGACAGATCGAGACCAGCGAAACCTATGGGGATGCGCTAACAAAGGCTGTGGAGTTTTGGCCGGACCTCGCAATTTTTGACGTTTGCATCGGCAAGGAGCGTGGCTATAACGCCATTCACAAGCTTAATGAGCTAGGGCTCCCGACGACCTATATCATGATGAGCGGTTATGGTGAGTTCGAGTACGCCCTGGAGGCTATTCATTGTGGGGTTAAGGATTATCTACTCAAGCCCGTTGAGCGAGCTAAGCTTCAAGCTCTGATTGAACGAGTTATTGTCGAAAATTTGAACGGTACGCTGGAGGGAAGAAATCCGAACTGCCGTGACATAGACCCCATATTGGAAGTGCGCTACGACAGCTTATCCAAGCTAACCAATCGCATTTTGCTGATGGTTAAGGCTGAATACGATCAAAATATCAATCTCAAAGTGTTGGCCAGTCGTTTTCGGATGAACGGAACCTATCTTGGACAGATGTTTCTTAAGGAAACAAAGATGAAATTTTCGGAGTATCTTATGGTTTACCGAATGTTATGTGCACGAGAGCGTATTCAGGCTACAGACGAGAAGATATCGACAATTGCACTCTCCGTCGGTTACGCTAATCTAAACTATTTTTACACGCATTTCCAAGCCTACTTCAGCAAATCGCCTTCAGATATGCGGAGAAAGGAGTAGTCCAGAAATGATACATTCATCTATCTGGAACACATTGATCAAGTCTGTCCTGATTACAGCGATGATGACGCTGCCTCTGTCGGGGTGTATATCAATATCCGGGAAGAACGAGGAATTCGACAGAAGTATCAACACAGTGAATCTGATTTATTATACGCTTGGCAATCCTGACCAGGATCTGAAGATGGTAAACGCTAAAATCAATGAAGTGTTGGCCCAAAAAATCGGAATCACTATTACATATATCAAGATTGGGTGGCAGGAGTACAATGACCGGATCAATACGCTAATTTCGACGGGAACTCCTTTTGATATTGCTTTTACCACAGATTACTCAAGCTATGTTCAGCGAGGAGCATGGCTGAGACTGGACAGCTACTTATCCAGCTTTGGCAAGGATATGTACGACACGATCGACCCCGTTCTATGGCAGGGCGCTCGCATGGAAGACGGCGGCATCTACGGTGTGCCTACGAATAAGGAGCTTGCCGTCCGCATGCAATGGATGTATCCGGAGACGCTTGTCCAAAAGTATGACATCGACATTACAAATTACAACACCCTGGAGTCTTTGGATCCGCTGTTCCAAATGATCAAGGAAAAGGAACCCTCCTATCAGTTGATGGAGCTGGACAAGGATTCCCAGAACTTCTTCGCCATGTACGGTTACGAATATGTGCTGGATAAACCGCTACCACTGATGGTGCGTTCTCAGGATCCAGATGCGCAAGTATTCAATATATTTGAGACCGAGGAAGCAAGGCAGGTGCTGGATACACTCCGCAGCTATTACGTCAAGGGTTACATCAATGAAGACGCCGCCCTGCGGGAGAGCCAAAATCTCAAACGCGAAGAACGGGTTTTCTGGAAAGCTGCGGGAGGAGGACCCCTTTCGGAAAATAGCTGGAGCAAAGATCGCGGCTACAAGGTTGTTGCTCATCCCGTGACCCCGCCTTTGATCACGACGGAATCCGTTCGCGGCGGAATTATGGCAATAAACGCAAAGTCAGCGCACCCCGTTGAAAGTGTAAAGTTTTTAAATTTGCTCAACACGGACCCGGAAATCCGCAATCTGTTTAATTACGGTATTGAAGGTGTTCATTATACGTTGGACAAGAACGGACAGGTGCTGCTGAAATCTTCCGGAGACAGCGACGACGATCCAGTCTCAGCAGATGGCTATGAAGGTGTGCAGTATACGCAAGGAAACTGGTTCATTCTCAAAACCATCGGCGGAAAATTTCCCGATCCGTTGGATAAGTGGGATCAGTTCCGAGCAGCAAACGCAGAATACGTCAAATCGAACTTACTCGGATTCACGCCGAATTTGACCAGTATGTCCATTCAGGTCAACCTTATAAAAATGGTTTGGGAAAAGTACTATCCGAGCTTGATGACTGGCAGTGTGGATGTGGACAGGGTACTGCCCAAATTCAACGAGGAGCTGAAGCAGGCGGGTCTGGACGAGGTGCGGGTAGAAATACAACGGCAGCTCGACGCTTGGCGTGTTGACCATCCATAAAGGGGAGTTGCCGAATACCCGAAAGTTTTCCTAATTTCACTAATCCCTAATAACCGGCTGTGCCTTCCTTCTAAACTGGATGGCACAGCCGGTTCGTCAATAGGTGGAATACGATAGGGTTTTCCTATACTGTCATTTAAAAGTGTAAGGTTTAGATAAGCTTAGACAATTCCTTTGTCCATGGCTTTGCCGATCAGTGTAGCAAACAAACTGTTGGACCAGGCGAACCATTCACGTGAAAAATCGGAGGGATCATCCGGGTGAAAGCCTTCATGCATATATCCGGTATCCGCATCGGTCTGAACAAGCATATCAATTAATTCTTTGATCTCCTCATCGTTATCTGCTGTCAACGCCTGCATGGACAATGCCATATGCCACACATAACCTCCCGGGGTATGCGGACTACCGATGCCTCGGGCATGTTTACCCTCGAAATAGAAGGGGTTGTCGAAGCTTAGGGCAAAGCGGCGGGTGTTCTGATAAATTTCATCCTCCACACCCACATAACCAATATAAGGAATAGATATCAGTCCTGGTGTGCCGGCATCGTCCATCAGAGAATAATTACCGTATCCATCCGTTTCGTAGGCGTAAATCCGGCCGTATTTTGGATGATTCACAATTCCATAGGTCTGGATGCCGAAGTTGATTTCCTTGCGCAGCTTTGCTGCCCGGGCCGCCAATCTTTCGTCCTTATAGATTACGCTTGCGATCTCGCGAATATAGTCCAGAATTACTACAGCGAACATATTAGAGGGAATATTATAGCCGAACTCACAGCTGTCATCGCTCGGACGGAAGCCCGACCAGCTCATGCCGGTGTAATTGACAGGCATGCCGCGTCCGTTATTGTGCAAAGTTTCCGTATCCTGAAGTGTTTCCCGGATGAAATGGTACGGAGATTTCTCCCCGTGGTACTGCTCCGTTTCGATAACGTTCACGATAGAGGTCAGCGCCTGGTAGCAGGCAGTATCAAAGATATCAGTCTGCTCCGCTTCCTTCCAGTACATATAAGCCAGCTGTACAACGAAGCAGAGGGAGTCCAGCTCGTATTTGCGCTCCCACATCCAAGGGTTTAGATTGCAGTCATCCGTAGCTCGGTAATGTTTGTCACTTGCCGTTTCGTTGAAGGCATTGGTGTACGGATCAATATTGACATAGAACATCTGGCGGGCGATCAGGCCGCGGAGAATCCGCTGCAGCGCAGGGTCATGTTTAGCAAAAGGGATATAATGGCGCACTTGCTCCGTAGAATCCCGCAGCCACATGGCCGGGATATCCCCGGTAAATACAAAGGTGGTACCGTCTTCAAGCAGCTTGGTTGTTGTTTCCAGCGTATTCGGAAAGCAGTTGCGGAACAGTTGCTGCAATTTCGGATGATGCGCGAGCCGTTCATTGGCTTCAGTAAGATACGTAGTTATGGAAGCTGGCATGTTCATAGTCTAATTCCTCCTGTAAAGTTAAGATTGTAGGGTTGTACTACCGCAGAACAAAATCTTAATTTGGTTGGCATTCGTAGCAAATGTTTGCATACCTTCCCAATGAACACAATATGTCACATATGAAGTGTGATAAGAGGTTCATAATTCACATATTTGCAGCGATGCTTCGTCTGAAAATAAGTACATCAAGGCAGGCCGGAAAGTACCGCAGCAACGCGGTTTTATACTCTCTTAACATGACAATGCAGAACCTACATATTTACGGTGTCAACTTTGTTTCACTACACTTCGAATTGTAAGCGTTCGCAAGAAGAAATGAGCAGGAATGCGAATCAGCTACATGATTTCATGTAACGAAAAACAACTTAGAGAGGAGTGGGAGAATGAAGGGGAGTTATGCGGCAGTATCCGTGAATCCTTCAATAAAGAACAAATCCCTTGGCAAAAGAATCTGGAAAAATTGGGAGCTCTATCTGTTCATGCTTCCCGTGTTATTGTATTTCCTCGTTTTTCATTACGGTCCGATGTACGGCATTCAGATTGCATTTAAGAATTTCGTACCTTCGAAAGGAATTACAGGCAGCGAATGGGTCGGTTTTGACCATTTTGAACGGTTTTTCAATTCCTATTTTTTCTGGGATCTGCTATGGAACACGTTCAGCATCAGTTTCTATGAACTTGCTATCGGTTTTCCGCTTCCGATCATTCTGGCGTTGGCTTTCAATGAAGTTCGCAACGGCCCGTTCAAGAAATCGGTTCAGACAGTAACCTATGCGCCGCATTTCATTTCTGTAGTTGTTATGGCAGGCATGATCATTACTTTTTTATCACCCTCGAGTGGAATGATTGTCCGGTTTATCGAGTTCCTGGGCCTACAACCAGCGGCGTTTCTGACTGATCCGGCCTGGTTTAAGACAGTGTATGTCTTCTCGGGCGTCTGGCAGAGCACCGGGTGGGGAACTATTATTTATCTCGCAGCTCTGTCAGGCGTAGATCCCCAGCTGCATGAAGCGGCCATTATGGATGGAGCAAGCCGGTTTAAACGGATGCTGCATATCAATCTGCCGACGATCGTGCCCACCATAACTATTATGCTAATCTTGAATATGGGTAATATACTGGGCCTTGGCTTCGAGAAGATTCTGCTGCTGCAGAATTCGCTCAATATGGAGGCTTCCGATGTAATTTCCACCTATGTGTACCGCGCGGGCCTTGTGAACGCCCAGTACAGCTTCTCAACGGCTGTGGGATTGTTCAACTCGGTAGTCAACGTTATTTTGCTTGTTACTGTCAACCAGATCGCCAAACGCACCAGTGAGAATAGCCTCTGGTAGAAAGGAGTTGAAGTCTTTGGTTACTGCTATAAAAGAATCCAGGGGGGACAAGCTGTTTCTGATTAGCACCTATATCTATTTGGGCCTTGCACTGCTGGTAGTTCTCTATCCGCTAATCTATATTCTCAGCGCTTCAATCAGTTCACCGCAGGACGTCAATTCAGGAGCAATGTGGCTATTTCCGAAGAATGTGACACTGGACGGCTACAAGCTTGTTTTTGAGAACCCGAAGATATGGAATGGTTACTGGAACACGATTATTTACACTGTGGTGGGGACTCTGGTCAATCTCGCCGTTACTCTTCCGGCCTCGTATGCCCTAAGCAGATCTGATTTTGTCGGTCGCCAGTTGTTTATGGGCCTCATTCTGTTCACGATGTTCTTCAGCGGCGGAATCGTACCGACGTATCTGTTGGTCAAGAACCTTGGTCTCATTAACAGTATGTGGGCATTGATCCTGCCAGTGGCCGCTTCGGTTTGGAATATTGTTGTAGCCCGCACCTTTTTTCAGACGACCATCCCAAAAGAACTGCAGGAAGCGGCGCATATTGACGGTTGTACGAATTTAAAGCTGTTTATACGTATTATTTTGCCGCTGTCGGCACCGATTGTGGCCGTTATGGCCCTGTTCTATGGAGTAAGCCATTGGAACAGCTACTTCCCGTCCCTAATCTATTTGAATGATGAAGCTAAGTATCCGCTGCAGATGGTTCTGCGCCAGATTCTTGTCCTTCAGGAAATGTCGGCCGAAACCACGGGCGCTTCGATCAATGGCGAGGTGGCGAGCGCTATGAATAATAAGGCAGAAACGGCATCGTTGATCAAATACGGAGTTATAGTTGTCTCCACACTGCCCATCGTTGCAGTTTATCCATTCCTGCAGCGTTACTTTGTCCAGGGGGTCATGATCGGCTCTGTTAAAGGCTAAACAATAGAATGTTTGTATAACAAGGGAGGAATTATTCATGCAGATTACACGCAAACCATGGAAGCTTCTGCTTTCTTCGGCTCTAGTTATTACACTGCTGGCAGGCTGCAGCAATTCAAATGAAGGTGCAGCGAATAACAGTACCGGGGAGGTCGCTGTTAATAAAGAAGGTTTCCCAATAGTCAATGAATCCGTTACTTTGACGCTTATGGCGCCGGATGTAGGAATTCAGAACTGGGAGAAGATGGCGGTGCTCCAGCAGATGCAGGAGAAGACCGGCATTAAGCTGGAATACAAGAATGCACCGAAGGACAGCTTCGAGACAAAGAAGAATTTAGTGCTCGCTAGCGGGGATTACCCGGATATCCTTTATGCAGCCGGTCTGACGACCGCAGAGCAGATGAATTATGGAGAGCAGGGTATCCTCATACCCCTGGAGGATCTGATTGAAGAATACGCTCCCAATTTCAAGGCACTGCTGGAGGAGAATCCGGATGTCCGTAAATCAATTACAGCACCGGACGGGCATATCTATTCCTTGCCGGTAGTAGAACTTAGCCAGCACTGGTACCGCAATCCGATATGGTATAACGGGGACTTCCTGAAGGCGCTGAATATCGAGAAGCTTCCCGAAACGACGGAAGAGCTGTATACCTACCTGAAACGTGTGAAGGAGGAAGATCCAAACGGTAATGGCAAAGCCGATGAAATTCCGATTTCCTCAGTGACAACACCCGCTGCGAACCTCCGCGATATCCGTACCTGGCTGCTTGGCGCCTTCGGTATTTATGAAGAAGAAATTTACGTGGACGATGCGGACAAGGTGCATTATACACCGCTTGAAGAAGGTTATAAGGAATATTTGACCTATATGAACCGCCTGTGGTCCGAAGACCTGTTGGATCACGAGAGCTTCTCGCAGACGGCAGAGCAGAAGAAGGCCAAAACGCAGAATAATCAAGTTGCCCTCTTCTCAGACTGGCATGCCTACATGTCCAAGGGCGGAGAGCCTTCGACGGCAGATCCGATGTTTGCGCCTGTCCGCAGTGAATCCATTGCTGCTCCTGCGATTGCAAAGAACAAAGGAATCACAACTGGTGCATTTGCCATCACGGAAAGTAATCCCGCTCCGGAAGCGTCTATGCGCTGGGTGGATTATCTCTATTCTTATGAAGGGGCGATGTTCTTCAATAAAGGGCCTGAGGGCATTCTCTGGGAATACACTGACAAAGAGAATCGGGTCAAGAAGTTCTTGCCTGTACCGGACGGCAAGGAAATGGAAGATTACCGGGCAACTCTGACGCCCAACTACGGCATTCCTGCTCCAACCCTGTCCATGGATGATATTAGTAAGGGGCTGAAGACAGACTTTGACCTCTGGGTAGAGCAGGAAACCCAGCAGAAGCTTCTCGATAAAGGCGCACGGATTCCGTTCCCGACCTTGTTCTTTACCGTGGAAGAGCAGACCGAAATCAGCAGCCTCAATTCTGATTTGAGAACATATGTGAATCAGATGGAAGCGAAATTCATCACTGGTGCCGAGCCGCTTACGGGTTGGGATAATTATGTGGCGACCGTCAAGAAAATGGGCGGTGAGCGTGTGGCTGAAATCAACCAGGCTGCCTATGACCGGTGGAAATCCAACTAATCAGGACAATGCGGTTCCGTGAAGATTTCCGACGGAGTGATCCGAGTTTCTTTTAAACCCTATGAAGTCCAGACGATCAAACTATACCATGAACATGAATTGCAGGAGGAATAGATATGCAAATCACGAGACATCCGGATAATCCTATTGTCGTCCCGGGCGGCTATGAATGGCGCAAGGTTACGGTTTTCAACCCTGCAGTCATCATTGATAACGGCAAATTTTATATGATTGAGCGCACCGCAGGTTCCCTGACGCCATGTAAGAATTACCTCGGTCTGCTTGAGAGCGAAGATGGCGTAAACTTTACCCATGTGAGGGATGAGCCGATTGTGACGCCAGATATGCTGGGGTTCCCTTATGGCAGTGTACAGGACCCGCGGATTGTCAAAATCGAAGGGACCTTTTATTTGAACTACGCCCTGCGCCCCTGTGCAATGAGCTATTATCCTACAGGGGCAGGTGTCCCCTTGCGCTCTATTCCCGAATATCCGGATGGGTGGGGGGAAGAAGAGGGGCATTGGCTGACCCGGTCCTCTATTCTGAAGTCGGATAATCTATTGGATTGGGAGTTTGTGGCGGACACGACACCACTTGATATCAATGACAGGGACAACATTCTGTTCCCCGAGAAAATAGGCGGCAAATTCGTGCTGCTGCGCCGCCCCGAGGAATATGTGGGAGAAGACTATGGAACGGATAATGCGGCCATGTGGATTACCTACTCCGAGGATCTTGTGAACTGGGAAGAGCCCAAGCTGCTCGCCACCGCCGGAAGCCTGTCCTGGGAATCGCGGAAGATCGGAGGTTCTACGCCACCGGTACGCACGGACAAGGGCTGGCTGGTGCTCTATCACGGTGTTGATGAGGATGTTGTCTACCGTGTGGGAGCGATGCTGCTGGATTTGGAGCAGCCAGAGAAAATCATTGCCCGGACAGCTAATTTTATTATGGAGCCGGAGACGTACTATGAGAAATTCGGGTTCCAGATTCCGAATGTCATCTTCCCTACCGGAAATGTGGTCAAAGACGGACTGCTCTATATCTATTACGGGGTAACGGATACAGCGATTGCGCTCGCAACAGTTCCTTTGGATGAGCTGGTGGAGCATATTCTCCAAGAAGCGCAGTAGCAAAACAACCTATAAAGTGAAAGTTTAGCTTTTCTGAAAGGGCGGAAGGTCCGCCAAGTTAACCGGTCTTTTCGCAGCAGCCCCCTTCAAGGCATGTTCCTTGCGGTACTGCCCCGGCGTCAGACCGGTTTCTTTTTTGAACTTGCGAATGAAATTAGGCGCATCCAAATAACCGACCTGCTCAATAATTTCTTTGAGCGGAGCACTAGTGCTCTGTAGTAGCCGGATGACCTCATCCATACGCCGCTGCCAGATATATTGTGAGAAATTGCTGCCGGTCTTATCTTTGAAGCTACGGCTTAAATAAGAGGTTGAAATGGCAAACTTAAGCGCCACATGCTCCAGACTGAGGGTGTAGTCTGCGAACTGCTTGTCCACGTAAGCCAGAATGTCATCCATTAATGAAGGCTCGCTTGTCTCCGTATTTTGTTCGACCTGCGCGCAAATAGCAGAGGCCAAAGAGAGAAGACGGTTCTCAAGCTCTTCGAGGGTCTCAAAGGAGGTCAATTCCGGCATATTGGCGAACACTTCATGCATGCCAAACTCGGAGGCTGTGCGCAAAAAAGCGTTCAGCAAATCGAAGCAGATGCAGCGCAGCAGATGAACCTGCAGCGGCTCGTCTTTGATTTTATCAATGGTATCAGCAATCATCTGGGCAGCAACCGATTCATTGCCCTGCTTCAGGCTCTGCTCCAGCTTCAGCATGGATTTACGCGGAATCCAGAAGCTCTGGGCAGCGGAAGGGACTAGCTCTACGAGCTGCTCGAAGTAGGATACCTGTCCGCTACGTCGGATCATCCGGTGCTCCAAAGCTGCAGCGGCTTCGATGAAAGATTGATTAAGGAGAGCCAGGTCCCGGTAGGCCATGCCAACACCGATACTTAGAGACAGCTGCGAGTGTTTGCGGATTACCTCTAGAATGGCTTCAATAACCTGCTCCATCCGGCTTTGAACCGGTATGTCCGTATCGTCAGGAAGTGAAATAATCAGGGCAAACTGGTCCTTGACCGAGAATTCCACACCGAAGATCTGTGCATCGGGACCGGACAGACATACATTGCTCAGTATTTCCTGCAACAGATGGCGTTCCTGCCAGGACTTGTCGCCTGGCACAGTTTCATCCCAGGACAAGATCGCCGAGAAATAGAGGCCTTTTCCCTGAGGATGCTTGAAACCTGCGCTAAGAATCATCTGCTCAATTTCAGGATCATCCGGCTTGCCATGCTTGAGCAGCAGCAGCATACACTGATTACGGACGAAGGGTTCCTGAAGATCAATTCTGGCACTGTAATCGTGGAGAGTCTGCCGAATCCATTCCCATTCATTGCGGAGCTTGGGAGCGTCATTGCCGCTTCCTCTCAGCTTCGCAAATTCCATTAGATCCCTAATTGGATGGTACTGCCGTTTGGCCAGCAGCAGTGCGGCAGCTATGCCGGTAATGACTGTTATACAGAAGACGATCAGAATCAGGGTCTGTACATGGGCGACACGGCTGAAGAACTGGAAGCTTGGCATCGTTGTCACATAGGTCCAGCCATTTTCTTCAGATTGTACGGAAACGACGGAGTATGGTTCCCCGTCCAGCTCCAGATTATGAGTACCAGGCTTAAGTGCGGATAAATTTTTAAGTTCCTCCTGGGGAAGGCTGACGCCATGATTGTTCGCTGTTAACACCTCTCCGGAGGGACCAAAAATATAGCTGCTACCGGAGAAATCACTCAAAATCGAATCCATGACGCCGGTAAGATTGGATTCTTTCATTAAATAGAGAACGGTCCCGTACGGAAACGGGTCATTCGGTTTGATGGGTACGAGCATGACGAGCATCGGATCCATGCGGGAATTGACCGTCACATTCTCGGCGGGACGTACCAAAGGCTGCCGGGTTTCATTCAAATCCCGTCGCAATTCTTCTGAGTTCCAGCGCTCGAATTGATAGAAGGAATCAAAGGTGACATGAAGATCAGCCAGACCGCGGTATGAATAGATGTTGGAATCGCCATGAAAATAGAGAAGCAGATCCTCTGCTATGTTACTGCTGGCCTTGTAATTCGCCAGCGTCTGAATCGCCTCCAGGCCGTAGTAAGGATGCCGAACCATATAGGGGGTCAGATGTCTGTCATAGGCGATTCTCCCCGCTAGTTCCTGGAGCTCTTTCATACGACTATCTATGGTGCTCTTCACCTGATTGAGCTGATTGACATTAGATTGTTCAATTTCGACACGCAGGCCCTTGACAGCGTTCTCATAAACGAAAATGGTTACACCAGTTAGAGGGATAAGAAATATTAGGATGTAGGAAAATGCATATTTCAGCAGAAGCTTTGATTTGAAATGATTCCAGCTGAGCCGGAACCTATTGAGCAAGGATGGCTTGGGTGCCGGATTTGCCATAAAGCAGTCCCTCCAGAGTTAAATATTCGGATGATAAATCTTGGGATTATAAATCACTGTTCTCTTCTAGATTACACCTGTGCTAATATAAACATTATAACATTATAATCTTTAAAATGGAGCAACTATCTAAGTTTATTATTAAATTTAGGGATGTATTGCTTTCATGACATTAATCATTTTTTGAATTTTTTCTTTATACCGGGGTTGATGAAGGAGATGGGAAGAGTGGGCACAGAGCATGTGCTGCGCAATTTGCAGCTTGTGGATGGGCGAATCATGGATATAGCCATTCAGGATGGGATTATCACCGCCATTACACCTGCAGCTCAGGCGGAAGGAGAGAGCGGGCTAGACTGTTCCGGGTTATATGTGTCCAGCGGATGGATTGATCTGCATGTGCATGCTGTACCGGAGCTTGATCCCTATGGCGATGAAATCGACGAAATTGGTGTAAAGCAGGGCGTAACAACGCTGGTGGATGCCGGGAGCTGTGGTGCAGACCGAATCGGAGCTTTGTATACCGCGAGTCTGAAGGCTAATACCCGAGTGTTTGCTCTATTGAATATTTCAAGAATAGGGCTCGAACGGACAGATGAACTGTCTCAGCTGGAATGGATTGATCGAGACAAGGTTCTGGAGGCGGTAGCGACCTATCCGAAATTCATCGTCGGTCTGAAAGCCCGTATCAGCCAGAGTGTTGTCAAAGACAGCGGCATACAGCCGCTCAAGCTGGCACGAACACTGTCGGAAGAAACGAAGCTTCCGCTCATGGTGCATATCGGCTCCGCTCCGCCCGCGATATCCGAGGTTTTGGAGCTGCTGCAACCGGGTGATGTAATTACCCATTACCTTAACGGCAAGTCCAACAATCTGTTCCACGCGGACGGAACACCTCTGCAAGGATTGCTGTATGCAGCTGCCCAAGGAATTCATCTGGATGTGGGGCATGGCACGGCGAGCTTCTCCTTCCAGATTGCAGAACAGGCCAAGGCGGCAGGCATTGCACTGAATACCATCAGCACGGATATCTACCGGGGCAACCGTCTGAACGGACCAGTGTACAGTATGGCAAATGTGCTGACGAAATTTTTGATTCTCGGCTATAGCCTGGAAGAGGTCATCCAAGCTGTTACAGTCAGCGCAGCGGAGTGGCTCGGCAAACCGGAGCTCGGACAGATAAAGGTGGGACAGCAAGCCAACTTGACTTTGTTTGCACTGGAAGCAGGTGAGAAGCTGCTTAAGGACTCGGAAGGTGATGTTCGGGTCGCGCAGTATTATATTGAGGCTAAAGGAGTTTTTACTAATGGATCATTCATTACAGGCTAGATATGGATTGAAACGTGTTATTAATGCCAGTGGAAGAATGAGCATCCTTGGTGTTTCCGCACCAACAGATTCGGTCATGGAGGCAATGAAGCAGGGCGGACAGCGTTACGTGGAAATTGCGGATCTTGTGGACAAATCTGGAGAATATATTGCACGGCAGCTTGGTTCGGAAGGGGCGGTTGTCGTGAACTCAGCATCCAGCGGCATTGCACTGTCGGTGGCAGCCTTTGTGACTTCTGGAGATCCGCGACTCAGCCTTCGGCTGCATCAGGAGCCGGTACTGAAGAATGAGATTATTATGCTGAAGGGCCATAACGTGCAGTATGGAGCGCCAGTTGAAACCATGGTATTCCTTGGCGGAGGCAGGGTGGTAGAAGTTGGATATGCCAATGAAGGTCGCAAAGAGCATATTGAACAGGCGATTGGTGAACGCACCGCAGCCATCCTTTATGTCAAATCCCATCACGCCGTCCAGAAGAACATGATTTCTGTAGAGGAGGCGTGGGATGTTGCTGTGCGCAGAGGGGTGCCACTGATCGTCGATGCGGCAGCGGAAGAGGATCTGCGCAAATATGTCCAGTATTCGGATCTGGCGATCTACAGCGGGTCAAAAGCTATTGAAGGCCCTACCTCCGGCATTGTCGCCGGCAAAATGAAATATGTCGAGTGGCTAAAGGTACAGCTGCACGGGATCGGCCGCAGCATGAAGGTCGGCAAAGAGACCACCTTTGGGCTGCTTCAGGCTTTGGAGGAATATCAGGACAAAGCCGACAACAGCGAACGGGAGAGGCAGGCGCTGGAGGCTCTTCAGCCGCTTGCCGGGCTTTCTGGAGTTTCGATCCACATCGTGCAGGATGAAGCGGGAAGAGCGATTTTCCGTGGGCGCATCCAGATTGATTCATCTGTTGCAGGAGTGGATGCGAGGCATGTCAATGATCTGCTGCGTAAAGGCGTAATTGCGATATATACAAGGGACTATGGGGTTAAGCAGGGGTATTTCGATATTGATCCAAGATCGCTTCAAGGTGATGATCTTCAAGTCATCGTCAGCAGAATACATGAAATCGTGGGGGGAAACAAGAATGAGTAATATTCAGCAGCGTTTATATAAAAACAGAGCCGCTCTTAATGTACTGGCCAGCAGTATTGAGAACGCGAAGGAAGTGTACGAGGCAGCGGAAGGATATGTTTTGGTAGGCGTGCTCTCCAAAAATTACGCGACGGCATCGGAAGCGGCAGCCGCGATGATCCAATACGGTCAGACGATTGAGGACGCTGTATCTATCGGATTGGGTGCAGGAGACAATCGACAGGCCGCAGTGGTGGCGGAGATTGCCTCAAGCTATCCTGGAAGCCATATCAATCAGGTGTTTCCAGCAGTCGGGGCAACCCGCGCTAATCTGGGCGCCAAGGATAGCTGGATTAACAGTTTGGTCTCCCCTTGCGGACAGCCAGGCTACGTAAATATTTCAACCGGCCCCGTCAGTTCAGGTACGACTCCGCATGCTATTATTCCGGTACATGCTGCCATCGCGCTGGTTCGTGACATGGGCGGCAATGCGTTGAAATATTATCCAATGCAGGGGTTGAAATTGGAAGAGGAGTACCGTGCAGTTGCCAAGGCCTGCGGGGAAGCCGGGTTTGCTCTGGAGCCTACGGGTGGAATCGACCTGGATAACTTCGGACCCATTTTGGAGATTGCACTTCAAGCTGGGGTGCCCCAGGTTATCCCGCATGTGTATTCATCTATTATTGATCCGCAGACGGGAAGTACGAATGTCCAGGATGTCGTCAAACTGCTTGAAACGATGAAATCGCTGGTGGATCGGTATGCCTAGGATTGCGGCTTTTGGTGAAGTGATGATGCGGTTGCAGGTCCCGGGCCATGGAACCCTGGTCCAGAGCAACACGCTGGATTATTCTTTTTCCGGCAGCGGGGTTAATGTAACGGCAGCGCTGGCTGGGTACGGTCATAACGGTGCTCTTATTACCACTTTGCCGGAAACACCAGTAGGCGAAGCGGCAATTGCTTATCTGCGCAAACTTGGGGTGGATACTTCACTAATTTGCCGGGGAGGTAAGCAGCTGGGGATGTACTTTCTGGAGAATGGCTTTGGAGCCCGCCCCGGCAGAGTCACTTACACAGATCGACTCGGCAGCAGTTTCAATACCGCGGAAGCAGGTAATTACGATATGGTTGCTCTTGCCTCCCGGATCGACGTTCTTCATTTATGCGGTATTACGCTGGCTATGAATGAAGGCGTTCGCAAGCAAATGAAACGGCTTGCTGCGGAAGTGAAGAGTGCCGGGGGAAAAGTTGTTTTTGACTGCAATTACCGTCCTGCGTTATGGGGAGCGGATGGCTATGCCAAGGCCCGCCCGCATTATGAGCAACTGCTGGAGCTGACGGACCTGGTGCTAATGAATGAGAAGGACGCACAGTTTATCCTTGGATTTGGAACCGGAGAATATGATAGAATGACACAGTTGAAGCAAGCGATTCCCAAAGTGGTTGAGCGCTTCGAAATCGAAACGGCAGCGGGAACCCACCGTGAAATTAACGCTGACCATACACATTCCCTGACAGGATATATTTATCAGCAAGGTACGTTTCTATTTTCTCGCAAGCTGACTTTCCCGGTGTATGACCGGATCGGTGCCGGCGATGCCTTTGCCAGCGCCGTCATTCATGGGGAATTGCAACAATATCCGCAGCAGCAGACGGTTAATATGGCAGCGGCAGCAGCGATGCTCGCCCATACAACTCAGGGTGATACAGCGCTTTTTACCGAGAGCGAGGTGCTCCGGGCGCTGTCTGACCATACCTTAGATGTTGAAAGGTAGTGAACAACGAGTGTCTTTGAAACGAAAGCAAGGTCCCTTATATCAGCAAATCCAGAAAATTCTCAAAGACCGGATTTTGCATGGCGTGTATCCTTTAGGGAGCATCATCCCCTCCGAACCGCAGCTGGAGAAGGAATTCGGTGTCAGTAAAATGACGGTCCGCGGCGCTGTTCAAGAGCTGTCCCAAGAAGGTTATGTGCAGAAGAAAAGCGGTATCGGAACGATTGTCATGCGCAATACCTCCCATCAGAAGCTCTCTAAGGGCAAACGGTTTACGGAGCTGCTCGTAGAAGAGGGGCACAAGCTGGAAAAGAAACAGCTGGAATCCCGGTTAATTGCGAATGAAGCCGGAACGGAGGACTATGACCGCTATGGGCCGTATTGTCAGCGAATTGAACGGCTCTACATTTTGAATGGACAGCCGTATATTCATCTGATACACTTCTTGGCTGCAGCTGCATTGCCCAGTGGAGGTACAGCAGAAATGGTCACAAACATTCAGTCGCTGTATGACTCACTGGAGGAGAACGACATTGCGCTGGAAAACTTCAGAGACCGTTTCTATGTAGAGACGGCACCCCCTGAGGTGTGTCAGTTGCTGGAGATCCCACCAGGGACGCATGTACTCAAGCGCCTGCGTAACTCCTTCGACGGAGAAGGAAGACTTATTGAGCACAGTATTGGCTGCTATAACACAGAGCTTCATCATTATCTGGTCAATTACGACACTTGAAGTCTCTTAAGCAGTAACCAGAAAGTTCGGAAGCAGCAGTGTAGTTTGAGGGACGGCTTTTGAGCGGGGCGTTGCAAACGGCTTAAAACTTAGGGAAATGAAGGGTAGTCTAAATTGAAGCTCATACCAGAAGTAAACCACGGAATACCGTGGTTTTTTTGTTTTATCGGTAAAAGCTTTTGTTCTATAATACATTTTGATATGAACATGCTTGGTGCTCTTTAGATTAAAAAAATCATCAAAAAAACTATTCCTGTGATAGCATACATATGTGAATGAATAGCATTTTCTTTGAAAAATAGATGCACTGAATCCACAATTTACAAATTTACTAGAAACTTTTCCCTGAAACTAGCGTCTAATACTATGACTTTTTGAGAGTGTAAACATTACTTGGGAGCAGAAGGAGCCAAAGACAAAGCATGAATCTGAAGAAGAAATTGTCCATTTTTACCGCTTTAGCCGTTTTACAAGCATTTGCAGTCGGTTCTGTGAGTGCGCAATCAGCACCGCAAGGTGACACCGCGTCAGTAAACACAGCCAATGTAGAATCAGTTGAGGTGTTACAGCAAGAGCAGCCGATTGCAGAGCGTGAAGTGAAGACGGAGAGCAATAACAAATCTATCAATACTCCGCCCACTGAAGCCAAGGACACTCAAACCTCAACCGGCACTGAGGCAATACCTAAAACAGAGAGCGAGAAACCTGCATTGGATGGGGGAGAGACCCCTGCAAACGAAACGGGTACAAAACCTGTAGTTCAAGAGGAAACCCCTGAGAAGGTTGAAACGCCAGCTACGCCTGCTCAGATTGAGCAACCATCCGTTGATGGGACGTCTCCTGCAGTAGCAGGTGGAAATCTGACGTTGTACATGAATAGCAACAAAATGGAGCAGGATGGAAAAACGTATCTTGCTGGACAGCCAATGGCTGTAAAAAACGGTGTATCCTATGTTGCAATCCGTGCGCTGGTTGACCGTGTGGGATATGGCGTCAAATACGATAACAAAACCAAGGAAACCATCATTATTAGTGGTGATGATGAACTCCGATTCAAAACTAACAGCAAGGACTATACGGTAAATGGAGAGACCAGAACGATGAAAGGCCCTGCATATCAACAAAAAAATACGTTCATGGTGCCGTTAACTTCCATTACTCAAGCTCTGAACATCACCTATAAAGTGAATCAGTCGGCTAAAACGGTGGTGTTGAATCTTAATACAAAACCTGTTGCAAGCTTTACCATTTCCCAAAAGGAAATCTTTGCGGGTGATCAAGTGGACTACGTGACTTCTTCCAGTTCACCTAATGGAATGGATATCGTTGACGAACGCTGGACTGGTCGCCAGGATTCATTTGATCAAGCAGGTACATATACGATTTCATATCAAGTACAGGATTCCAATGGTCAATGGAGCGACCCCTATTCAACTACGATTGAAGTTTTGGCTCCTAATCTTCCTCCTGTAGCCATGTTCGCCACCGATAAAGAACAGTATAAAATGGGCGAAAAAATAACATACACAGACCAAAGTACAGATGACGAAGATAATATTGATAAAGCGGTATGGGAGAACAATTCGCTGGCCTTTTTTGAACCCGGTCCCAAAACGGTGACACTCACCGTTACTGACAATCACGGCGCAACGGACACTTACTCCAAAGTTATAACCATAACCAATGAGACATTATATTCATTTTCCGATTTCAATTTGCTCTTCACGCCGGTAGGACAGAAATTTACCTTTAACGGTGGCGAAGTAACTTCCATGGAAAAAGTGTCTTATACGTACACGGATGAGCCAAGTCTGTTGATCCGCAGCAACAGTCCTGAAACGGTTAATACGGAAGGCATCGTGTATAAAGAATCATCTTCGGGGCAGACGCGTTTCATGATTCACCACGTAAACAATACAGGTAAAAGAGTGAAAATGTATGTTATTGCAACCAATAACAACCCAAATCCGGCTGTATTCGAACAACAAAATATGGGCTTTGCAGGACCTACACCATATGCAACCGTAGCTGGGAAATTGTCGATTGATAAATGGTTCAAGTCGATTCAGACCGGAGCGGATCAAAAGAAAGAGTACCTTCAACCTGGGGAAAGCAAATTGATTTTGACAGAACTTAATAAAACGCCGATGAAAGAAGGACAAGTCATCTCTCTCTATTCGGACGCTTATAGTGATTATTCCTTAGACTATAACGTTATTCTGGTGGAAGAAAATAAAGATCCGTTCGAGGCTCTGCCATTACTACCTGTGCTTGATCGTGACGGAGTGCACAACCGTGGTACGTACCCGAATGCGACTCGCATTATAAAGTACGATGAGCACGTGGGAATCAAACCTGCCCGTCTGCCGCTTGGTGACAATTCAAGCGATCCCAATCTGGTAGGAACAGATCCGATGGCTTACACAGACGCATCCAATGCGGGTAATTTCGGCGTATTATACAAAATCACGCTGACCAATGTTGCACCGCGTACGCTTATCTCCTTTAACCCTCGTGGAGGGAAGTACTCAGGAGTTGCTCTAGTGAACAATCAGGTTGTATCCATTGCCGAAGGTAACGTTGCTGTTAGCAATTCAAGTGAACAAAGCGTTCTTTACCGCACAGGGGCATATGGAGAGAGCGTTACGATTCTTTTCTCTGCCGCGCCAGGAAGCAACCTGCCGGTCAATCTGCTCTTTACACCGCTCCCATCGGAGAAGTGATATAGTTCTCTCTTAAAGCTAGAGCGGGAATGAATGACTGGGTTGGCGTATTAAATTAACTATCGAAAGAAGACTCCATAAGGAGTCTTTTCTTTTCACTGGGAATATGAGGATATACGGAATGGATGCTGCTTAAAAAGCCATATTTAAAACCGCTTATTTCTACTGAGGAGGTATCAAATTCCGATGAATGTAGTCGTCAAGTTGATACGTGAATTCAAAGAGCGTGATACCCGGCGTTTGTTGAAAGATTATCGGGACAAAGTGGAGCTTATCAGGAAACGGAATTTGGAAGCTTGGGACGATCAGCGGCTACTAGCTGAATCCCTTCGGCTGCGAGAAGAAGCAAGATCAGGCACGCCTTTGAATGAACTGCTTGTTGATGCTTATGCATTAGTCTGCGAGGCTGCGAAGAGGACACTCGGATTACAGCCTTACGATGTCCAGATTATGGCTGCTATCGCTTTGCACGAGAGATTTTTGATCGAACAGCATACCGGTGAAGGAAAAACACTCTCTGCTGTTATGCCTGCTTATCTCAACGCGTTGACCGGCGAAGGCGTTCATGTACTCACATTTAACGACTACTTGGCAAATCGAGATGCAGAGTGGATGGGCCCGATCTACCGTTTCCTCGGGTTAACGGTAAGCTCGGTTCAAGCGGGCATGAGTTTGCTCGAAAAACGGGAAGCTTACGCCAAGGATATAACCTATGTTACGGCTAAAGAAGCAGGGTTCGATTATTTGCGTGACACAATCGCATTAAATGAAGCTGATACCGTACACCGTCCTTTCCACTACGTCATCGTCGACGAAGCAGATTCATTGCTTCTTGATGAAGCGCGGGTGCCGCTAGTCATTAGTGGCGATTCGAGTGCTTCCAAGAGTGATGGCGTTCTTTTCGCAGAAGTGGCCCGGCAGCTGCAGCCAGCAGAGCATTACGATTTTGACGAGTTCCAACGGAACGTTTACTTGAATGATGCGGGTGCTGCGAAAGCGGAGTTGCTGCTGGGATGTGGCAATTTGTACGATAGCCATAATAGTCATATGTTAACGTCATTGAATTGTGCGCTGCATGTGGAATCGTTATTAAAAAAAGACGTCGATTACATCATCCGGGACGGTGAAATCGAGCTAATCGAAGAACATACCGGCCGTGTGGCTGAGAACAGGTATTTGCCGGATGGGCTTCAAGCTGCGCTGGTGGCAAAAGAAGGGTTGCAGTGGAAGGCCGGCGGGAGAATTCTCGGTACGATCACGATTCAACATTTCATTAGCCTGTATTCGGGAATTTGCGGAATGACGGCTACGGCGCACGCTTCAGCAATGGAATTCGAGGATATCTATGCGCTGCAGGTCGTGCAAATTCCTCCGAACCACCCAAACATACGGATCGACCACCAGCATCGGATTTACACCCATAATGAAGCCAAATATAAGGCGCTTATACAAGAAATCTCTTCTGTCCATAGGGTTGGACGCCCCATTCTTATTGGTACGTCAAGCGTCGAGGAGTCTGACATGTTGGCAGAGGCGCTTGCGCTTGCCGGCGTACCTTGCCAGGTTCTCAATGCGAAAAACGATGCAAAAGAAGCCGAAATCATCGCCAAAGCGGGAGAAATCGGAGCCGTAACGGTATCTACGAATATGGCAGGGCGGGGTGTCGACATTCGTCTCGGCGGCGGCAATCCTGCTCAGGCAGAGCTGGTTGCCAAGCTGGGCGGATTATACGTAATAGGTACACATGTAAACGAAAGCATGCGGATTGATAACCAGCTGCGCGGGCGTTCCGGCCGCCAAGGCGACCCGGGAGCTTCCGTATTTTATATAAGTTTGGAAGACGAGTTGATGCTTCGCTTCGGCATTCATAGACTTTTTCGCGCTCCCAGGCAGGAAGAAGTTCTTGACGATCCGGCGCTCCGCAGCAAAATCGAGCATATTCAGCGCGTTATCATCGGTCAAAACTTCGATATTCAGCGGGAATTGAACTGTTATTCGGATATGGTGGAGGATCAGAGGCGAATCCTATACGAAGAACGGCTCGGAATATTGAAAGGCGAGAGACCGATGAGTCCATCGGAGCAGCGGGTACGGCTTTTTTATATCGACGAGTTCTGGGCTGACCATCTGGCATACGTTTCTTACATTCGCGAAAGCATCCATCTCCAGAGCATTACCAGTCGCAACCCGATCGACGAGTTTCATACGCAAATCACCCAAGCATTCGAGCAAATTCCGGCTAAAATAGATCATGAGTCGGCGAATATGCTTAGAAAACTTGGAGGTTCGAATGATCCGGAGAAATGGGAACAGTTCGGTCTGAAGAGTCCTATTTCGACTCGGACTTATATGATCAACGATCAATATAGCCAAGATAAGCGCAGCTCATGGACCGGAACGACGGTATTTGCTTTTTGGGGCAGTAAGATTTTGAAGCTGTTACTGAGGCCAGTATATAGGATGTCAAAATAGTGATGGGAGCGTGACGATCGATGAACAATAGTGAACGGTTTACGACCCGGGTCGATTCGTATTTAAAATACCGCCCGAGCTATCCAAAAGAGGCTATTGACCATTTGTACGACGTCGTCGGTTTACGTGCGAACAGTAATATAGCAGACATCGGTTCAGGTACTGGAATCATCTCAAAACTACTTCTGGAACGCGGAAGCGATGTAATCGCAGTCGAGCCAAATCAGGCAATGAGGGAAGCCGCCGAGCAAATGTTAGAAAGTAATCCGAAATTTCAGAGTACATCAGGTTCTGCAGAATCTACTGGGTTACCTGATCAGGCGGTTGATTTTATTGTCTGCGCTCAGGCATTTCACTGGTTCGATCGCTCTGCAGCCCAAATCGAGTTTCGCAGAATTTTGCGGCCAGATGGGAGAGTAATACTCATCTGGAATTCTCGTCTTACTAACGGGACTCCGTTTCGTGAAGATTACAATCAACTGCTTCATACATACGGAACCGACTACGAAAAAGTTAATCATAAAAATATTTCTCGGACGATGCTGCTCTCTTTTTTCAAGGAAGGTTCAATGCATGAAATGCGATTCAGAATGAGTCAGGAGTTCGATTTCGAGGGTTTGAAAGGCCGGTTGTTATCATCTTCCTACAGCCCTGTACCCGGGCATGCAAATTACGATCCTATGATGACAGAACTGCGGAATTTATTTGATAAAAATAATCAAGATGGTATTGTTGAATTCGATTATGAAACTGAGATTTTTTGGGGAGAAGTATAGATCACCAAAATGATACCCAGCTATATCCTCAAGCTATAGCTGGGTATGTTTGTGGAATTTACGTCCATAAAGCTTTTTCACGATTGTAAGTCTAGATGTTGATTTTAAGTCGTAATTCGGCCATCATAGCCTCAGCTTGTTGTGGATCTTCATTCAACAGCTTCCTGTATGTCAGCATCCAATTCAGCGTTACAAGCATATGATCATATTCTTCCTTCTTGCGCTCGATCTCATTGATCTTCTGAAGAATCCATTCAATTACTTCTTGGTTGGTGCGTGCGTTCGTGTCGTGATCCTGCAAAATCGTCTTCAGCTCAGCTAACGAGCAGCCGATGCCTTGAAATTTCTTAATCAGCCTTAACCGCTCAATTGCTTCGTCTGAATAATTGCGGTAATTATTCTTCTCTCGCTGAATATGCCTGCTATCAAGCAAGCCTTCCTTCTCATAAAATCGAATGGTGTGGGGAGTTAGACCCATCAAGTCTGCTAATTCTTGAATTTTCATATGAAATCATACCTCCAAACGCTTGCCTTAGAGTTCACTTCATAGTTTAGACTGAAGTCATATCTTCGTCAAATGCTTAAGGAGGCGTAAAAATATTATGCGTATATTTGTTACTGGTGCAGCAGGTTATATTGGTACAGCGGTTGTCCGCGAACTCATCGGTGCGGGCCATCAGGTAGTTGGACTGACCCGTTCTGAGAGTGGTGCTCACGTAATAGAAAGCTTGGGAGCTGAGGTGGCTTGTGGTGTGTTAGAGGATCTGGATATACTTCGCAGCTGTGCTGCCACTTCAGACGGTGTTATTCATCTGGCATTCAATCATGATTTCTCTAATTTCGCCGCATCACTGGCAACTGATCTTCGTGCCATCGAAGCAATGGGAGAGGCGCTTGTCGGCTCAGGTAAACCACTTGTTATAACAGCACATGCGAATGGCAAACCATCGGAGGATGCGGCACTTGCGTTTGTAGAACAAGGCGTGAGAGCATCCATCGTCTCGCTTGCACCTTCCGTTCATGGAGAAGGAGATAAAGGCTTCGTGCCGGAATTGATCCGGATCGCTCAGGAAAGAGGCACTTCGGCTTACATTGGAGACGGTTCTAACCGTTGGCCAGCGATTCATCGCTTGGACGCGGCAGTTTTGTTCCGCCTCGCTGTAGAATCTGCGCCTGCAGGCTCAAGACTGGATGGCGTGCACGATGAAGGCATTGCGTTTAGAGACATTGCTGAAGCCATTGGTCGTCATGTGGATGTGCCGGTAGTCAGCATCCCGCCTGAAGAAGCACAAGCCATCTTCGGTTTTCTAGGCATGGTCGCGTCGCTTGAATTAGCAAGATCAAGTGAAGGGACGAAGGAGCTTCTCGGCTGGAAGCCTGTCCAGCACGGACTTCTCGCAGATCTGGAACAAGGACATTATTTTACAAAATAGTCTAACTGGATTGAATCAAACGTTTTGCTATCCATGTTATAATCACCAACAAAAAGTCGTTGCCTAAGTACAAAGTAGGCAACGACTTTTTGTTTTTAAATTTCTATCATCCTTAATCTAAACTATCCAAGAAGGCTAGTTTTCTCTGAATATAAATTCGAGTTGCCTTAGTATCAATCCATGGCTGCAATCCCTAACGGGATGAGATAATTGATAAAAAATAACTGTGACCAAGACAATAAGATCGTTATTAACCCTACAATAATTCCGTGTTATTGTTGGTTAAGATTCTCCGTTCTAAACACTTGTTGAGAGACAAGAATATAGTCCCCTTGAAAGCCGCTATTTAGCGGATTTTTTTTATTTTAAGATACAATTTCTTGTCCCTCTTTCCGGAATGAGCTGTTGGAACGATCCAAGACACACTTCCTTAATATCTTATAAGAAATTCTTGAAATTTCAGAAATTTATCCGATAGGGGGGTGCTAATATACAAATACAAACAAAGACGAGGTGATGATATGCAAGTGAAATTGGCAGCGGACGCCATTCCCCTCTCCAAAAAGCGGAAGTCATGGATAAGGACGATCCAAAAATATAAAGTGATGTATGCTCTCTTATTACCAGCCTTAATTTACTTTGCCGTATTCAAATACATTCCTATGGCGGGAATATTGATTGCTTTTAAAAACTACAACCTGGCTTTGGGAGTATGGGATAGCCCGTGGGTGGGATTCAAAAATTTTACGGATTTTATGAACGGCGTTTATTTCTGGGACATCATGAAAAATACGATTGTTATATCGCTCTATAAGCTATTGTTCGGTTTCTCAGCTCCCATCTTACTTGCTTTATTGCTCAATGAAGTTCATACGCAATGGTTTAAGAAAATCGTACAAACCATTACTTATTTACCCCACTTTCTGTCTTGGGTCATTGTATATGGATTGATGGTAGCATTATTAGCCCCAGGTGATGGCCTTTTTAATATGATTTTGAAGGAAAGTGGTTTTCAGCCCATTTCATTTCTAACGGAGCCTGCTTGGGGAAGACTGCTGGTCATCGCATCTGAAATATGGAAGGACATTGGATGGGGAGCGATACTGTACCTCGCCGCATTAGCAGGTATTGATCCAAGCTTATATGAAGCGGCTCGAATGGATGGCGCTTCCAAATGGAGACAGCTCTGGCATATCACTTTACCCGGCATTCGAGGAGTCATTATTCTGATGCTGATCCTTAAATTAAGCCATATTCTGGATGCTGGATTTGACCAAATATTTATGTTTGCCAACACCTTTAACCAGGAGAAGATCGACATTATCGACACATGGGTATACCGTGAAGGGTTGGAGCGTCTTAAGATTGGTTTGGCTACTGCTGTAGGATTGTTTAAAGCTGTCATTGGATTTGGTTTAGTTTTGGCAGCAAATAAGCTCGCCAAAAAATTTGATGGGCAAATTTGGTGAGGTGGTTTTAATATGATCAATTTGACAATCGGGGAAAAAGTCTGGCAATCCGTCGTTTATGTGATTCTTATTTTTTTATCGCTACTTTGCTTACTACCCTTTCTGTATGTGATTGCTGTCTCCGTGACGCCAGAATCGGAAGTGTTAAGAAGAGGGATTGTTATTATACCAGAATCTTTTACCTTTCTGGCCTATAAAGAAGTATTCATCTCTCATGGAATCTGGCAGGCGTATAAAATTACGTTGTTTCGAACGATTGTAGGCACGATGCTTAATGTGTTATTTACGGTCTTAGCAGCTTATCCGTTATCCAAAAAATATTTGCCGGGACGCAGTCCGTTTTTACTATTCATTGTGTTTACCATGATGTTTAGTGGGGGGTTAATTCCGACTTATCTACTAATTCGCTCTCTGGGGTTGCTAAACAGTCCGTGGGTATTGATTATTCCGAATCTCATTAGTGCATTTAATCTGGTGATCATTAAAGGCTTTTTCGAGCAATTGCCTGGTGAAATCGAGGAATCAGCGAGGGTTGACGGTGCAAGTGAACTTCAATCGTTATGGCGGATCATTTTACCACTGTCTTTACCCGTCATTTCCACCATTTCTTTATTTTACGCAGTGGGACATTGGAACAGTTATTTTGATGCTATTGTTTATATCAATGATTCCAACTTCATGCCGCTTCAAGTAGTCTTGCGCAACATTCTGCTTAACGTCGCAACACAAAGCGCTGAGTCGCTCGCCAATTCCGGAGCTGTAAGTACGTTCGCTGTGCAGATGGCTACAGTTGTTGTGACTACGGTTCCGATTTTAATCGTTTACCCATTTTTACAAAAACATTTTACCAAAGGTGTGCTCTTGGGATCCGTTAAAGGTTAAAAGCTGTTCAAACCTAACTTATTACGGTGAAACCGTGATAATATACAATCAAAGGAGAGGTCAATATGCAGCGTAAGAAGATTTCATTTGCTATTCTGTCGGCAATCTTAGGATTGGGTACGCTACTGTCAGGATGTGGGGGAAATGAAGAAGTTACATCGACAGCTTCGAGTAATTCGCAAGGGCAGTCTGGCCAGTTTGCAACCAAAATGAAAATCTCAATGTTTAACCAAGGCACTTTCAACGCTGCTGCTCCGGTACCTCCACGTGATGAAGATGTTCAACGTCAAATGTTGGAAAAAGAGATGAACATCGACTTGGATATGATGATTCCTCAAGCTGGGCAAGCAACAACCAAACTGAATACGCTCATTGCAGGCGGAGATATTCCAGATTTGATCTTCTTGAAGAGTCGGGCTGATCTCGCGCAATATTACGACCAAGGCGTTCTTGCGGATTTGACACCGTATCTGGATCAATTCCCTGAATTAAAGGAACGGTTTGGCAACGACTCATGGGAGGCAATGTCCTATCAAGGAAAAACGATCGGAGTTCCAGGCTATGATAATGTAAACGGTATCAGTCGAAGCTTCTTCATCCGTAATGATTGGCTGAAAAAGCTGAATATGGAGGTACCAACGACACCGGATGAGCTGTTCGAAGTTATGAAAGCCTTTACAGAGAAAGATCCGGACGGGAATGGTAAAAACGATACGTACGGATTCATCGGCGGTATGAACAAAGAAGGTAATCTGCAAACCTATGGCTTCGATAGCTTGATGTGGATGTTTGGTGTCAATCCTCCTTCGGCCGTTGAGATAAAAGATAATGAACCGGTATTTCTGTTTATCGATCCCAAAATGAAAGAAGCGCTTGCTTACATTAATAAAATGATGGCCGCCAAGGTGGTTGACCCAGACTGGGTGACGATGAATTCGCCTGATTTGTTGGATCAAAAGATGTTTAAGGGTAAAGTTGGCTTCATGATCAGAGATGCTCGCAGACTGGAGCCGGATTATCAGCAGAAAATGAAAGAAATTAGTGGCGAGGTGCCGGAATGGATCGTTATTCCTCCGATGAAAGGTCCTTACGGGGATCAAATTGTAGAGAGAAAATCATTCCAAGGCAATTCATGGGCCATTTCCGCGAAGGCGGATAAAGACAAAATCACTCGGATCTTGTCCATGCTGAATTATCTCTTTACAGACGAAGAAGCTTATCCAAACTTTGCATACGGAATTAAAGGTATTCATTGGGATGTAGTGGACGGTAAGATCAAAAATAAAACCTCCGAGTTATCGAAGGAAATGAAAGAGAAGTACCTGTGGGTCGATCATTATAGAATGCCGCGCCGTGGTGATGATGCGGAGTACTTCAGCTTCCAGAATCCGAAGACGGCGGAAGCTTTCAAGGACAATCAGCAATATGTGGGGCCAACGTTGCCCGGGAATTTATTGACCCCAGACCCAAGCGATACCTTGGACGCTGACCGCACACGTTTCATTAATGAAAGTTTAGTTAAATTTATGACAGGCAAAGAGCCTCTTTCCAACTGGGACAATTTCCTCCAAACGTTGGATACCAAGTTTGACATGCAGAAATATAAGGAAACAGCAATCAAACAATTTAAAGAAGCCGGCCTTATCAAGTAAAATAAATAAACAAAGAGAGTGGCTATTCGTAGCCCCTCTCTTTATTAGCATATGCTATTCTTAGTTTACTATAGAATTAAAAGGAAGATGATGGATGCGAAGAAGAATCAGCTTGCCTTTAAAATTATTTTTTCTCGTGTTTGCATTTGTATTAGGGTGCATCATCTTGATAAGCCAATTGTCTTATCGCTATGTCCAAAAGGAAATAAGAACCAATGACATTTTTTACACCAACCAAATCCTTGACAAGGTAGACCAGTACTTCACTGTTAATTTTTCTTCCTTCCAGACGATTCTCTTCTCAGTCGAAACATCAGTGAAAGCCAATATTGACAAAGCGGAAGTGATTAAAAAGCAATTAAGAGAACTGTATGAACTCAATAGTAATTACGTCAGTAACATTTATTTGATCAAAAGCGATTTATCTATTCTAGGCGGAAGTACAGCTACTCGAATATTCGATGAACCTCTATCTGAAAGAGAACCTTTGTTTGATGCGGCTGATAAGAACAGAAGGACTACCTTTGTTAGTGAACCATACAAATCGAAGTATTCTGGCTGGACCGTTACGATGGTTCGATATCTGAACGGTGCACCGTTTCCAATGGCCATTGCGGTTGACTTGGATCTAAATGCCATTGAAGAAACCTTGTTCAAGATTAATAAACAAGAACAAATGAATCTGGCTCTGATCACAGCGTCAGGTAAAATCATTGCCGGATTTTCTGAAAATAAAGGACTGCTGAATATTCAAGATCATACGTTTTCGATCGGGGAAACGTCAGCGGAACAAATCCTGGATACGACAGAAACAAGTCTTCAACTGCATACCATGGATGGCATTCCGGTCTCCCTTCTGAAAAAACCGACGGAGAAATTCAACTGGACCATCATCTCAATCAATGATGAATCACGCTTGAAAGCAGCTTTGTCCAGATTGGAAACCTATTATATTGAGCTTCTAGCTGCAGGTCTTCTCTTAAGTTTGATCATTTCTTTTTTGGTTGCCAAATATATAAGGAAACCACTCTATACACTCAAAACAAAAATGAAGCAAGTGGAGCAAGGCTTACTCACAACAACAATTACGGTTAATCGAAACGATGAGTTTGGAGATCTTTCACGAGCATTCGATCGTATGCTGCAGCAAATTGTGGAACTGATTCGGCGAGCGGAACTTCATAATGAACTTGAGCGGAAGCTGGAAATCCAGGTGCTACAGTCTCAAATTAACCCTCATTTTCTGTATAACACACTTGGTTCGATCAGCAACGTTATACGTCTCGGACAAATAGAGAAAGTAGATGTGGTGATCGGATCGCTCATTTCATTATTGGAATACGGGATAGACGATGCTTCAGAGAAGGTCTCCTTAAGTCAGGAACTACGTAATGTAGCAGACTATATCGAGATCCAGAACATTCGGTATAACCGAAACTTCCACTTGATTGAAAATATCGAAGCAGGGTTAATGGATTTTCCGGTTTTTCGAATGCTGCTGCAGCCTCTTGTGGAGAATAGCATCTTCCATGGATATAACGGAGGGGGAATTGAGGGACCTATTACGATTCATGCGTACAGAGAGGACGGTATCGTCATCATAGAGGTTGTTGATCAAGGCGAGGGAATTCCAGCTGATAAAATAAAGCATATTTTAATCTCAGAACCGAGTGAAATGGAATTAAAAAGGAAAAGAATCGGGCTAAATAATATTCATGGCCGAATAAGACTTCACTATGGCGATCAATTTGGACTGCAAATCATTAGCATACCTAAGGAAATAACCCGTGTACGCGCTTTATTCCCTGCAGAATTGTAAAAAGGAGATGCATTATGATGAGAGACTATACCTGCTTCATTGTTGACGATGAAGACCTGATCATTCAACGATTGGAATTGTTTTTTAATGAACTCTCTCATAGGGATAAGCGATTTGTTCTAGTGGGCAAAGCGAATAATGGGCTGAATGGGATCGAGGAGATCATAAAACTTAAACCGGACATCGTCATATCCGATATCGTTATGCCGCGAATGGATGGCATCTCCATGATTGAGCAGCTCAAGGCGGAGCTCCCCCATACCCAGTACATACTTCTGACCGCCTATTCATCCTTTGAATACGCCCAGCGAGCGATTCAAGCCAACGTATTGGAATACATTGTAAAGGTTCCGCTGAGGGAAACGGATTTGAATAGAGCTTTGGATAAGGCAGCCGGAATTTTAAATGAGTTTAAGAAAAAAGAAGCGGAATTTCAATCGTTAAACGTATCCGTGCTTGAAAATAAATACAGAGTCCGCAAACATTTTTTTAACGAATTGATCCGAGGCGAAATCCCTTCTCATCGGGCATCGGATTTTGCTAATCGCATGCAATTTCATTTCTTTCAAGCGAACTATTGCTGCTTCATCGTTGAGATGAATACGTATGAAAGTTTCCGAAACGAATACGCAGCCGCAGATCAAAACATCTTGAAATATGCGATTACGAATATCATCGAAGAAACGGTGATGAATGGTGGTAGTGGGGTAGCTGCGGATCTGTCCGATAATCGTTTTATTGGCTTTCTATCCTGGGAAAATAACCGCAGTGATATGGAAACGGAATATGCTTGCCTATCCTTGGGAGGGCAGATCGTCTCTCATTTGCATCAATATTTGAATCAAAGGGTATCTGTTGCTTTTGGCGGTCCACACCGAGGCTGGGAATCGATCAAACAGGCGTACACGGAAGCTAAAAATGTGAGTGAGGATTTTTATTATCATACGGAGAAAGTAGTAAAAACACCGATGCATCGGTTCCAATACCATAATGACAAAAAAGCAGACTTTCAGCAGAAGCTGGCTGATTTTCTTATACGGCTGAAAAGGAAGATTTCCAAGGAAGAGCTGGAGAATGCACTTGCCGATCTGTCTCAATTTGTTTCGGACCATAAAATCCACAAGTCCATCATGGCGCCAATGATTAGAGACTTGTACAGAGACATTACCGTAAAGTTTAAATCAGGGAATAAGATGGCCACGGAAGTTCCAGACTTCCCTATTGAATTTATGGCTTTTCAGGAGCAGCTCGCCTATATTGGTGACTTCACATTCGAATACGTACACGCGGGCCAACTATTACATCGTGCAGAAATCATGAGTGCTATGCATTTTATCGAGAAAAACCTGAAACAACGCTTAACGTTGGAGGCAATTGCGGAGGAAGTGAATCTAGCGCCATCGTATTTTAGCAGCTTATTCAAAAAAACAATGAGCGAAGGCGTGATCAGCTACATCAACCGTAAAAAAATCCATCTCGCTCTCGAGTTGTTAAACGTCCGGGATTATTCTTTATTGGAATTGTGCGAGGAAGTAGGCATCGTCAATGAAGGTTACTTCTGCAAACTGTTTAAAGAATATACGGGTGATACACCTAAACAATATCGGATAAAAATGACACGGTACGAATCCAAATAAGAATACAAAAAATGTATGATTTTTTCGCGAAATCCTGTAAAAAAAAAGGGGTCAAAACCATTACCATGATAGGAGCATCTAATCATGGAGGTTATCAAAATGGAGCTTATGAAAGCAGATGTAACCGTCGTAGGTGGAGGTATTGCAGGGATATGCGCTGCCATTGCAGCTGCACGACAAGGTCTGCAGGTTTCACTTATTAATGATCGGCCGGTGCTTGGGGGAAATGCGAGCAGCGAGGTCAGAGTTCATATCAACGGGTCGGCATATCTCGGAAATAGTCCATCCTATTATGCCCGCGAGGGCGGGTTGGTAGAAGAACTTAAGCTGAAGATCTTTCATTATAATCCGTTATACAACAAGAAGCTTATGCTTTCGCTTTCGGATACGGTCTTGCTCGACATGGTTTATGATGAGCCTAACATTTCTCTATTTCTGAATACATGTGTACATGAAACGGGCATGGAGAACGGCAGAATTCAATGGGTGGAGGGCCTTCAATTAGCTTCCGAAAGAAAATTTCGTTTTGAAAGCCGAACCTATATTGATTGCTCCGGTGATGGAATTGTTGGATACCAAGCAGGTGCTGACTTCCGATGGGGAAGAGAAGCGAAGCATGAATACAAGGAGGAGCTTGCTCCAGAAGTGGCGGATCATTACACGATGGGCGATACGATTCTGTTTCAAGCCCGTGACGTAAACTATTCCGTTCCTTACAAAAGGCCAGGCTTTGCGTATGATATCACGAAGCTGGAGTTTTTCGATAGTATCAGAAAAGGATTAAACCATCGGTCGTTTCCAAGGAAAATCAATGGACTTGGCGGATTGTGGTGGCTGGAATACGGCGGACATATGGATATTATCAAGAATAATGAAGATATCGCATTGGAACTGCGAAAATTGGTGTATGGAATCTGGGATTATATCAAAAATAGCGGTGAGTTTGATGATGTAGACAATCTCATCTTGGATTATGTATGCCCGATTCCGGGAAAGCGGGAGTCGAGACGGTTTATCGGGGAACACATGCTGTCTCAGAACGATCTTACAGAAAAGACTCATTTCGAAGATGCTGTATCCGTCGGTGGCTGGTATATGGATCTGCATGCGAATAAAGGCATTTACGATGAGGGGCCGGCTACGGCGTGGAATTTTGTTCCAGGATTGTATAATATCCCTTTCCGCAGCTTATTTTCACGCAATGTTCCCAATCTCATGTTCGCTGGCCGCAATATAAGCGCTACCCATGTAGCTTTTGGGTCTACAAGGGTGATGGCAACCTGTGGTTGTATGGGGCAGGCAGTAGGAACAGCTGCTGCGTTATGCGTAAAATATGAGACAGACCCCGCGGACATCGTCAAAGCCCATATGGGTGAGCTTCAGGCGCAGCTGCTTCGAGACGGGCAAACGATTGTAGGGCTTCAAGAGCAGTTGGATCCTTATTTTGCTGATGGATTAACGATTCGTGCCTCGTCTCAGCGAAGCTATGAACATCTTCATCCAACCGAAGAGATCTCCTTGGAGAAAGCGTTATGTTTGGTCTTGCCGATTCAGACATCCGTGGCTGAAAGTGTACAGATCAAAATTAAAAATAGATCCGAGCATTCGGAAACGTTGCAAGTGAAGCTATTTGGCGGGGAACGGAAGGAAAACTATATTCCTGCCAGCGAGCTGAAAGGATACAACTTGGTGATTTCAGCGGGGCACGATGACTGGATTACACTGGACCTCAGCTGTAAGAAGCCAGCTGACGACAAAATCTACATCGTATTGGAAGGTACGGCGAGCCTTGGCGTATATGGTAATGAAGAAAAAATGACAGGAGCGGTGAGCTTCTATTATAGACCGGAAGAGCCATCCAGACTGAAGAAATTCAACAGAAGCATTTGCTTCAAGGATCTGATTCCATCCCAGGATATGTATAGCCCTGAGAATGTCGTCAACGGCTTCTCCAGACCTTATGGTCTACCGAACGGCTGGATTTCTGAATGTTCGGAAGGACAGGAGTGGTTGGAATTTGGTTTTGCAAGCCCCAAGAATCTGGATGAAATCCATCTTGTTTTCAATTCGCAGCTGAATTTGGAGCATTTCGACGATCCGATCGAGCCGTTGATTCAAGACTATGATGTGATCTTAACCTTAGAAGACGGAACCGAGAGTGAAATGAATATCCGTGGTAATTATCTTTCGTTGAATAAACATCAGGTGCATGCAAAAGGTGTAACCCGAATCCGGTTTGATTTCTGTGCAACGTATGGTTCGCCTTATTATGAAGTGTTTGCTATAAAATTTTATGCTCCTAAAAACGCTAAGTGAGGGCGGGTGAAGTCACGATGAAGGAATTTTTCCCTCGAAGAGGGCTGCCTAATGTCATTCAAAAGTTGGAAAATGGGGAAACAGTAACAATTGTCTATTTTGGCGGCAGTAATACGCGTTCTAAAGGATACAGGGTCATGACGGCGGATTGGCTGCGAGGGCAATATCCCAATGCAGATATCCGCTCTGTGAATGCAGGCATTGATGGGACAGGATCGGACCTCGGCTGCGCCCGTTTGGAGACAGATGTACTGCGTCATCAGCCTGATCTCGTGTTTGTTGAATTTGTTGGTAACGATGGCGGAGTTCCCGAATCCAAGGCGCGGATCGAAGGCATTGTCCGACAGATTCGCAAGCGCAGCCGGTTTACCGATATCCTGTTTGTATATACGGTTAAGGAACGGGATTTGACCTCATTTCAATCGGGCCAATACCAGAAGGGTGCTCGTATGCAAGAGGAAGTCGCCGACTATTACGGCATTCCTTCGATTCATTTGGGCGTAGCAGTTAGTCAATTGGTTTTGGATGGAAAGCTCATTTTCACCTTAAGAGCAGACGTGTCTATTCCCGGAGCTGTTATTTTTACACATGATTCGATTCACCCAACGATTCCCGAAGGACATCAGATTTACACAGATACAATCACCCGGTCGTTTGAGAAAATCAGAGAGCTTCGAGATCACGTAGGAAAAGTCGAACATCACTTGCCGAAGGAGCCTTTGGTCCCGGCCAACCCTTGGGAGTATGCAACCATGCTGCCACTGGATAGTCTTACTCATTTTTCCGCGGGGTGGTCTTACATGACCCCTGATGATTTTGCTTTAGTGCGCGAGTATGATTGGTTGTTCCCCGGTCTATGGCGAGCAGTCGATCCCGGAGAGACGATCACAGTGGAGTTTGAGGGAACCCACATCGGATTATTCGATATTGGGGGGCCGGATTCCGGCAGATTGAAGGTGTCGGTGGATGGAGAGGAACCCTTTCTTATCGATCGATTCACTTCATATAACGATCATAATCGAAATCAATATGTTTTCTTACCGGAGCTACCGAATGGGAAACATACGGTTCGCTTCGAAATTGATCACGACAAGACAGACAAAGCGGCCATGTTTGAGGCGGTCGGCAATGAACGAAGTATGGAACATGTTCGGCAGCATCCGGCTTGGTATGATCAAACGGTCATTCAGCTTGGGAAGTTGCTATTGGTGCAGCCGCCATTATAATTGATTAGTCCACTTGGAGGACCTATATTCTATCTGAATGCAACTGCGCAATCAATTAGGATGTAGGTTTCTTTTTTTTACTTAAAATCGTATAAGAAATTCTTAAAATGAAAGAAATTTCACGGTGATGTGACATGCTAAGATAAAAACGACAGAGCGGGATTAGCCAGAAGACTAGGTTAATTGCTTTTTTACGATCATTTGAGCAAAGGGGTATCTTTTTTTGGAAGCGTTATCATTAATAGGAGAGGCTGTGAGTTGTATGGTCAAAAGGAAGCTTTTTCTCTTCATCGTTTTCATGTTGACGATAGTAGTTCCTTCCAGCCTGATCGGAATAAGGGCCGCTTATGCGGAGACCTTACCTTATCAGACCATTATCATCGATGACGGTAGCATTAAGATTAATGATGTTGTGACACCTGATGTGGGTAACGAGAACAATGGATATTCGGCTCCAAATTGGACCACAAGCACAGGGGTGAAGGGGTATGATCTTTCCAGCACCCAATATACGAGTACAGCAGGCAGAACGATAACATGGAATCCACGCTTGGAAGCAGGGACGGCGAGAATATC
>NZ_JAAIFP010000041.1:0-37743 GCF_010747435.1 Paenibacillus sp. ALJ109b
GGGGATAACAGCGATCGGAAGGTTGTTCTGTCATTGGAGTGGCAAGTGTAAATATTCGTTTCAAGGGAAGAAATTTGATAAAGGGGAGGGCCTGACTGTGACCCATTCACGCAAGCGTACAGGAAGAGGCCCGCTCGCCAGAGAGGCCCAGATCGCGGGATGGCTGTTTGTATCGCCAATGGTGCTCGGGTTTACCCTGCTGCTGCTGTTTCCCATGGGTTTGGCGCTATACATGAGCCTGACGGACTGGCCGCTGCTGGGGGATCATCATTTTATTGGACTGGAGAATTACCGGAATGTGATGACAGACGCCATGTTCTGGAAGGTGCTTGCCAATACGGTCTATTTCACTGCGGGGCTTGTGCCGCTTAATATTGTGCTTGCTCTGCTGCTCGCGTTGCTGCTATCCAGAAGTTTGCGCGGCATCGGGATTTTTCGAACAGCCATCTTTGTTCCGGTCATGACCTCGCTGATTGTATGGTCCATCGTATGGAAGCTGATGTATGCCACAGAGTCGGGACTGATCAATCAGCTTCTGTTAATGATAGGCATCAAGGGTCCGGCCTGGCTCTACAATCAGGATCTGGCGATGCCTGCGGTTATTGTGACGAGTGTACTGAAAAATGTGGGTCTGAATATGGTGTTGTTCATTGCAGCCATTCAGCAGGTACCGCGTTCACTTTACGAAGCGGCAACACTGGATGGCGCGGGCAGAAGGGGAACCTTCTTTCACGTCACACTGCCCATGATAACGCCAACGGTGTTTCTAACCATGGTCATGACCGTGATTGGCTCGCTCAAGGTGTTTGGACAGATCTACGTCATGACACAGGGAGGGCCGAGCAACAGCACGAAGGTATTGGTCTATTATATCTGGGAAAAAGCATTCAAATTATTTCAGTTCGGCTACGCCTCTTCGCTTGCCTATGTGCTTTTCTTTATCGTGCTAATTCTGACGCTGCTGCAATGGCAGCTTCGAAAGAGGTGGGTATTCAATGAAGGCGATGCCTAATCCTTCGATTCGCAAGACAGGCAGTGCCCTGGGGACGTATTTGCTGCTGACACTGATCTCGCTGATCATGCTTGTTCCATTTATCTGGATGATATCGACGTCATTCAAGGAACCTCAGAGCATATTTACCTATCCACCACAGTGGATACCGGATACCTTCCGATTTCAGAACTACATCGATGTTTTTCGATTAATTCCGTTTCATCGTTTTTATTTTAACAGTGTATATATTGCTGCTGTGGTTGTGCTGGGTACGGTGTTCTTTGCATCTCTCGCTGGGTACGCATTTGCCAAAATTCCGTTCAAGGGACGTAATGTGGTATTTCTCATCCTGCTGAGTGCGATGATGATTCCCCATGAGGTGACGGCAATCCCGATGTTTCTGTTCATGCGGCAGCTGGGGTGGATTGATACACATCTTCCGCTGATTTTACTGCCGATCTTTGGGGCTGGCGGTGTGTTTGGCATCTTTGTGATGCGGCAGTTCTTCATTACGGTACCCACCGAGCTGGAAGAAGCTGCGATGATTGACGGCTGCAACCGCTTCCGGATCTATGCTCGTATTATGCTCCCGATTGCCAAGCCCGGTATGGCTACGCTGACGATCTTTACTTTTGTGACAATCTGGAATGAGTTTTTCGATCCGTTGATTTTCATTAACTCGCGAGAACTGATGACGCTGCCGCTTGGGTTATCCTTGTTCACGGATGAAGTGGGTACGGCCTGGCAATATCTGATGAGTGCCACCGTCATGGCGACCCTGCCGCTGCTAATTGTCTTTTTCCTGGCACAACGGCGCTTCATTGAGGGAGTTGCCATGACAGGACTGAAAGAGTAACCCCTGCAATAGAACGGAAGGAGTGATAACTTGAGTGAACGGATAAGTATGAGTATGAAAAAGGAAGAAGCGGATGTGGTTGTTGTGGGAGGGGGTCCGGCGGGTATAGCGGCAGCCATCGCTGCTGGACGACAAGGTGTTCGAGTAGTACTGGTGGAACGGTACGGATTCGTTGGTGGAATGTCGACTGCCGCCATGGTCTACCCTTGGATGACCTTCCATACGGAGAGTGGTGAACAGGTGATTCAGGGTATCGCCCAGGAAATCGTTGACCGACTACAGGCGCGCGGCGGCTCTCCGGGGCATCTTCGTGATACGGTTGGATTTGTGCATACGGTTACGCCTTACCATCCAGCGATCTATCAAGTGGTTGCGGCGGAGATGCTGCAGGAAGCAGGTGTGCGATTGTTATTGCACAGCTTCGTGGATGAAGTGGTTATGGTGAATGATCGGGTAGAGGCGGTACGTCTGACGAACAAGTCTGGCCGAATGGAGCTAAGAGCGAACGTATTTGTGGATGCCAGCGGTGATGCGGATGTGGCTTATCTTGCGGGCGCTTCTGTTGCAAAGGGGCGAGATGGCGATCACCAGTCACAGCCGATGACCATGAAATTTCGAATGCGTGGTGTGGACCTTGGACGAGTAAAACAATACATGCAGGAGCACCCGGAGGATTTCTATGCTAAAACCCCTTTCTCCGAACTGGACAGTATTCCGTTAACCGGGGTGAGCGGCTTCTATTCCCAATGGAAAAAAGCAGGTGTACCGATTAACCGTGATCAGGTATTGTTTTTTACCGGACCGGCTGAAGATGAAGTATTGATTAACTGCACTCGGGTGCAGGGGTTGGATGCTACAGATGCAGAAGATCTGACCTCTGCTGAACAGGAAGGCAGGAAGCAAGTGCTGATGATCGCTGAGTTTCTGCAGCGTGATGTGCCTGGATTCGAGCGGGCCTCGATCTCAGCGGTAGCGCCACAGATTGGTATCCGTGAATCCAGGCGAATCATCGGGCATTATGCGTTGACCAAGGACGATGTGGTTGCAGGTCGAAAGTTTGATGATGTAATCGCCAGAAGTGGCTATCCGATTGATATTCATGATCCTTCCGGTCAAGGCGTCGTAGCCGCTTTTATAGAAGGAGACGGAGCATACGATATTCCGTACCGCTCTCTGATTTCCCGAAATATTCGCAATCTGCTGGCGGCAGGACGTTGCATCTCCACCACACATGAGGCCCACGCAACGACAAGGCTGACTCCAAGCTGCATGGCTACGGGGCAGGCGGCGGGAACAGCAGCCGCTTTAGCTGTTCAGATGAAGCTAGATCCATTGGAGCTGCCGGTAGCGGTGCTTCAGATGGAGCTTCGCCGTAACGGAGCAGCGATTTGAGGAATGATTCCTGTGCGAGCAGACTATTATGAAATCCAAAGAAGACTCCAAAACCACTATTGAAGTGGAGCTGGAGTCTTCTTTGGGTTGTAATGGGGGTTGTAATGGAAGCAACAATCATCCGATCATCAAGTCATTCGTGCTTCAAGCCGCCGCGCCACAATGGACAACGTGTAGTTGATGACGAAGTACAATACGGCTGCGAGCAGCAGGGCAGGGATGACGTAATCGAAGCTCTGACCCCCGAGGATCTGCACATTGTGCATCAGTTCCGGTAGGGAGATGATGATCGCCAGTGAAGTATCCTTCAGCAAGGAGATGAACTGGCTCACCATCGGTGGCGACATGCGCCGCAAAGCCTGGGGCATGATGATGCCGCCAAGTGTCTGCATATAGCTCAGGCCGGAGGAACGGGCGGCTTCCACTTGACCGCGTTCAATCGATTTGAGTCCGCTGCGGACAATTTCTGCGATCATGGCGCCTTCGAACAGACTCAGTCCAACAACCGTGGACCAGAAGACGGACATTTTGATCCCGAGCTGGGGAAGTACGATATGAATGAAGAAAATGATCAGCAGCAGCGGCAGATTCCGAATCGTATCAACGATGACGGCCACAATCTGTGACAGGACCGGTATTCGTGTATATCGAACGGTACCGAGCACGGTACCGAGTACAAAGCTGAATACAATCGACAAGCCTGCCACTTGCAGGGTGATCAGGAATCCGTGCAGTAGGAAACGAAGGTTGGGCCAGGCATAGGCCCCGCTAAAGTCCATGGATCATCGGCCTCCTTCTGTGAGTAGGACAAGATTTAGAGTGAATGTCTGTTTACATGGTGACCTGGCCCGTTGGTTTGGTCTTCTTTGGTTTGCCTTTGGCCCGGCTGGCGTCCGCATCACTTTGTCCGAATCGGCGCTCCATATAGTGAACCAGGAAGCTGAGCGGCAAAGTCAGCACCAGGTAGAACAGCGCAACAATGGTGTAGACGCTCAGCGGCAGGAATGTATCCGAGTTGATCAGATCGGCAAAATACATTAGATCCATGCCCGCTACGACCGCAAGGATGGATGAATTTTTGACCAGATTGATAAACTGGTTGCCAATGGACGGCAATACAATCTTGATCGCTTGTGGCAGTATGATCAGGTTCATGGCCTGAACGTAGGACAGACCGGAAGATCTCGCAGCTTCTAACTGCCCGCGAGGGACCGTCTGAATGCCCGCCCGGATCGCTTCGGCAATGAAAGCGGCCGTATAGATGGTCAGACCGAGTGTACCCGAGATGAACCCATCCAGTGAAATGCCGAGTGCCGGCAATCCGAGATAGAAGAAAAACACGACGAGCAGCAGCGGGATGTTACGGATAAACTCCACAAAAGCGGTGCCGATCCAGTTAAGTGGTTTGATGGGGGATATCCGAAAGATAGCCATGATTGCACCCAGAATAAAGCTGCCAATCAAGGCCATGATGCTCACCTGGATGGTGTTGAGGAACCCTTCCAGGAATCGATCCGAATGTTTGATCAGTACGCTGAAGTCCAATTTGCCCATGTAGGCGAAGCCTCCGTTCTCCAGATGTAGAAGCGGCGATTGCGTCCTGCCCATGCATTGCATATCACAGGAGAAGTCGCCGCTTAACCATCATTAATCGGGGTTACTCTGGCTTGCTGCCCAGCCATTTTTCATGCAACGTATCATATTCACCGCTGTCCTTCAGGTTTTTGAGCAGGCTGTTTACTTCTTCGACGAAGGCTGAGTCGCCTTTGCGAATCGCTATGCCGTAAGGTTCGCTCGTGAAATTGCCACCAACCAGCTTGTAGTTGTTATCCGTCTGCTGCATGCCGATCAGGATGATGTTATCGGTCGTCAGAGCTTCGCCTTTACCCGCTTTGAGGGCTGTGAAGGCATCCTGATAGTTATCGAATTCCAGCACCTCGGCATCCGGGGCTTTTTCGCGAATGTTTTGCGCAGAAGTCGAGCCTTTGACGGCAAGTACCTTCACACCGCTGAGACTTTCGAGACCTGTAATTGCGCTGTCGTTTTTGACAAGCAGGGACTGCCCGGCTTCAAAATAGACATCACTGAAATCCACTTGTTCCTTGCGTTCATCCGTAATCGTCATCGTTGCGATGATGAGATCAATGTCGCCGTTTTGCAGCATCGGAATGCGCGTTTTGGACGTTACTTCCTTCAGTTCTACCTTCGTTTCGTCTCCAAGAATCTGTTTGGCGAGTGCCTTGGCGATATCAATATCGAATCCTTCGACTTCGCCACTTGCGGGGTCCTTCAAACCGAACAATTTGGTGTCGTATTTCACGCCGGCAATGAGCTTACCGCGCTCTTTAATTTGTTCAATCGTGCCTTTGGCTTCGCTACTCCCACCAGAACCACCGCTGCTGCTACTTTCCTCTCCGGTGCTACAACCGGACAATACAAGGGATAGAATCAAAACAAGCATAAACGACGGCCACTTTAATACATTTTTCATTTGGTAAAGACCCCTTTCAAAATGGATTATTCTCAGTGGTGAATCAGACGACTCAGGAATTGCTTGGCCCGTTCTTCTCTCGGGTTGTCGAAAAATTCAGCGGCGGAGGCTTCTTCCACAATTCGGCCTTCATCCATAAAGATGACTCGGTCTGCGACCTCGCGCGCAAATCCCATCTCATGTGTAACGACGACCATCGTCATCCCATTGTGGGCAAGAGACCTCATAACATCCAGAACTTCCCCGATCATTTCGGGGTCCAGTGCAGAGGTGGGTTCGTCAAAAAGCATGATTTTGGGCTCCATGGCAAGACCTCTTGCGATGGCTACACGCTGCTGTTGTCCACCGGACAACTGGGAAGGATAACTGTCTGCCTTGTCGGCAATGCCTACTCGGGTCAGATACTTCATCGCCGTAGAGGCTGCCTGTGCTTTGGGTTGTTTACGCACCTTCATGGGTGCAAGGGTAATGTTATCAATGACTTTTTTGTGAGGGTAGAGATTGAAGTGTTGAAATACCATGCCGATGTCACGGCGGAAGAGGTTGATGTCCACCTTTTTCTGATGTAAAGGGACACCACTGACGACAAGTTCACCTTCGGTAATCGTCTCCAGACGATTGATGCAGCGGAGCAGTGTGCTTTTGCCTGAGCCGGAAGGGCCGATAATGACAACGACTTCTCCTTCTTCAATGTGAAGATGAATATCTTTGAGGACATGAAAATGGCCAAAATGTTTCTGGACACCCCTAAATTCAATCAAGAGACCCCATCCTTTCTGCAACATCTGTTTGTAAAAGGAATAATAAGGAATAAATTGAAACTAGTTATTTAATCATACATACTCATCCTGCTAAAGGCAATTGGTTTGTGATAAAACATGACATAAGTAATGGGTTTTATAGGGCTATAGCCAGTAATTATGTTATATATTTGTTATATTTCTAGCCTCTTTGTGACGAATCCTGACAGAAAAATGAATCCATTCTCCTAGTTGTTTTACAACCTTTGGAATAGATGTATAGAGTATACTGGAAGGGGTGTTTACTTTATGACTCTGATCATAAAAACAAATAACATCAAATTCTGAATCGTACTTGGCAAAAAAGCTCAACCTTATGCCCTATGGCATTGATATGATGGAGCGAGAATGCACTTTCCAGTAAGCGATATAATACTAAAAATAGTCCGATCCAATTATAGGTAGAGAGGATGTTCTGAACGATGAATACATACTACTCCCCACTTGGCACAGGAGAAGGTGTTGAATCCGATACGAAGGCTTATGAAGTGAGTTTACCTGTCATCCCTGCACGGGATTTTCAGATTACGGATTATGGCGCGGTAGGGGATGGCTTGACGGATAATACCGAGATGTTTCGACTGGCTATAGGAGCTTGTGCAGAAGCGGGAGGTGGCCGAATTGTCATTCCAGCAGGTGTTTGGTTAACGGGTCCGATTGTTCTCCGCAGTCGGATTGAGCTTCATGTTCAGGCGGGAGCTCTGGTTACGTTCAGCCGTAATTTCGATCAATATCCCCTGATTGCGTCCAGCTTCGAAGGTTGGCAGGCAGTGCGGTGTCAGTCGCCTATTGATGGTGAGCAGTTGGAGGATATTGCGATCACGGGTGAGGGGATTTGGGATGGCTGCGGAGAGGCATGGCGTCCGGTGAAACGATCCAAGATGACCGACTCGCAGTGGAATCGGCTGGTCTGTTCGGGTGGTGTAGTGGAGCATGCTGGCGGAGACGAAGCCATCTGGTGGCCATCGACTTCTGCTCTTGAAGGTGGTGCGATTGTGAATCGTCTGCATCTGGAGCAAGTGCGTGATGTGGCTGCTTATGAGGAAGTCAGAGACTTTTTACGTCCTAACATGGTCAGCTTGCGTCAATGTAAACGAGTGCTTTTGGACGGCCCGACTTTCCAGAACTCGCCTGCATGGAATCTGCATCCGTGGGCATCCGAGCATGTCACAATTCGTAATGTGAGTGTACGGAATCCATGGTTTTCCCAGAATGGTGATGGGCTTGATATCGAATCCTGCCGTCATGTCCTTGTGGAGCAAAGTGTATTCGATGTTGGTGATGATGCGATCTGTCTGAAATCCGGCAAGGATGCAGAAGGTCGTGAACTCGGTCTGCCCTCGGAATATATTACGATCCGCAATTGCACCGTGTATCACGGTCATGGCGGTTTTGTCATTGGCAGTGAAATGTCCGGTGGCGTACGGCATGTCCGGGTCTCGGATTGTACGTTTATTGGAACGGATATTGGGCTTCGCTTCAAAAGCGCGCGAGGGCGCGGCGGGGTCGTTGAGGATATTCAGGTGGAGCGCATTTATATGAAAGATATCATAATGGAAGCTATCTCGTTTTCCTTTTTTTATGCCAATCAGGAGGGTTCCGCTCGTGGTAGCGACTTGACTCAGGAGGTCAGTGAGGAGACTCCGGTGTTCCGAGATATTCGGATATCGGATGTGGTCTGTGCAGGAGCGGAAACCGCGTTATTGGTGAGTGGACTGCCGGAAATGCCGCTGGATGGTCTGGTCATTCAGGGATATACGGTGACAGCTCGTAACGGGGTGCAATGCGCTCATGCGAAGCACCTGCGAATCGCCGAAATGAACGCACATATTACCGGAGGATCGTTAATTCATTTGCATCAGTGTAAGGGTGCGGAACTGGAAGCGATTGAGGGTGTAGGCGCGGATGGTCGGCTTCTGATGGTGACAGGACATGAATCGGCAGGGATCGTATGCCGGGAAAGCGATGCAGATACAGAGGGACGCCAAATCTCCGTTAGTCCTGAAGTAAGAAGTGGTGTAATTATCCGCAGGTAAAAAGGGGCCAAACTAGTATACGCTTAGCATATCACCGCGGGCATCTCCTGGCGCGCGGTGTCCTGATAGGTCGTCGCATGACAGACATCTGGCTTCGACCAGTCGTTTTGAAGATCTATCGATGTTCTTTACGATAGCGAAGCGGCGTGGTCCCGGTCACCTGTTTAAACGTTTTATTAAAATGGGCTGTATGCTCAAATCCTACCTTCTCCGCAATCAATTGCACTCGTTCCTGAGTGGACAGTAAACGTCTCTGTGCCTCCCGAACCCGGGTAACACGTAAATATTCGCTGAAGCGAAATCCGGTAAAACGGCTGAACATCCGACTCAAATAGGATGGACTGATATAAAATCGCGCTGCGGCCTCTTCTAATGTGAGGGGCTCGGTATAATGATTGTTCACATAAGTGACGATCTCACTGATCTTATCCTGCATGGGATGATGCGGGACCAGAGAATATTGCCGAGTATCTTCTTCAACCCGGTGGATCTGAATCAGGATCTGGGCAAGCAGGCTTCTCACCACGATTTCATAATGAGGGCGCCGCTCCCGGCATTCTTGCAGCATCTGCCACAGCATTCGTTCGATCTCGGGCTGTTCCGCATCAGGAAAGTGCAGCAGCCTTGAACGATCGAAGGGAAGCAGACCACATATTCCAAGCTCCATCCCTGTGGCAAAAGAAGGCGAGAATCCGATAAGGATTCGTTCGAAGCCGGGAATACTTCCTTTGGACGTCGTATGTACATCATGGGGATTGATCAGGATCAAATCACCTTTGCGGGCGGTAAGAAGCTGACCATTCATGGAATAGACGCGTTCTCCTTCAAGCAGATAATACAGTTCGTAAAAAGGGTGTGCGTGAGGCTGTGGCATGGCGTTCCCGTCGTGTCTGCTCATGTGTTCAATGGTGAATGAACTCTCGCCAATTCGATATTTGGGTCCACTCCGATCCTCTATAACACTCATAACACGTCTCCCCTCTGCGCCAGCTGATTTACGGTTAATATCCATATCATAACGGAAAATCCAGTTTGTTGTAAACGCTATCATTCGGGTGAGGGTCCGACCAGACGAATGAATAGAATGCGGGTGGAATGATTTTCGGCGAGCTTAGATATGCTGTAAAGGTGACAAAAGTCTATTCATGTTTTACAGTAGGGGGAGTGAGGCTAACCTCTGGATAGGGGTGACTCCAATTCGATTTGGAAGGAAGGAAACAGAATATGACGACACATGAATTATCGCCACTCGTTGCTGCATTGAATATGCAGCCACACGTTGAAGGCGGTTGGTATAAGGAAGAATGGAAGGCATCGTATCAAATTCCACAATCCGTACTGCCGGATACATACTCAGGCCCTCGATTCTCGGCAAGTTCGACATACTTCCTGTTGCACTCGCATGAAGTCTCGGAATGGCATACCGTTTTGTCCGATGAGCTCTGGTTGTGGCATAGTGGCAGTCCGGTTGAATTGAAATTGGGCGGCAACGGGGAAAACCCGGAAAATGAAGAAGTGCTTGTGCTGGGGATGGATATTGCTGCGGGGCAATCGCCGCAGGTACTCGTTCCAGCCGGAGTATGGCAAACCGCACGTCCGCTGGGTGATGAGCCTGTACTGGTAACGTGTGTTGTAGCACCAGGTTTCCATTTTGATGATTTCAAACTGGTATCCAAAGGCTGATATAACCATAAATGAACAAGCAAAATCCCGATCCAGGTGCGTGTGCATCCGGATCGGGATTTTTTGATGTTTTCTATATAAGCTGAACTAAAGATAAATTTACACGTACACTCTGATGACAGAATAACCTTCCAATCGCTGTTATCCCCAGATTTTTTTGATTCCCTTTTCTTAAGGGAAAAATCTGGGGATAAGCCTATGCTTACGACGTAGCTTTCTTTCAGAAAGCTTTCAGGCGAACGCTTCGCTTTTTCAGGTTTTTTCTGTCCTCTCCGTTTCTGTGTAAATGATTAGTTCAACTTATATAGCTTGATTGTATATTGAGGTTAGAAGTTAAAGTTGTCCGGATCGGAACCAAAACGCTTATTCTCGTTCAATTGATTAATGCGTTCGATTTCTTCCGTGGTCAACTCAAAATCGAACAGGTCTGCGTTATCGCGAATGCGCTGTGGTGTAACGGATTTAGGTATGGTCACAATACCATTTTGCAGATCCCAACGAAGAATGACCTGTGCCGGAGATTTGCTGTACTTGGCAGCGATGTCCTGAAGAAGCGGATGCTCCAGCAGGTGTCCCTGACCCAGTGGAGACCAGGCTTCAATCTGGATCTGATGTTTGCTGCAGTACTCCCTTAGCTCCGTTTGGATCAACAGCGGATGCAGTTCCACCTGATTCACAGCAGGTTTAATGGTGGCATCGGTCATCAGGTCCTCCAGATGGTGAATCTGGAAGTTACTCACCCCAATGGCGCGGATGCGTCCTTCCTTATGCAGCTTCTCCAGCGCTCTCCAGGTATCCTTGTACTTGCCTTTGACAGGCCAGTGGATTAAATAGAGATCCAGATATTCCAGTTCGAGTCGTTCCATGCTTGCTTCAAAAGCCGCCAGTGTGGATTCGTAACCTTGGTCCCCATTCCACACTTTGGTGGTAATGAACAGATCCTCGCGGGCGATTCCGGATTCACGAATACCCTGAGCTACACCCGTTTCGTTGTTATACGCTTTTGCTGTATCGATACTGCGATAACCTGCTTGAATGGCCGTTTTGACGGCATCAACCACTTCTTCTCCATCTTTAACTTTGAATACACCAAAACCCAGCCAAGGCATTTTGACTCCGTTATAAAGTGTCGTTGTGTCCTGCACGTGTTTCATGGTCCGAAATTCCTCCTCTGATTCATTCATTATTCCATTATGTAATTACCCTGTTGACCGCCGGCCAATCCTAAATGGAGGGCCGTCTGTATTGATTATACTAAAACCTTTTTGGTAATGGAAAAGAATACGACCATTTCGATAGGAAAAACCCCTCTTTTATCCTTTTTGGCCAGCCAGAGGTTTGGTTTTGACGCTTACGGGTGATAAGATGAAGTATACGAAATATGGAAAGAGAAGCTTTCCTATGGAATGGATCACATGAAGAACAGAGGAGCACGGGAAAGTTGGGTGTCATTGAACCCGTGTGATTAACGATAAAGGAGTAAGAATACAATGGCTAAACCTAAACAAACCAAAAAAGCAGCAGCCTGGTCTCTCGTTGTTATGGGAGCAGGATTTGCCGCATCATTGCCGTTTCAGGGCGGTGTTGTAGGCAAACTGCTGGTAGGGTCATTTGAAGCGGGGTTGGTAGGTGGACTTGCGGACTGGTTCGCCGTAACAGCGTTGTTCCGTCATCCACTGGGTATTCCGATTCCCCACACGGCATTACTGCCCAAAAATCGGGACAAATTGACCGAAGGCCTTGTCTCCGCAGTGGAAAATAACTTGCTGAACAAGGATAGCATCACCGAGAAAATTGCGGGTTTCAAGGCGGCAGAAATCGTTCTGGATACCATGACAAGAGAACTTCACAACGATGGAGTCAAGACCATGATCGATACGCTCTGCAAACGAATCCTTGCAGGCCTACCGTTGGAGCAGATTGCTCCACTGGTTGCGGGCGAGATCAAATCACAGGCGGGAGCCTTCGACCTGGGTCCGATTCTGGAACGGGCTTCGATCCAGATGAGTGAGCGTGGATATGATGCCAAAGCACTGGACTACGGTCTGAAGCAGGCAGAGGAATGGCTGGTGAAGCCGGAAACCATTATGTTTTTGGGTGAAAGCGGCTTAAAGGCAATCAGTGGCATCCAGATGAATGGATTAATGCAATTTGCGATGAATGCGTTCATGGGCTATCTGAACGAGGAGCGTCTGGGCAGCATTTTGCAAGGGTATCTGTTTGACCGAGTAGAGGACATGAAGCGAGAGGGCAGCGCTCTTCGTTACAAAGTACTCGATCTGTTGCGAACCCAGGCTATCCGGCTGGCGATGAGTGAAAGTGTGCAGGATGGAGTCAACGGCTGGAAAAACAACATGCTGGATGGATGGAACGCAGAGGAAACCGTGCTGAACAAACTCATTGAATTGAGGGATAAGGCGCTCGCTGCGATGGAAGATGGTCAGTATGTGGAGACGTTTGCTCTGCCTGCAATTGAGCGGGTATTGTCTGATTTGCGGTCAGACGATGCTTTATTGGCAGGATTGAATGCCAAGATAGTGGAAGGTGTAACGACGCTGCTGGAGAAAAACCATTCCAAAATCGGCAACCTCGTACGCGAAAACGTGGACAAAATGGATAATGCCTCACTGATCTCCTTGATTGAGGATAAAGTGGGACAGGATCTGCAGTGGATTCGGATTAACGGTGCTGTTACCGGGTTTATAATCGGGATTGCATTGACCGCCCTGCGGATGGTATTGGAGTAACGTGCACAGAGCCACCCCCTTTAAAATGGGGGTGGCTCTTTTTTGTTCTGCCAATTATCGATGGATAGAGGGCTATAGTTACTTATATTCCTTCTATTTGGAGGTTAATTTTTTGGCATGCCCAGGCAAATCGTCTGCTGTAACCTCTTCCCAGTGTGTTACACCACGCAGCGTGGATACATATAGTTTTAAGTAGGCACCATTTTTAAGGAGTTTACTGGTCGAGAAGCTCAGTGTTTTGGATTTCCCCTTGTCTGTATAGCTGACTAGTTCATAGGCGTATCTGCCGTTATCATCTTTGTCGACCGTAGATTGATTCACAATGGTATAGTAGGTTGTTTTGCCGGCAGGGTTATCGGGAGTCAGTTTAGCAGGGTCCATGAAGAAGAGCCACAGGCAAGTCAGAATAACGATTACCAATGCGAGAATAGTGAGTGCTTTTTTCATATCTTGTGCTCCTTTGATCTCTGTAAATTTAGGACGATGCGATGTCTTTGTATTTCAGACGGCGGATGGACCAGGTAGCAAACAGAAGGATAAAGAGACAGTTCATCAGCAGAAATATGATATTCTCCGAGGAGCTCAGTCCTTTTTGGCTCAGTACACCCATGCCTATGGTTAACAGGGAATAGGGGAATAACATGCCAATTTTCAGTACATACATGCCGAGTCCCAGAAAAACCGCACACAGGCTGATGCCAATTGGCGTCGCGAAGCTCCGTATTCGTATCGATAACCCGAGTTGCAGTGCTGCAATGGAGATCGAGGCAAACCATCCTCGCAGGCTCCACACTAGGGTTTCCATGGGGAATGGACCCGGAATGGTAAACAGTTGTCCTGCTGTCCAGTACATGAGCATAAAGAAGGCTTGAGCTGAGAAGATCAGTATGCTGACAATAACCAATTTAGCCATAAACAGGCTGGTAACTGACAACGGAGAAGCCAGAATCATGTTCCAGTTGCGATTGCTGTGCTCCAGACGGCATACAAAGGCACAACAGATGGCGATCAGGATGGGCAGAAAGAATTCTCCATAAAATAAACTGACCTGTGTCCATAAGCTGTACCACCCGTTTTGCAAGGCAGCTTGATTGAAATAAAAGTTAAAGCATCCGATGAGCAGGCTGATGATAGGCAGAATTGCCAGTACCAGGCTGATCCGGGAATGCCGAAGTTTAAGCCATTCGGCGGAAATACTCCTCAGCATGCGGTTCCCTCCTCAAATCTCTTGTCTTGAAGCATGAATATTTCCTGCAAAATAGAAGATGACAGCCATTAACAAGGCGGCTATAAGAAGACCGACGGGCAGCATACCGGATACATAGGTACCTGAAGATGCGCTGTAAATGTAAGTGACCGGATTCAGATCCATGTAGTAGGACCAAATGAAAAGGTGACGAATACTTGCAGGGAACAACCCTGAAGTTGTCCCGATAAATCCGCCCAACATGCCCAGACAGAGTGCAAAAGCCTGATTGCGGACCGTAAGAGACAACCATTGCTGGAGAGCTGTTATTGCAAGCGTAGTTAACAGTGTCCCTGCTGCGAACTGCACAAGCAGGGAGAGTGGCAATGGTCCGGAAATATTTTTAGATAGACCAAAACCTACAATGAAGACAGCCTGCGCAATGATACCGTACAGGATCAGGCTGTTCGCACATATGTATTTGGCTGTGTAGACGTGATTGCGTCCGGTGTTGGTCGTCATTAGCATCTTCCACGTGTTTCCCTTATGTTCCATGTCGCAGATGCGGGATACAACGATAGCCGATATAATCGGCAGAAACAGACCGTTCATGGAAGCGATGCTGAAGATCAATGCTTCCCAGCTAGCATTGGCTGCACTCCGGGAGATGGAGATGCTCATGGACATGGAGGCCCAGATCATCTCTGCGGCAAGAAACAGAGTTAGCATGACCCAGATCTTTTTGCGACGGATTTTGAAATATTCCAAGGATAGAGCTTTCATTACAGGCTCCGCTCCTTTCCGGTCAGGTCGAGGAAAATATCCTCCAGACTTTTTTTGTGTTCCTCAATACGGATAACAGGAATATCGTGTTCTACCAGCACTTTATTCATCCGCGAAACTTCCTCATCGCGAAGATAGTCGAACACCAGCTGTTTTCCTTGGGCTTTGGGCATATAGCCTTGAGTCAGAAGGATTTTCTCTGCCCTTGCCGGGTCTGTGGTCTGAAAACGGATGGTAGCCCTGTTGTTGGCCTGAAGACTTTGCATTGTTCCCTGAAATAGCAACTTGCCATCACTGATAATACCTACAGATGTGGCAATCTGTTCGATTTCTGATAACAGATGGCTGGAGAGCAGGACTGTTATGCCATATTGACCTGGAAGGGACTTGATCAATTCGCGGATCTCACCGATACCAGCCGGATCAAGTCCATTGGTAGGCTCATCCAGGATCAGCAAGCTGGGGAAGGCGAGCAGGGCCATGGCAATACCGAGTCGTTGCTTCATGCCCAAAGAATACTGATCAGTTTGCTTGTGTTTTTGATTTTCAAGTCGAACAATTTTGAGAGCTTCGTCAATATTTTTGTTCGGCACATTCCGCAGTCGCTGCATGACTTTCATATTCTCGAGTCCAGTCAAGTGGCCGTAATAGGACGGGGATTCAATTAATGAACCAGTCTGGTTCAGGATGGACGGACGATGTTTATTCAGATCTTTGCCGAACACCTTTACAGTGCCTTCGGAGGGTTTGATCAAACCCAACAGCATTTTTAACGTAGTTGTTTTGCCTGCTCCGTTAGGGCCCAAGAAACCAAAAATCTGCCCTGTTTCAACAGCTAAATTAACCTGGTGTACGCGGTTAGTACCGCCATAAGATTTGGACAGGTTATGAGTTTCCACGATGGGGAAAGTGTTCATTATTGATCTCAACTCCATTTCACTAGTGTCTCTATTGCTCTAAATATAGATCAGACTTCTTGCTCGTGGCTGAAGATAACCTTACATTTACCTTAAATGAAAATGGAAAATATCGGGTGAATGCCTTTATCATGTATAATAAAAAGGGTGATGTAAATGGAATTAATGAAAAATAAGAAAATATTGATCGTTGATGATGAACCCGAAATACGGGAAATGATTGAGCGTTTTTTACGTAAAGAAGGTTTTTTTCGGGTATATACGGCCGATAACTTCGTGAATGCTCTGGCGGTATGCAGGCTTGAGAAGCCGGATGCTGCCATCCTGGATGTGATGCTTCCGGATGGAGATGGGTTCTCTCTGCTCTCTTCAATTCGATCATTCTCAGATATGCCCGTTCTGTTCCTGTCTGCACGTGGTGAAGATGAGGATCGACTGCTTGGTTTGGGGCTGGGAGCAGATGATTACATGGTTAAACCCTTTCTTCCAAGGGAGTTGATTCTTCGGCTGATGGCAATTCTGAAAAGGGTATATGCCTCTAACACGGTAGAGAGATTGCCTGTATTTCGTTTGGGTGGACAAATTGTTGATTTGGAGAGCGCTGTTGTGCAGGGGACAGGTAGGGAGCTTCCACTGACAGCTAAGGAGCACGCCATACTGATCAAGTTGTATGAGAATCAGGGCCGAATTGTAACCAGTGATGCATTGTGTCAAGCCGTATGGGGAGACGAGAGTTATGGTTACGAAAATACATTGATGGTGCATGTGAGGCGGATCAGGGAGAAGATCGAGGATGACCCGTCAAAACCGATATTTTTGCTAACCGTTCGGGGGCTTGGTTATAAACTGATGGTTCCGGAGTCTCGGTAATGGATGGCGTTGTTCGAATTCTAAGAAGATTTGTCGGGTCAACCATTCTTGTATCCGTGGTGTTGTTGCTTTTCAATCTGATTCTACTAGGTTCACTAATCTTCAAGGAAATTCATGAGGGGCCTTCCCCTGGTGCGGTTGTGAAGCAGGTTGCCAGTGGCCTGAGTAAGGGCGAGCAGGGAGACTATGCGTTAAAAAGCGATGGGATGCAACTGCTGGATACATATCAGGCATGGGCGATGCTGCTGGACCGGGAGGGAAAGGTACAGTGGAGCGAACGGCTTCCTGCCGAAATACCACGTTCCTATAATGTGACGGATGTTGCTAAGTTCTCTCGATATTATCTTATGGAATACCCAGTGTATGTGTGGGAACGTGAAGACGGACTCTTAGTGGTAGGCTACCCCAAAAACACGTATGGAAAATACCAGTTCGATTTTCTGGCAGAGTGGCTCAAGTCTTTGCCTGTTCGGATTGTACTATTATTGGTGTGTAATGTGGCTCTTGCTCTCTTGGTATCCGTGTTAATTGGAACGCGGGTGATACGTAGTATACGGCCATTGATTCATGGCATTCATGCACTTGCAAAGGAAGAACCCGTTCATGTCGAGACCAAGGGTATATTTAATGATCTGTCTCAAAGTATCAATTCAACATCCCGTATGCTTCAGGACAAGAATGACGCTCTTAAAGCAAGGGACGAAGCCCGATCCAACTGGATTGCAGGCATTTCTCATGATATACGGACGCCATTGTCAATGATTCTAGGTTACGCGAGTGAGTTGGAGGAACAGCCAGATTTGCCAGGCGAGCAGAAGCAGCAGGCATCCATTATCCGTCGTCAAGGTGAACGTCTGCGGTCACTGGTCAGTGATCTGAATTTGGTATCCATGTTGGAGTATGAGATGCAGCCTCTACAGTTGAAGTCGATTAGACTATCCGTTCTGGCAAGACAAGTCGTGTCAGATTTTTTGAACAATGACCTGGATGAACGTTATCCTATCTCACTCCATGTCCAGGACGAGAGTCTGCATGTTATGGGGGATGAGCGATTACTTTATCGTGCTGTAACGAATCTGGTGCAAAACAGTATTAGGCACAACCCGGATGGGTGTGAAATTGTGCTGGAAACACTACGCGCAACGGAGGATTTATTTTGTGAATTTGTGGTGTCCGATGATGGAAAAGGGATTCCTGAAGAATACCTGGACGATGTGGTGGTTCTCCCCTATACCGCAGGGCGTATACGGCCCTCCCGCCAGGGGCATGGTCTGGGACTTCCCATGGTAGCTAGGATCGCGCTGGCCCACCGGGGTAAGCTAATTCTGGAGAGCGAAAGTGGAGAAGGACTTAGGGCTGTATTGAAATTGCCTACAACTTAGAAAATACTTGTCTTTGGACAGGTATTTAAAATCATGTGCGGATAACAACTTAATAACGATACTATATTCTAATCATAGAGGAAGCTACTTTTTTGTAAAAATGATGGGGAAATCTAAAAAAAGGATTTACAAAAAATAGAAAAGCATGCTAGAGTAAGGACAAGAAATAATTACATATTTTAAATATTATGTAATTAAATGTATTTAAAATTCAATCCTGGTGTTTAGCTTTTTTAAGCTATACATATAAAAAAAATTGAATGGAGGTTTTATCAATGAAACACTTTAATCTCGAAGCATTGGGAGCAATCGAGGACATCAGTGATGACGAGCTTATGGTCATTACAGGGGCGGTATCGGTAGTTGATGCTCAAGCTAGCGGCGGTGTATTCTGTACGGTAAGTCATGAATGTCATTATAATTCGGTTTCACCTTCTTCCTGGCTGACTTGTTGTTAAATTTTACTCTCATCTTCAAGCACATAGCTGATTTCAGTTATGTGCTTGAATTTTTTATATGAGGTTTTGAGCACCAAACCATCAAATAGAAGGGGAGATAAAATGATGAGCATACAGGAGCAGTTAAATAACTCCCGCTGGAGTGATGCACTCTATTTAACGGAGAAATATAAGCAGTTTGTGCAGCAATATACACCCTCAGTTCCCGACGATATCGGGGAGGCTGTTACTGATATAAAAGAAGAAAATATAGTCGCTAGTGATCAGAGTGTAGACAAGTTTGTAGAGAAAACTTCTGATTCTGGAAGGATGCAGCTATGGCTCAACAAGTTTTTTCAGGATAAGGAGCATTTGTCAGACCGCTTTAGAGCTGAATCGATGAATGTGGATACGGTACAGGTTTTGTTTAACGATACGGACTTCACATACGAGTTTTCACAGACGCTCTGGCATCAGGAGCTCCGGAAAACATTTCTTGAGAATGAGCATCTAGAGATTGAATATTTTATTGAGGGTGATACGGAAGAAATTCCGTTTTTTGAGTTTTCCAGACCCTTTCTGCAACGATCGATTCAGATCATGACAGAAGGTTTGATTGATGGATATGACTGGCTGGACAAACGGCGTGTTACAGGGCTTGTTCTAAAGACAGTCTCGGATAAAGTATTCCACATGTCTGCCAAATCTATGAATTAAATAAAGCCAGATTGCAAGAGGAATTGCGAGGTGAGGATTCCCGGCAGCGATATCAGCACTTTGTGAGCCAGAAAATAAAGTCCAGAGAACAGATTATGACCTTTTTGTTGGAATATCCTGTTCTTGCTCGTGGTATTGTTGAGCACACTCTGCGTATCAGTATGAATATGATGCGTGTCCTAGAGCGCTTAACGCGAGATCGGCATGAACTGGAGTCCTTTTTTGAATTCAAACTGGATAAGCTGGAGGATATCGTATTTCTTGGGGATTCCCATAATGGTGGGGCCAGTGTATTACGGCTGAAATTCTCGGAAGGGGTCAATGTCATGTATAAGCCAAGGGACATGGCTATTGATACCGCTTTTGCTGGACTGTTGCAATGGTTTAACGATCAGAAGATCGGATTGCCATTCCGTATTGCCAAAACGCTGGATCGCTCCGAATATGGATGGCAGCAGTTCATTCCGTATGAGGAAGTCACCAGTCTGGAGGGAGTGGAACGTTTTTTTGAGCGGCAGGGTCAGTATCTGGCTATTCTGTATGCAGTTAACGCAACAGACATGCACATGGAGAACATTGTTGCCCAGGGTGAGCATCCATTCTTCGTTGATCTGGAATCGCTGCTGCACAATCAACCTTTCAAGTACACGGAAGAGAAGGAACATTATACGGCGTTGGAGAAGACCCTTTCCATATTAAATGACTCCGTGTTAAAAACTAGCATGCTGCCCACGTTGGACTCTAACGCTTTGTATCACAGTGATCTGAGTGGACTCGCTGGAGATGTGGATCAAATACTCAATACCTATGAGATTCACGATAAAAACACAGATACCATGAGAATAAAAAGAAGCAAGGTAAGTGTGAGTCGGTTCAGTCACCTGCCTTCTTATGAACATATACCAATTAAACCTGAGCGATATATCCAAAGTTTAAAGGAAGGTTTTTATCGCATATACAGTAACATCATGAAGCAAAAGGAGTTATTTATCTCGATAGTTCGCAATCAATTCCATGGCTGTGCTGTACGGACTATTGCTCGCCCAACGATTACGTATTTTACGCTGATCGAAGCCAGCTCCCACCCGAAATATCTCAGAAACGGGCTGGATAAAAATCTGTTGTTCGACATGATGTGGATCATTGTACGGCAAGATCGCAATCGTGAAAAACTGGTGAAATATGAATGCCATGATCTATTGCACGGAGATGTACCTATGTTCCAGACCATCATCGGTGAGAAAATTCTCTTTCACCACCACGATAACAAAGCGATTGATGGTGTATTTTCCACTGATATTCTAACGCAAACCGCGGATAAAGTGCGGGCAATGAATCAGCAAGATATGGATATGCAGTGGGAGTTTACTGAGCGGACCCTCCAGACCAAGTATGTTCTGGAACGCTCATTCGCCATGGAGAAGAGTACGGCAAGTGTGCGGCCGGAACGATTGATTGACCATCGAATACCTATGACTAAAGAAGAATATCTGCATGAAGCCGTAAGGATCGGGGAGTACATAAAAGATATTGCTATTATGGGAGATGAAGGTCACTCGGTGTCTTGGATCAGTATGGGTATGGATGCAGATGAGAAATTAATCTACAAATCTTCCGAGTTGGGGTTGTACAACGGGGTAACAGGCATTGCATATTTCTACCTTTATCTAAGTCAAGAGACGGGTGACCATAAATATATGCAGATGGTTGATCTATGTGTTCAGACAGCCTGGGAAATGATTCGCAAAAAAATAGATAAGAACATCTCATTGTTCACTGGCTACGGATCACTTCTCTATCTGCTAGTGCATAAAGCAAAAGTGTGTTTGGAACCGGGTATTAACCCTGATACGCTGGAATTGCTCGATATACTGGACGAGATGATTGATAATGATCAGCAATTGGATGTGATCTCAGGTTGTGCAGGCACTTTAATGGCATGTGTGGACATGTTTACAAGCTTTCAGTCGCAAAAAGCGCTGGACGTAGCTGTGCGATGCGGAGACCGCTTGCTGAAACTTGCACAGTCGATGGATCAAGGTATTGCTTGGGTGACATCAGCCATTAATAAAACACCACTTAGCGGCATTGCCCATGGGAACGCCGGCATCTGTCTGAGTCTGGCTCGTCTGTACAGTGCCACAGGCAATAAAGCCTATCTTGAAACCTGTATGGAAGGACTGAAGTATGAGGACGGCCTCTACAGTTCTGAAGTAAACAATTGGAAAGATCTGCGGTTTACAGACGGCAATATGCCAGAAGAACATTATGTCATGTACTGGTGTAATGGTGCACCAGGTCTTGGAATCGCCCGCATAGGGATAGCGCAGCATTTGAGCTCATTGGGAGCTATGGATACGATAGAGACAGACATCCGCAGAGCGGTAGCTAAGACAATGGAAGACGGTTTTACTGAAGTTAGCTATTCACTCTGCCATGGGGATATGGGCAATCTGGAGCTGATGCTGCTTGCAGCCGATTATTTGCAGGACGAAGCATTGGAGGAATACTCGTATCAGATGGCAGACTATATTGTGCAACAGGTGAGAAATGATAACCATCATTGGAGATGCGGGATTCCTGGTCGTCAGCAAATTCCAGGATTGATGCTTGGACTTGCCGGAATTGGCTATCAATTGTTGCGATTGTATAACCGTAAACTGCCTTCAGTACTTATGATGGAAGGGCCTGAACGCAAGGAAATGTGGGAGATAGTGCAGACATACGTTATGGAAACAGCATCTGCCCAGCAGCAGATGAACAACGCGGAACAGCCATCCCACTTGGGGCAGCATTATGCCTGAACGCCCTGTATTCCGTCGGCGCGAGAAGAGACAACGCAAAGTGCCTGTTAAACTACAAATGAATCAATATGATTGTGGTCCCAGCTGCTTGCATATGTTACTCGCATATCATGGCTACGAAGCAGATTTCACCGATCTGAAAGAACGTTTCGCGATGTTGGGGAACGGTCGGGATGGCAGTTCTATGCTCAAAATGAAAGAGGTTGCCCAGACCTATCACTTAAAAGGGATAGCCAAAAAAGCTCCAGTCGAATCGCTCAACAATAATTTCCTTCCAGTCATTTGTTTCTGGGAGGAAAGGCATTTTGTTGTGCTTGAGCGAATCAAGGCGAATGGTCACTTCATCATTGTCGATCCGGCTTTGGGAAGGCTGATAATCAGTAAGCAGGAGTTTGCGGAGAAATATTCAGGGATTTTTTTGCTCGTATATCCAGATGAGGGTTTTGTAGCCTTGTCCGAAAAAAAAATTAGTAAAGTGGCGTATTTCAAGGATTTGATTCGAAGTAACAAAAAATACTTTGTATGGACCGTTCTGCTCGCTCTGGGGCTGCAATTGGTTTCTGTGGCCTTCCCGTTCCTGATGCAAGTTTCAATCGATGCGGCCACAAGCGGTGAAGGATACTCGTTATTTCCTATTCTTATCACAAGTATTGTGCTGCTAACCGTATTCCAGATTGGCTTCAGTTATTTGAAGGATATGTGCATCGTACGGCTTCAGGAAGTACTGGATTCTCAGCTGACGACAAGCTTTGTCTCACATATGCTCAGACTGCCTTATCAATATTTCGAAATTCGCTCCCGTGGAGATCTGATGCTTCGGATTAATAGTAACACGACCATCCGGGAAATTTTGTCACAGAAGATGATCTCTACGCTGATTAATCTATTTTTAATTGTTGTGACATTAACGTATATTGTGATCCAGTCCCGTTTGATCGCTCTTACACTGCTTGGTATAGGACTGGTACAAATTCTTGTTTTTGTATACACCCGCAGCAGATTCAAGAAGCTGACACAGACCCAGATTGTCGCCCAGAGTCTGGCTGGATCATTCATGACGGAGGTACTGGAAGGCATCTCGACTATCAAATCACTTGGAATTGAAGAGCATACCGGGGAGAAATGGAGAGCGCTATTTAAGCGTCAGCTCGCAACCGTCAAGGAAAAAGCGATTTTTCAGACGAGAGTGAATACCGTGACAAACACGCTTAACTTTATGTCACCGATGCTCATTCTGTTGGTGGGATTATATCAGATTATGCAGGGGAATATGACCCTTGGCATGCTCGTTTCCTTCCAGTCTCTGGCCGCATTGTTTCTGGGTCCACTGAACTCGCTTGCCTTGATGCTGAACGAGTTCGTGATGGCGGATGCACTGCTTGATAGAATCCATGATGTCATTCAAGCTGAAGAAAGCAATAAATTCAAGAAGAAATCAACACCGGCCCTTCAAGCTGTGAAGCTAAATGGGGACATCACGATCGATCAGGTCAACTTCAGGTATACAGACTATGGTGAAGATGTGCTGAAAAACATCAATATTTCGATTAAAGCAGGGCAAAGGGTAGCTCTCGTTGGCAAATCAGGTTCAGGAAAGAGTACCTTAGCAAAATTGCTGGTAGGGCTGTATACTCCCACACAGGGAAATATCTATTTTGATGGATTGAATGCAGAAGAACTGGAACAACAGGAAATTCGCAGTCAGATCAGTATCGTGCTTCAGGATAACTTTGTCTTTAACAACACGGTTTATGACAACATCAGGCTGCATGCAGAAGAGTCGACGACGGAGGACGTAATGATCGCAGCGAAGCTGGCGGATATTCACGCCGATATTGAGAAGATGCCGATGAAGTATAACACACTGATCTCCGAGGCGGGTTCGAATCTGTCGGGAGGGCAGAAGCAGCGGGTAGCTCTCGCGCGAGCATTGGTGAGCAGACCGAAGATTCTTCTGTTGGATGAGGCAACCAGTGCTCTGGATACCGTTACAGAAGCAACCATTGCCCATAATTTGAACATGTTGAAATGTACCCAGATTATCATTGCCCACAGGCTAAGTACCATACGAAGCGCGGACACCATATATGTACTTGATGAGGGTGAACTCGTTGATGCAGGAACACATGATGAATTGATTGGACGGTGTGAACGGTACAATAGTCTCGTATATGAGCAGTTGGCTGAAACCGGGGTCAGACAGTATGGATGAAGTTAACGATTATGATGTTAACTGAAGAAAAAAAGCTTTCTTTTCTGCACAGGATGTGTTGAGGAGAAAGCTTTTTGTTGTATATAGAAAAACGGAGTAGTTAAAGTGATGCAAAAACAGTTGAATTGGGTAATGTACACCCGAATGCTCTAATGGAATCATTTAGGAACAAAGTTACATAAAAACGATGCCAACAGCCGATGTGATCATGTTGATTTTGTACTATGATGCAGTTAACAGGAGAATAGAGTGGATACAGGAATATATTTTAATGATTAATGAAAAAGAAAAGGTGATTGATAATGAGATTGAAGCGGCGATTCGCATGTATGTTTTTTTTGATCATACTATCCACTTTTATTTTGGGAGGGTGTCAGAACATGAAGGAAAGTGAAAAACAGGCCTATTTTAAAGAAGCGGAAGCAGAAGCCGTAAAATATCTGAAAAATAAATATGAACTAAATGTAGTCATCACAAATAAAGAGTTGTTACCCGAGATGGCGCTTGATTCTATAGCTATGGAAGGACATGTGGTGGAACATGAAGAGCAAGAGTTTACGATCTCGTACGACTATGAGGATAAAAAGATCAAAAATTTTGGCATGAGTCCGGCAATTAAGGAAGCGATTATAGCTAAGGGATATGATCCGTTTAACAAATAAATCATAATTCAGGATTGATTTTCTTGGAGGTGCAGAGGTTGTGAGTAATTCACCAAAAATTGATGATGAGACATACAACAAGATGTCTGAATTAGCATATGAGAATCTGAAATCAGGTATGGAGTTTGAGAATCTTCCTGGATGGCAAGTTCTTGAGGACACGCATGGAAACAAAAAATCCGGTTTTGATGCGGTGACCTTCTACAATCCGGAGACCAAACAGGCGGTTATCGCTTATCGTGGCACGGAGGGAAGTGCTTCGTTGGATCGCAGCGCCCCCGATTATTATGCAGACGCTCAAATCGGTTTGCCTGAGCTTGGTCGAAAGATCGAACAAAGTACGGATTTTACACCGGATTGGTTGGCAAATGGCATTCAGAAGGTAAGAGATGTTACGGGGATCACTACAGTCGAGAATGCTGTGGGAGAACTGGATAAAAAGCTGGATAAAACGTTCAGTCTGGGACCAAACCAGATGTATGAGGCGGAAGACTACGCCAATGATATGCAGAAAAAATACAAGGATCTGGATTTCTCGCTGACAGGGCATTCACTTGGAGGGGGAAATGCCCAATATGCGGCCGCATACACGGGACTCTCCGCAGTGACCTTCAGCGCGCCTTCTGTGATCTCCAGTCTCACACCAGAGGCGAAGCGAAAGGCTGAAGAGGGTGGGTTTGATAGCCAAATCATTAACTATGGGCATCCCGGAGATTTTGTGACCAGCGGCTTTTTTGGTGGATACGATCGTCACGTAGGTTCCATGTATTACATCAATTCGAACTATGAGGATATGAATGATGACATGGGCATGTGGGATAAAATCAGTAACACCTTTGGTGGCGAGGAGTACCACAGTCTGAAGCAGTATGAGTTCGAGAATGGCTATGTCTCCAACGATCTTTACGATCCGGTTACAGGCGAGCCCATCGGTTATTCCCCGCGTCAGCCGTCCAATGTCCTGTCTGATCTCGCAGCATTCATGCGGAACTTGGGTGGGCAAGCGGGCAGTCTTGCAAGAGGTATGGCCGCGGCAGCAGGAGTGTCTGGCCTGATTCAGGTAACGCCCGAGGAACTTAAAAGTGTCGCTGCCCGGTGGAAGCAAAATGCACAACAGTGTAATGCAGAGTTGAACATAGTACGGAGCCGGATGGCTCAATACTTGCATTCCAGCCGCAGTCGCAGACTTGAACCTATCGTCACTCATCTGGATGCGTCTATTAACGAATTGAGCACATGGCATATGAAGCATACGAGTCAATTCTTGAATTTTATCGAAGAGAAGGCGGAAGCATTCCGACAAGCAGATGAGAGTCAGGTCAGTTTTAACTAGAATTTTGCGTGGAGGGCCTGGCGATCGGCACTTACATAAGGGAGGGATCACGAGTGAGCGGACAATTGCTGGTAGAGCTGAATGATCTTCGGATTGCTGAAAAAGAATTGACCCAGCTGCTTGCCCGTCTCCAGGCAGATGAGCAGGAGGCGAGAAGCCTATACAATCGTCTTGACGACTGGAAGGGACAATCGGCCGATTATACAAGGCAGCAGATTGAAGCGTTCTTCGCAGGTCTGTCTGGACGGATACAGTCGATTGAACAACAGAAGAAGAGCTTGCTGCAATATATTGAAATCATGATCCAAACGGATCAGGAACGGTAGAGCAAAGAGCGGTAAGTGACGCTGTTCATCATCAGTGAGCGTAAGCATGAGTTTGAAATCGAAGTTAGCGTATGTATACAGATAACAAAAAGAAGCCTCGGCACATCGGGATAGACCCCGTTCGCCAAAGGCTCCTTTCTTTTTATGTCTACAGACAAGACTGCATTTTAGCTCTTAACGTTTTTTGCGGCGTGTTGCCAGAGCAATACCCAGGAAGGATAGGATCAACGCCAGAATGGATACGATCAGTGTTGCCTGTTGCAGCTTCAATGTGCCTGGGTCTGAATCCGTGTTGTTTGGCTCACCAGTAACGGTGTCGTTCAACGCGTCACCCAGTGTGGTATCGTCGTTTGCCTTCGTATCGTCACCCGTTGCTTCATCATCATGACCCGCATTGCCGGCTGTGCCTGCACTATCATGACCTCCGCCTGCAGCAGCATTACCTGCAGCAGCAGGATCTTGGCTGATTGCCGTGATACTGTGCGGGTTGCTGTCACTTGGTCCGCCTGTCCATTCCACGATGCTGCCATCGCTATAATACTGGAACGCATCCCAGGCTACTTCTGTTTCGGCATCCGGATTCTGCGCTACAAAGTTGAACTGCTGGAATTGACCAGCCAGAATTCCTTCGTTATCTCCGTCCACTTCCCAAGTGATTGACGTTACTTCATTGGAATCATTTTTTTCGGTAGTGATTTTCCAGCCTGCCAGTGGTTGGTATTGCTTGAATGCAACGCCTTGCGGTACTTTCAGCGTGACTTTGGTGGTAGGCAGCTCTTTTTCGGATGGAATCTTGATGCTATACGTCTGCCATGCACCTGTCTGTGCCACGGTTGGGTTAACGGTAACATGAGCGCTGGCGAATCCAGCAAACAGCATCAGTGCAGCAGCTCCAGCAGTAAGGCTGGATGTCAGTTTGGAAGTCCATGATGTTTTCTTCAAAATAATTTACCCCTCTCAATTCTTATCAATTATGTTTCGGCCCATTTTCTAAAATAAGTGCCTGACTTGCTGCAAAGTTACCGTTCCGGTTACGAATCGTTCTTTCAATCGCTGTTATTCCCAGATTTTTTGATCCACTTTATAAGTGGAAATCCGGGAATAAAGGCGAACGTTGCACTTCTCCAGAATCGATTTCGTCCCCTTCACTACAATTGCAGCTTGTTGAGGCACTGATTTTAGATTGAGTCGCGTTTCAAATCTGAATCGGTTATATCTACGGATTAGCGGTGTCGATCTCAAATTCAGTATCCAGCGAATCCAGAGATCGGGTTAACAGATGCACCTTGATGTTCCAGCGTCCTGGCATGGAGATATATTCTTCTGCCTCGTATACGCCAGTATCATTTTTCGGAATCGTGATCTCGTAAATGCCCATATCCATATCCAGGTGGGTTAGTGACAATGTGATCTGTTCCAGATCGTTAACTGTAGTGCCGTCCGGTTTCTTCACGTCGATCTTGAACTGATTCTCTCCGGTACGATTGGGACTTACCTGAAGCGTAATTGTGGTTCCGCCATCCATAGTCTGCACTTCTTTATAAGGTCCAGCGACTGCCGGCTGTCCGGGAGACAAGTGTGTCAGCACGGCAGCCAGCGCAAGAACGACGGCTCCGGCAATCAGTTCGGCCTTGAGGCTGCCAGCGAGTCGGTTGCCGCTGCTTACACGTGCCATTCTGGCATGACGCCAGGCCAATACAAGCATTACAACAAGCAAGACAACTTTAGCGATAAGCACGAGACCATACGCCGTTGTGAACAGGGATGTAAGTATAGGTACAGGCAAAATGATCAGACTGCTGTATATCCCCGTAGCGACGAGAGCAGCAACAGCACCAATACCCCAAGCTGTAAATCGTCGGATCGCCGTCCAGTAGACCTCTCCTCGCACCGTGGAAGGCAGTTTATCCGCGAGCGGAGGTAGACACACAGCCATGGCGGTTAAAGCGCCGATCCAGAAAGCGGCTCCGATCAGATGAACGAAGTCCATTGCAATGGCGAGTGTGCGTTGTTCCGCTGCAGCTGGATGTCCTGTCATCGCATGAGTGAACAACCAGCCAAGAACGAGAATCAGTGATCCGTATGATGACCAGATCCGGATACGCAGCGAGCGATCCCGGTCATATCCGGAGAGGATGGTAACCGCCAGCAACATCACAATGAGTATCTGTACCATCCAGATCTGGCCAAATGACGTCAATTTAAGTGCACTGCTCATCAGTGCCCAGCTGAACTCCCCGATGGAAACGCCTGATTCATACAATGTGTTCAGAGGCAGGCTGATCAGAGCGGCAACAGAAGCGGCGCCATAACTGATCCATAACAACCTATAGCTTCTTGGCACTTCCAGTGGTTCTCTCGCCATGGAAGCAGGCGCAATTCGAAACAGCAGGAAAGCAAGTGTGCCCAGAATCACAGACAATCCCAGATATTGAATCCAGTCGGTCAGCGACAAAATCCATTTTAACGGTCCGCCAACCTGGCCTGAGCCTGAAGTTAAATCAGCGAGACCAGCAGGAGCACCAGAGGGTTCCCCAATATGAAACACATAGGCTCCCTGAATGGGGTGACCATCCGCAGATACAGCCTTCCAATTCACGGCGTAGGTTCCATTTCCAAGTCCGGTCCGCAGTCCGGTCTCCAGGATATGAGGACGATCCTCATCGACATGCACATTACCGTCATCTGCTTGTGTTCCGTCAGGTCCGGTGATTTTAATATCAAAAAAGGCCGTCTGCAAAGACTCGTTGAACTCGAGAGTCAGGCGTTCAGGTGCAGTCGCAACCAGTTCATTTTCACCTGGTGAGGCCTGCACGATATAAGCATGGGCCGATGCCCATTGTGGCATAACAAGGCAAAATAATAACATCAGGGCGCCCATCAATGCCCAGTGCCGTTTGCCCAATTTCGTGGTGAACCTACTCAAAATCAAAAAATCATCACCCTTAGGTCTAGAATTGTAAGTCATTCTTTGTTATCCGAGCATAATCTATACCATTATAACTTTGTCCAAAATAACACCGTATGACTACATTGGGCTATAAAAAAACGAAATGATCCATAGAATTGTGACAAAAACATGAATGCATCGCTATTTGCGCAGCTTACGGCCTGCCAGTCCGCTTTCCAATGCATAGCGGGTTAATTGCACACGATTTTCGAGATGCAGTTTCTGTAAAATATTCTTCAGATGATTTTTCACCGTTTGATCCGAAATGCCAAGTTGGTCGGCAATCTCACGATTGGTATAACCCGCAGATACCCATTGCAGGATCTCTAGCTCCCGCGTAGTCAGGGGATTATCGGGTACATCTTCCGTGCGAGGTGCAGGGAACTCCTGAAGGATTCGATAGGCAAGTTCCTTGCTCAGGGGTGCATCATCACTGACGATGGCGCGAAGGTATTCAAGCCAAGTGGAGGGGGACAGATTTTTGAGCAAATATCCTTGAGCTCCCTGCTTCAGTGCTTCGAACAGGTACGTGACATCATCCGATACAGTGACCATGACGATAATGACATACGGAAAGCGCAGTTTGATCTGACGGGTGGCTTCCAGCCCATCCATATCCGGCATTTGCACGTCCATCAGAATAAGATCGGGCATCCATTGCCCGGTAAGCTCCAGTGCCTCCAGTCCAGTCGAAGCGGTACCAATAACTTCAAACAGGCTGTCCTCGGATAAAATACTACAGATCGCCTCACGCGCATGCGCGTGATCATCGACAACCAATACCCGTACAAGTTCCATATTAAGCATGCCCCTTTCCAATGGTTATTCTTGTGTAACCTGGCCTTGAATCAAGGGCGAAAGACCAGCCCATCTGAGCTGCACGTTCCTTCGTAATTCGCAAGCCGTATCGGTCCTTCAGGTGCAGTGGATCCCCGCTCACACCAACTCCGTTATCCTGAATGAAGATCGACCAGACAAAAGGTGTCCCTTCTGCAATCACTCGAATATCTGTAGCCCCGGCATGTTTGCGTACGTTAAGTAGTGCTTCCCGAATGCAGGCGAGCAGCTCTACCTGCTCCTTTGGGGAGAAGAAGGTGCTGTCCAGACCCCATTCCAGACTCGCTGAAGGAACCGTCTCCTCTATAAGTAATTCCACCTGTGACAGCAGGGAGGTTCCCTCCGGTACTGCCGCTTGTCCAGGGACGTAGCGGAGCTGGGCGATGGCCTGCCGTACGTAAGTGTTGACCTCATGTACGGTTTTGCGTATTTCCTGAATTTCATTCTCGTGACCGCTTCCAGCCATACTGCGCTCGGCCTTGTCTGTTTTTACCGACAGGAGAAAAAGTGATTGCGAGATACCATCGTGAAGCTCGCGGGCCAGTTGGTCCCGAGCTTCGAGTGCCACTTTGGAAGCACGCTCCTGCTCCAGAGCGGCCCTGGCACTTTCCAGCATTTTAAATAAGCGACTTAGCAAGGTGACACTTATGAGGTACAGGATAAGTGGGGTAAGCCAGTTGCCCACATCCATGGAAAGGTAGGGCATCAGGAATTGGTGGCGGATGTATTCCCAGAGTCCCACCGTGAATGTGGGAACCAGTAGAATCATCCATTTAATCTGTTTGTATGACATGAGTACAGAACTCCTTTGAGATAAGGTCCATTTATATGTATCCGTTTCAAGGGCTGGCATCATTATAACGCATGCTTGCTTCAGACCCTAGTCTGGCTTTCTTCGGAGGAAACTCGGGTGTATAAGGGAGCATTTAGAAGGATATCTAAGAACAACATGGGGTGAAATTATGTCACGCAGGGTGAGCCTTGATGAGTACAGGTGAGCGGGGCTGTATCCATTTTCCCTATAGGAGAAGGTCCTCTATACTTATATAGAACACAAATTCATTACAAAAGATGTTAAGGAGTGAACGCAACAACATGAATCAAGAGGTATTGGAACGTCGCAGCGAGTTGCTTAAGAAGAACATTCATCAAATGCTTCTTCAAGACAATCAGCACGGAATCAGTCGTCAGGATAACATGTTTTTGCAGCAGATGATTAAAGAGCTGCATCAGACTTCACATGAGATGAATACCACTCGATAAAGCAGAATCTGCACAAGAATGAAATAGTCTGGTGCATGATTCATTCCATGATGAACATGAAAATGGCGCTATCCCCGATTATGCCGGGGGTAGCGCTTTTGGCTTTGTAAGGGAGAATTCTGCGGGTATTACACAAGTTGTTGCTGCACCGTTCGTTTCTGAATATATCGGATGAACAGTTCGGCTAGCTCGGGATCGAACTGAGAACCGGAGCACAGCTGTAGTTCCTTGATTGCTTCATCCACATTTTTCGTTTCCTGATAAGGTCGCTCTGTCGTCATTGCGTCAAAGGAATCAATCACCGTGAGCATCCGGCACAACCGTGGAATCTCACTACCTTTTAGACCATAAGGGTAGCCAGCCCCGTCATATCGTTCATGATGCAATTCGATATAGGGAATGAGATCGGCAAAACGCTCGTTCGTCATGGCCATTTTTTTGCCCCAGGTGACATGACCCTTGATCGTTTCCCATTCTTCAGCAGTAAGTTTTTCTTTCTTATTCAGGATAGACCACGGAATTTCGAGCTTTCCGATGTCATGAATTAGAGCGCCCAGTACAAAACTCCGCTTCTCCACATTTTCGAGTTCCAGCAACTCACTTATATCGAGAGCATACTTATATACGCGTTTGGAATGTTTGAATGTATCCATATCCTTATATCTGAACAAGTTGAGCTGCTGCTCAATGTCGCGCACATCCTGCACCAGATCAATCTCTTGCTCCATGCCATCATTACTGCCGTGGCGATGCACATTGTTTTTGCCCTGTTTTTTGGCATAATACAGTGCTTTATCCGCCTGATCCACAAGTTGTGACTTGTTGTACATATCGATCTCATAACGAGCAACACCTGCGGAGAAGGAGAGACAACCGTGCGGAAACACTTCAACCCCTTCAAAAGGTGTGTCGTTCAGCTGCTTGCGCAGCTTGTTCATGAACGCATAAGCCTCGTCCAGCTCCATGCCTGGCATGAGTAAGGTGAACTCTTCTCCGCCGTAACGAAAGGCGGTAATGGGGGTGCCTTCCGTCTTCCGACTGAGGAAATCTCCGAGAAGAGCCAACAGGCTGTCACCCTGGAGATGACCGAAGCGGTCGTTATACTTTTTGAAATCATCAATATCGATGAGTCCCAGCGAAAGCGGGGTTCCCTGAGAACGGGCGTTACCAAGCTCGGTTTCCAGCATACTTTCAAAATGGCTGTGGTTAAACAAACCTGTGCGTTGATCCGTATTCGCCTTTTCCTCAATACTTTGATACATCACAAACAGCTGCTTGAACGCATGCGATAGCAAAATGCTAAGACTGAGGTAGAGCAGCAGACCGAGAACACCGTTATGCACAACGAGAATAGTCAGCACAAGCGCCAAAATCAATGTACATAAATAGACGAGCAGCGATTCGGTAACGAACACACGCTTCATCTGCTGTAATGCATCCTTTGTTGAGAAATGAAAAAACAGGCCTAGCGTGATTGTGTTGATGATGAAGTAGGCTGCAAGTGCCGCGAAATAGGGCAGCAAGTTATATCCATCCAGTGCTCCCGGAATTCCTCCAGTCCAAGTGAATACATAAGCCGCTCCTGCAATCATAAGGCTATAAATGCTGAAATTGACGATATGTTTCCACCAAGTGAGTTTGCGATCCTTGATTAACAGAATGAGGGAAACAGGCAGCAGTACAGACAGACTGAATGCACCACCAAACATGAAGATACAGGCGAGGTACACGGAAGAGTCCATGGATTGCTGATTGCCTTTGGGCGGAATTTGAAACGTGAAATAATCCAAAATCAGCGCCGCACCAAGCATCGTGTATACCATTACCCATTCGTCAGAGGATAGATGGAGATAAGACCACTTGTTCATATACAGAAAAATACCGATGCCGGTGCAGCTAAGCAAGACGACATACATGCTGCTCCGATCTGCTTTATGGATAAGGTTACGAATAAAGTTCATAAAAATTCTCCTGCTTGGTTTAGTCTGCTCTTGATGTGAATATATCGGCTTGTACTATATTGATGTATAACATAACAAGTTACCTCCCAAAAATCCAGAAAGAAAAAACAGGCCGCTGGCAGCCTGTTTGTCTTGGTTGGCGAAGTATATGTACTAGCCGCCCAGCTTGTATCCCGAAGTCAATGCAACAACGACAGAAGCTACGATGATTGCGTTGATGACGAGACGAGAATATTTAATGCCTTCGAATTTTTTCATGGAAAAGACCTCCCTTCCTTGGAGTCTGTCCGAATCTCTTCAGGCCTGATGGAATTCACTGGCTGCAAAGCTCCTCCGGTTCGATTCACCATCATGTACTGGATAAACAGGAATATGCCAATGTTCATGACCACATCGCCAATGCTGATCACTTGAGTCCGTGGATAAGGGCTGGACAGCGGGATGATATCACCTAGGAATGAAAGATGTGTGGAAGCATCCATCATGTAGTGCTTCGATACCGCTCCACCTTCGCGCAGCATATCCACATAATAGGGACCAAGAACAGCAGAGGCTTCCACAGATACCGGCATACGCCCACCGTTCACCGCCATGACGATGAAATTGAGAAAGACACCGATCCAGATTAGGGTAAAACCCTTGTAATGTCGATTAAGCCACAAAAATGCTAAACCTGTGACATAAACGGCAGCAAACAGGTATCCGTTGATAGATGCAACCCAATCAAGCCTTTCCTGCAAGAAAAAGATGAAGAACTGGGCCAGCAGCAATAGCGGAAAAATCCATCCGCCTCGCAGCTTGAGTGCTGCAAACTGGTGGAGACCATACCGAAATCCTCCCCGGAACAGTCCAACGATCAAGCCGAGCAGAATGCCGTCGTATACCATGATTAACTCCTGTCTTACAGATATGTGTAAATGTGATTGCGTGTTTATGTACCTATGTTATTCGACCTTTTACTGGTAAATCCTGCAATGGAATTTATTTTTTTGAGAAGAAATTTGTAAAAAGATAAATAAAAAACCGTCTCTACGAACCAATGGGTCGAATCCATTGTAAAGTTCGGTAAAGACGGCTTTCTATTATGTCAAATTGCGAGCTTTAATTCACCTAGCATATGTTCAGTTTATTCCGATTCCCCGTTGAGATAATTGAAGAACGGGTGGTCAACCCAGAAGGTATAACTGGAAATGTCCGCATCAGGTGCAAGCTTACGGAATCCTTCCTGAATCGCCTTGGAATTTTCCTTAAGGGAGAAGGATTGTGCGTAATAGTTGCCAAGTGAAATTTTATTGTTAGCAATGACCGGATATTCCGCGAGAGCAGTCGGCGAATAATAGAGCGGCTGCCACCAGGAAGCATGGATCAAGGCAGAGGTGTCATCGCTATTCTTTTTGGCATACTTCAATATAATATCGTTGAAGCGGGCTTTGTCCGCTGTGTTATTGAACTCGAACTGAATGTCATATTCTTTGGCGTAGGCGATGTAGTTGCCATTCTCGATCTGGGTTACTTTGTAATCCGGTGTTTCTTTGGGTTCTCCCCATTCCTTCAAATAAATGAAGGCAGATGTCTTCGGCTGGAACTGTACGTCGGCATCGATGCCTTCACTGCGCAACAGTCCAATCAACTGCACCGCGTGTTTAATATCATCATGTCCGTAAGTTAAAGTCAGTTCATCGATGAAGTTGGAATCAAAGCGACTATCCTTAAGATTGTAACCTGTGACGAGATCATTCCGCAGAGCTTGATCCACAATGGTCCGCAGTTCCGGTGCTTCTATTAAATCAGCCGTGCGATAGGCAGCGTACAATTTGGAGTAAATGTCAGCGTCGCCGGAACGGCCAATTTCATTTTTATATTTACCCTGACTGGTCAATACCCGTCCAAGCAAAATGTTGGTAAAATCGGAACTGGCTTCGCCACCCTTGCGGAGAGCGGGGTACAGACTTTCCGGGATCAGACCTGTATCAATGGCAGCGGCCAGTTCCTGCGCGGCTTGTCCCTGAACGCGGCTTGGGCTAATGCCCAGTTTCGAAAGTGCTTTTGCTGTTTTTTCTTCAGGATATGTATAGGCCAGCTCTTTGAATCCGGCTGCTTTGACTGCGATGAAGACAGCAGCATAAGTGCTCAGTTGGTCATTGGCACGCACTTCCGTACCGGATAGGATGCCGTTGTTATATAAGGAAACGGCAGCTTTATAAGCAGAATCATTCGATTTCAGATCAGTAAAGGCTGGGGCCTTAACTTCACTGTTACTTGCTTCATCTGTAGCAGGAGCAGCTTGATCGGCTTCAAGAATGGTAGCAATCGCCTTGATGAAGTCACCCTTCGTTAATTGTTTCGGCAATTGGATATTGTATTTGGCTTGCAGGAATTGGGTGTAATCGGCTGCACTCTCGGTATAGACTGAAGGAGCTTGTGCTACCGGTCCTTTAACAGCCTGTGAGGTCGTTTGTCCGGCGGGAGTGGCGGATACCGAAGCGGGCAAGCTGAGGCTGCCGAGTGTAACCGGAGCGGCGAGTAGAGCGGCCAGTGCGATCTGGGTGATTTTTTTCAAATGAATAGCCTCCTCAAAATAGGGTTGGAAAATAAATAAGATTGCGTTATAATTCTGACAAATCCTATCTGAATATAATAATTGGATTGACTTTAGCATGGAGCAGCTCTGGATGTCAACGGAAAAAACCTTGGTTTAGAGAGGCTTCGGAGGCTCTGTCGAAGGCAAATCAACTATTATATTCCATTTAGTGTATCCGCTCAAAGATTTATTGACAAGGATCGACAGTATCCGCTAGGATTATAAAAAAAGAATAGTGAAAAGGGGAATTTTCAAAATGAAAAGAGGTTTATCGTTCGTCTTATCGATCATCATGTTGGCTATATTGCTGGCGGCTTGTGGAAATTCTGGTTCCAAAGACGAACAATCGGCCCAAGGTGGCGACAGTGAAAAATCACTGCGCATGGCGCTTGTACTTCCTGAAAAAATCGGGGTAAACCCGTTCTTCGTACAGATGGATGAAGGTTTCAAAAAAGCAGGTGAGGAATTCAAGGTAGATACCAAAACAATTGAATCCACTGACCCGGCTGCATTTGAGCAAAACCTGCGTGCTGCAGTTGCTGAAAACTATGATTTGATCATTACAGCGACATTCCAGGCAGAAGATGCATTGAAAAAAGTGGCTGCTGAAAATCCGGACAAGTCCTTTGCTATTGTGGACACAACGGTTGATCTGCCTAACGTTCGTAGCGTTGGTTTCCATGAATATGAAGGAGCGTATCTACTTGGTGCAGCTGCCGGACTGTCTACGAAAACAGACAAAGTCGGTATGATTGCCGCGATGGACGTTCCATTGATCAAGAAATATACAGAAGGCTTCAAAGCTGGTCTGGAATCAGTTAACCCGAATGCGGAATTCCTCGTGAACTACGTTGGTGGATTTAATGACCCGGCCAAAGCAAAAGAGCTGGCGTTGGTACAATTCGGCAAAGGTGCTGACTTCATCGCTGGAGCATCCGCTGTAGGTGATCTGGGCGTATTCGAAGCCGCGAAGGAAAAAGGCTTCTATACTTCCGGTCAGGATACAGACCGTACCGTTGAAGATCCGGAACATATTGTATTGTCTCAATTGAAGTCGACCGATACGGTTGCTTATCAGACAGTGAAGGATTTTGTAGAAGGAAACTTCAAAGCAGGCGCTGTGAACTATGGCTTGAAAGAAGATGGTGTAGGCCTGACGTATGTAACTCGTGATAGTGAATCTCCATTGAATGCTTTTGTTGGACAAGAGGTTATCGACAAGGTTAAAGCAATCAAGGATGATATCGTATCCGGCAAAATCGTTGTGAAAGATCCATTGCAACAGTAGTACTCTTTGTTCAATAGGATTGAGTGATTGAGTTGATCAGCCGGCTGCCCGATCAGGCAGCCGGTTTTGCTGCTATTACAATGAACTATATATGTTCAACTGAACATTTACACGAGAACGTAGAGGATAGAAAAAACCTGGAGAAGCGTAGTGTTCGCCTTTATCCCCGGATTTTCCCTTTTGGAGAAAAAAATAAAAAAAATCTGGGGATAACAGCGATCGGAAGGTTGTTCTG
>NZ_JAAIFP010000042.1:0-81010 GCF_010747435.1 Paenibacillus sp. ALJ109b
GGGACGACGCCGGTCAGGCCTGGACCGGTGGCGCCCGTTACACCGACGCCGGTTGCACCTGTCACACCCGTGGCTCCCTCACCAGCCAATAATGTGTAATCCGGGGACGTTCCCGGCGTGCCTGTTGGCGATGCCACATTTGTAATATACGTGCTGCCGTTAAATGTTACGACCTGACCCGCCGGATACGTTGGTGCTACTGCTGGATCGAATGGGACAACGCCGGTCAGGCCTGCACCCGTGGCTCCCGTTGCACCCGTATCTCCGGTTCCGCCCGTTACACCGACGCCAGTTGCACCTGTCGCACCGGTGGCTCCTGCACCAGCCAATAATGTGTAATCCGGGGATGTTCCCGGCGTGCCTGTTGGCGATGCTACATTCGCAATATACGTGCTGCCGTTAAACGTCACCACTTGACCCGCTGGATACGTTGGTGCAACTGCTGGGTCGAATGGGACAACGCCGGTCAGGCCTGCACCCGTGGCTCCCGTTGCACCCATATCTCCGGTTTCGCCAGTTACACCGACACCTGTTGCCCCTGTCGCACCGGTGGCTCCTACACCAGCCAACAACGTGTAATCCGGGGATGTTCCCGGCGTTCCCGTTGGTGATGCCACATTTGTAATATACGTGCTGCCGTTAAACGTCACCACTTGTCCTGCCGGATATGTTGGCGCTACCGCCGGATTAAACGGTACAATCCCACTCAAACCTACTCCAGTCGCTCCCGTTACACCCGTAGGCCCTGTTGGTCCTGCGCCTGCAATCAACGTATAATCCAATGATGTTCCCGGCGTCCCCGTTGGCGATGCTACATTTGTAATATACGTACTGCCATCGAAAGTTACAACTTGACCCGCAGGATACGTTGGTGCTACTGCTGGATCAAACGGAACTGCTCCATTCAAGCCCACGCCTGTTGCCCCGGTTGCACCGGTGGCTCCTACGCCAGCAAGCAATGTGTAGTCTGGTGATGTACCTGGGGTTCCAGTTGGTGAAGCTACATTAGTAATATAGGTACTACCGTCAAATGTCACTATTTGACCCGCTGGATAGGTTGGTGCTACCGCCGGATCAAACGGTAATATTCCACTTAAACCTATGCCGGTGGCTCCCGTTGCCCCTGTAGGTCCTGCACCTGCCAAGAGTGTATAGTCCGGTGAAGTACCGGGAGTTCCTGTTGGCGATGCCACATTTGTTATATACGTACTGCCGTTAAATGTTACGACCTGACCCGCCGGATACGTTGGTGCAACTGTGGGATCAAACGGAACAGAACCATCGAGTCCCACACCAGTTGCCCCAGTTTCTCCGGTGGCTCCAGTAGCTCCGGCCGCTGCTAGCAAAGTATAATCCGGTGAACTTCCCGGTGTACCCGTTGGCAATGCCACATTTGTTATATACGTACTGCCGTTAAATGTTACGACCTGACCCGCCGGATACGTTGGTGCAACTGTGGGATCAAACGGAACAGAACCATCGAGTCCCACACCTGTTGCCCCTGTTGTTCCGCCTGACACAAACAATGTGTAGTCTGGTGAACTTCCCGGTAAACCCGTGGGTACATTCACATTAACAACATAAAGACTGCCATTATACGAAACCACTTGACCTTGTACATAGCCAGGTGCCTGAACGGGATCAAAAACGGATATATCATACAGTCCAACTCCTGGCAACCCCTGCGGACCTGGTACGCCTTGAGGACCTACAGGACCTACAGGACCTACGGGTCCAGCTGCTCCACCTGGCCCGACTGAACCTGGCACCCCGGGTACACCCGGAACCCCTGGAACTCCCGGGGGACCTGGAGGACCAGGGGCTCCTGATGTACCAAATGAACTTGTAGCACGACTCAATGATACGGATATGGATCTAATTAACCCGACCAGTTTGTCTTTTTCTGTAGGAGGAACTTCTAAAAGCAACGTCACACTTAATAAATCATCGAGCAAATTTTGCAAGTTGCCTGCTAGATTAATAATAGCTACAGGCACAACTTCAGAACCTGCAATGGTTAGTTCCAGAACGGATTGCAACTCCGCTTTCACTCCAGCTCGGAAACCAGAGGTATTAACAAAGTTGAGCAAACTCCGCAAACTATTTTGCAACGCGACAATATTAGACGCTGTAGGCTGACTGACAGCCGCAGGAATAGTCACTGCCAGTGCTTTCAAAATGGATTCAAACTGCTCCACTTCACTCGATGTTATTGGAATGAACGGTGATCCCGCTCGAAACGATCTTCCTTCTAAAAAAGCTTTAATATTCACCCTTTTTCTTTCATCAGACATGCCTAATCCACTCCTCCTTTAACATCTTCGCTTTTCAAGCTTATGTTATATTAGAGGCAAACTTATCTTGGACACATATTTTGATGCAAAAAAAGTGAACATACTGTTCCACGTTGAACAAGATTAAACGGTACTGTTCAACAAAAAAGCACCCTCAGCATGAGGGTGCTTTCGCACTTTTTGTATGAAATCGGGCTATTTCGATGAATCCACCGGAAATTGTAAAATAAACTCAGTACCTTCGCCAAGTACGCTATTAACGATAATGGTACCGTGATGCGCATCTACAATGTTTTTTACAATTGCGAGCCCCAGTCCTGTACCGACACTTTCACCCCGAACACGAGCCTTATCTGCTTTGTAGAATCGTTCAAAGATGAATGGCAGATCGGAAGACGGAATGCCTACACCTTCATCTTTTACAGTCACTTTAGCTACAGGTGTCCGGATATCGGTTAACAGCTCTGCCGATATGACAACATTTTTGCCTGAGGGAGTATGCCGAAACGCATTATCCAGCAAATTGGTAAATACCTGTTCAAGCCGATCCTCATCGGCCTGATGAAGTTCAATGGAAGACTGCTTACACTCAAACCGAAGATGGATATCCTGTTCTTTGGAACGTACCGAGAACTTTCTGTATACACGCTCCAATAGTTCAATCAGATCCACTTCCTTCACGGCCATATCTGTATGACCCGCTTCCATTCGCGCAAGATCAAGCAGATCTTTAACCAATCTGCCCATACGCAAAGACTCATCATGAATCACTTGAATTAATTCTTCACTTTCTTCTGGGGAAGCCGCCATCCCATCCAAAAGAGCTTCACTATACCCTTGCATCATGGATAGCGGAGTACGTATTTCGTGAGATACGTTGGCGACAAAATCACGACGCATCTTCTCCAGTCGTACTTCCTCCGTCACGTCACGAAGCACAGCTACTGCGCCTCGAACTACACTATCCGCGTACAAAGGTGCCATCTGAACAGACCAGACTCCCTGCTGCACATGCACGTTAGAGTTCTGATCGCCGCCCTGCTCCATCACCTTTTTGAACAAAGGAACGAGTGGTTCCGGTACCTCTCGTGAAGAACTCACAGCATTCTCCGAATCCTGTCTCTCGCCCATCTGTGCCCAGTCCAAATCACACCAAGCCTGCATGATTTTCTCACCAGGTGGGTTTGTCAAAATAACCTTCCCCTCACCATCGAATGTCACTACGGCATCGGTCATGCTTCGGAGCACGCTCGCCAGATGTTCTTTCTCATGGTTAAGGTTGCGAATGTTATCTTCCAGCTGTGCAGCCATATGGTTAAATGTATTACCCAATTCTCCAATCTCATCGCTCGTTACAAGGGAGAGACGCGTACCGTAGTTTCCTTTTCGAATCGCATTGGCTGCCTGAATTAACTGCTGCATCGGCTGCGTAATTTTCGTAAAAAGAAACAGCGCAAAAAAGGTTGTCAAACTGAAACCGATAATACAAACATATGTGAACAAACGTTTGATATCTCTCGACTCAGATTCCGCAAAATTCGTATCAATATACGGCAGCAAAAAAAGACCCAATGCTATGAGTACACAGCCCACAAGGCAAATAATCGTAATCCATAACTTCCCGACCAGCGATCTCCAGAAACTAAAACTACTTCGGTACTTCCAGTTTATAACCCACACCCCACACCGTCGTAATCATCGCCGCTGACTCTGGCGAAACCTTGTTTAACTTCTCTCGAAGACGCTTCACATGCGTATCCACAGTACGAAGATCACCAAAGAATTCATAATTCCATACATCCTTCAGCAGCTCTTCTCTGGAGAAAACTTTATCTGGAGATGTCGCGAGATAATGCAAAAGTTCATATTCTTTTGGTGTTAGACTGATCTCTTCCCCACCTGCAGTTACGCGGTGAGCATCATGTTCGATGACCAAATGAGGAAATACGATATTGTTGCTTGAATTACTTTCCTTAGACAGATAAGCTGTCGCAGAAGAACGACGCAAAATCGCCTTCACCCGGTAAATCACTTCACGTGGACTGAACGGTTTAACGACATAGTCATCTGCTCCAACTTCAAAGCCCTGAACGCGGTTAATTTCTTCGCCTTTTGCAGTAAGCATCAAAACCGGGGTTGATTTCACCTGACGCAAACGGGTACATACTTCAACGCCGTCCATGCCCGGCAACATCACATCAAGCAAAATCAGACCATAGTCACCTGCAGTTGCTTTTCGCAGCGCAGTTTCCCCATCCTCTGCTTCATCGATTTCATAACCTTCTTTTTCGAGATACATTTTCAAAAGCCGTCGGATTCTTTCCTCGTCATCCACGACTAGTATACGGTTCTCATGTTCAGCCATTCCACTCCAGCCCCTTTGCAATAACTCCTCATCACTTCTATTATGTTCGATCTGGCGAACAATATTTGAATGCCCCATTGAACGTAGGGGCTTACGTATGTTGTTTCATGGATTTCTCTCGGGAACTTCACGAAACTACCTATCCTAGTCTGCCCCTGCGTATGAATGCAACCCGGCGATGATCAAATTCACACCAACGAGCGTAAACATAACGACCAAAAATCCAAGTACTGCAAGCCAGGCAGACTTGCGGCCCTGCCAGCCTCTGGACAAACGCAAATGCAGGTACACACTATAATATAACCATGTTATCAGTGCCCACACCTCTTTGGGGTCCCATCCCCAGAAGCGGCTCCAGGCAATCTGAGCCCAGATCATGGCAAAAATTAATGCTCCCAGCGTAAATATCGGGAATCCGATAGCAATTGCGCGGTAACTAATCTCATCGAGATCGTCAGCATCAATGCCATCCAGCATCGGTTGCAAAGCTTGTCCAAGCGGTCTTCTTACAATTAAACGAATAAGTCCATATAAGATCAGCCCTACAATCAAAGACCAGACTACCGTATTCAGTTTACGTCCAGCATTAACTCCGTTCATCCAGGAAGGTGTCTCAAGCAAAGGTTCCTTCATGCCAAGAAACGGTTTTATGCTCTCCACTTCGCTATTGTAAGGTGCAAAAATAGGAGGCATGCGATAAATCACTTTCTCTATTGTACTATTTTCCTGTACCTCTGTGTCAATGCTCGTGGTTTTCTGAACAAAAACCGCCTCATATCCGGATGCACGGAAAGCAAATACCGACCCGATAAACCCCACCACAACGACGATAGTGATTAATGTAAACTCAACCCATCCGCGCTGGCGTCTGGATGACTTATCTTTGCCACTGAAATCGACTGTGCGTAACAAATACATGAATCCTGCCGCAAAGCCTACGGCGAAGAATGCCTCGCCAAGCGCAGCCAACGTCACGTGGATCTTAAGCCATATCGATTGCAAAGCAGGGATCAGCGGCTGTACTTCCTGAGGAAATACGGCTGCATATGCCATAATAATGATGGTTAGTGGCAATGCAAATAGTCCTAGCAACGATTTTCGATAAATTGCGTAAACTACAATAAATGCGACCATAATCATCATGGATAGAAAACTCATAAATTCATACATATTACTTACTGGTATATGGCCTGCTCCAGCCCATCGTGTACCAAAGAAGATAAGATGTGCAGCTAATGCAACCGTTGATGCAATAAAGGCTCGCTTTCCCCAGCGTTCTACATGAGCTTGCGGGTCACGATTACTCCATTTCTTGCCCATGACGGCAACGCCATATAACATAAATGCAGCACAATATAGAAAAAAAGATACGATAAATGCGTCGCTGCTGAAATCCAATAAACTCATGTTTGGTTCCCCCCGTTATCCAACGACTTCTCATCCACTTCCACATTCATATGTTTTAACACAGCTGCAACCTCACGCCTAAATCCAAACCAGTTTTTGTTCGTATGGCCGCCTAGGGTGAGTTGTCCATCATCAATCCGAATCCAAATACGTCGGTGGTGCCAGTAAAAGCCCATAACCAGACCCAACATAACGATGCCTGCTCCAACCCATACAAAAGGCATGGCCTTATCAATACGGATATTGAGGTAACTCACGGACTGAATGATGTCCACCTTATCCATGCTATCGACCTCTAGCTGCAAAGGAATTTCTCCTCCATTCAGCTGTTTGTTAATTGCGTCCTGTTGAAAACGCTGTTTATCTATCTGCTTCGCAAAATACAAGTACTGCATGCCCTCTTCAGGTAAATTGGGCCCCTTGATGTTAAATAGAAATGCAGGCGCATTAGGCGAAGGGGACTTTGATTTTGGCTCTCCATTTTCATCCAGCCCAAAATCCATATATTTTTCTTTCACATTCAGACTATAAGGTCCAACTTCAAACGTTCGATGCGTATCCACCATAGCAATTTGGATTGCTCCATACTTCTCACCCGTCTGGGCATTGACCAGATCAGGCGTTACCGAACGAATTGTTGGTGTCAGATCATAATCAAACTGATATGCTTTCAAACCGTGGTAATTCAGTGGATGGTTCACTCGAACATCATGTCGGTCCACCTCGCTCAATTGAGGTTTTTTCGAAGGATCCGAGCAATCTGCCGTACATTCGTACAACACCACTTTGGTTTCAAACAGTTTTGGAACGGTTTTGTTCAGATTACGGAACTGTTCTGGAACCTCATCTTCACTGTAAAACTCAACATTAAACTGTTCATTCTTCAAATACATGGAGGTATTCGGTATTTTCTTGATCTCACCTTCGGGAAAAGCAACATGCTCATCCAGATTCAGCCCGGGAAGTCCACGAGCCAGTACTGCCAGTAGAAAGATAATCAAGCCGATATGGATAACATAAGGTCCCCAGCGACTGAATCGCTGTTTCTCAGCCAGCAATGCAGTACCCTCGGTATGCACACGATAACCTTTCTTTTTAAGCGGCGTAACCGCTTTCTTAATCCAGTCTTCTGATGCCTCTTCTATGGAGCCTTGGTACACCAGTCGCTGACGTGTAAGAAACTGCATGTGTTTGCGTATTTTCTGTTTATTCAGCGCTTTGTATAATGGAAGTACCCGGTCTAGACTGCATATGACCAATGAAGCACCGATCAGCACCAGTAGCAAAATAAACCACCAGGATTCGTATGTATGGGACAGACCCAGCAGATAATAGATATGACCCAACTGACCGTATGTGTCCTTGTAATATACGGATGGATCAATATTCAGAAATGTACTTTCTTGTGGATAGATCGTGCCAAGCATGGAACCTACAAGTGTAAACACAATCATGTAAACAGCAATTTTGACCGATGAGAAAAAGTTCCATATGCGGTCAATAATTTTGGGATTCGTACGCTGCGAACGACGCGCCATGCCATCATAACGCATTTCCAATACTTCATCCGATTTGACCTCGGCCTCCAGCAGCGGCTTGCCGCATGCTTCACACAGCACAGTGCCCACCGGATTCTGGTGTCCGCACTCACATTTCGTATTTTGGAACACGACTAGACCTCCTGTCAGGGCTGTTTCGCCAGTTGTGAAATTTGAGCGTCAAGTGTGTCCAAATCAAGTTGACCGATATGAATGGTGGAGATTTTACCCGTGTCGGAGACAAAAAATGTCGTTGGCATCGGAGATATACCGAAATCCCGGATCGAGTTTTTGTCACGGTCGAGCATAATCGGAAACGTAACGCCCACCTGTCGCACAAAATTTTCCACGGTCATCTGGTCTTCCCCAACATTGATACCAACAAATTGCACACCCTGGTCCTTCCATTTGTCCGCTTGCGCTTGTAGCGCAGGCATCTCTTTAACACAAGGCTCACACCAAGTTCCCCAGAAGTTGATCACCATGGCTTTGCCTTTGTATTCCTCAGACGTATGAACTTGTCCATCCAGGCCCAGCAGTTCAAAAGAAGGAGCCTTGTCCCCTTCTTTTGGCTTGCCATTCGAGCCGGATACCGATGTAGTAATCGCATATCCGCCCAACACCAGGATCAATAACAAAATGACGATTTGCACCGTTCTTCTTGATTTCCCCATGTGCTGCTCCCCTTTTAATTCAGCATTTTGCATAATTTGATTCTAAACGCTCCCGGGTACAAGACTTAGACGAATAACACCATTTCGATCTAAGTCTTGCTGATTGAAAGTCGCTCCGGGGATTTATGCAAAAAGCTTGAGTGACTAGCATTCGCATATAACGGTCTTGGATAACTGTGAACATCCTATGAACAATTATAGCGAATTTCGTCACAAAACTGCGGCGCTTTTATGAAAATTATGTGTCCTCACATTACCTTTTTTTCATTTTTTTGGCGGGTTCTGATTTTGCGAGCGTAATCAGGTTGTTGACTTCTTCTTTGGTTAGATTACGTGTGAGTCCCCGTTTCAGGTTTTGAAGCAAAATACCACCAAACGAAATCCGTTTCAGACGTGTTACCGGATGGTTAATCGCTTCAAACATACGTCTAACCTGACGGTTACGCCCTTCGTAAATTGTAATAGAGATAACAGATTCATTTGCTGCGGTATCCACATCTTTGTACTCAATCTCTGCCGGAGCTGTCATACCGTCGTCCAGCATAATGCCTGTCTTTAATTTCTCCAGAGCCGAACCATGTGGAACACCTTTAACGGTTGCATGATACGTTTTGGGTACGTGATGCTTCGGATGCGTCAACAAATGCGCAAACTCGCCATCATTGGTCAGGATGAGCAATCCTTCTGTGTCATAATCCAGACGACCCACTGGGTATACCCGTTCCTTGACACCTTTAAGATAGTCGGATACAATTTTCCGACCTTCAGGGTCTGAAGCACTTGTGATAACACCCTTCGGTTTGTTCAACATCATGTACACTTTCTTTTCACTGCGGATCGGTTTACCATTAACCGTAATCATATCCTCTTCGGGGTTCGCTTTCGTACCCAGTTCGGTTACGACCTCCCCGTTAACTTCTACTTTGCCGGACAGGATCAGTTCCTCGCTCTTGCGGCGGGATGCAATGCCTGCCTGTGCGATAATTTTTTGTAATCTTTCCATGTTTGTCATGTCACCTCACACTAATGATACCCATCAAGGCCGGAAATCACAAGGATAATCCATCGATTTTGTAAATGCAGGGGTTGTAAACACCTTTAGAGCTGCATTTAGCTAAGTATTTAGACCAAAAAAGCTCACCCTCTCACTACCTGTATGCGACAGGAGCGTTAAGGTGAGCCGTTCACTTTCAATCGTATGTAACCACTGCAATAAGCATAAGGTTAATTGGCTACTTTACCTGCAACAACGACCTGTTTTTTCGCAGGGGTTGCACTTTCTTTAATGAAGGATTGCAACGTTTTGGAAGTAATATAATAAGTACGTCCTCCGTATACAAAGGTCATCATGCCAATAACCCGATTGTTCTGGTCCAGAACAGGGCCACCTGAATTGCCTTGTGCCACTGATTTTACGATACTTCCAATGCCCTTCTTGCCTGGAACGTCCGAATCTTGTGAATTAAATACTCGGCTCTTGGCAATTGTATTATAAGTTGAAGGGAAATCTTCGTCCAACAGCACAAGTTCCCCGGCAGAATTTTTAGGAAATCCGATGGTATAGACAATTTGATTATCTTTGGCATTTGCAAACGTCACCGGTTGTGCATCGATTTCTTTGTCCAGCTTCAGCAATGCCATATCTGTCACCGGATCTGTTTTAACGATTTTGGCTTTAACCGGCTTGTCCAGATGACCTGGGCTTGCTACAGTAAGTGTGCCTTCATCCCCATCAGACAGTTCAGCATAATCCTGAACGACATGATAGTTGGTTAGCACCTCATCTTTGGAGATCAGTATAGATGTACCTACATCATAATATACTGAATCGGGTTCATCCTGCTTGACCAGACGTACGTTCACAACTGGAAAAGAATCCGCTGTAACGGCCAACTGAGCACGTAGTTGTTTATCGAAGTAACCCGTAAAATGAATCGTATTAACGGCTTGAGCCGCAGCCAACCCCGTCTGTCCTGCAAGCAACGCAATGGCAAGCATGCCTGACATTCCAAAGCGGAGCATTCGTTTCCAACTCTTTTGCATGGTTCTCACTCTCCTCCGCTATCATTCTAGCATAATTCGTATATCGGAAGGAGAGGGCATATTTTTAACCAAATACAATCAAACAAATGACCAAGGCGGCAATGAAACCAACTACATCGGAAAACAACCCTACTTTGAGCGCATAGCGACCATTACGTATGCCTACGGCTCCAAAATAAACAGTCAATACATATAGGGTTGTATCCGTACTTCCTTGAATCGTGGAAGCCATGCGGCCAATCATCGAGTCGGGGCCATAGGTTTTAATCAGGTCAGTCGTAAAGGCAAGCGAGCCTGTCCCGGTTAATGGACGCAAAATACCGAGTGGCAATACTTCTCCCGGAACCCCCATCCAGGACACAAGTGGTGCGAATAGGCTGATCACATAATCCAATGCACCGGAAGCACGGAATACACTGATCGCTACCATCATACCTACCAGATGGGGAATAATGCTAATTGCCGTAGAGAAGCCATCTTTGGCCCCATCAACAAAGGATTCGTAGACCGGGACCTTTTTGGTAAACGCATATAATGGAACAAACGCGATGATAACCGGAATGGCCCAGACGGAAATCCAGTTGATGAAGGTTAACAACTTTGCTCATCCTTTCATACCGGGATTGTCACTTTTATGTACACGCGGCGGCCTGTGAAGTGCCCTGTTTCGATACCAGCGATCGGCTACGATGGCTGCAAATGTCGCAATAATGGTTGCCATTAGCGTGGTGCCAACAATTTCCGTGGCATTCGCAGAATGATAATTAAGCCGAATGGCTATCAGGGTTGTTGGAATAATGGTGATACTCGCTGTATTCAGAGCCAGCAGCGTGCACATGGCAGGGGAAGCCGTTTGTTTATCCGGATTCAGCTCTTGCAGTTGCTGCATGGCTTTGATCCCCATTGGGGTTGCCGCATTGCCTAGGCCGAGCAGATTGGCACTCATGTTGGATAAAATGTAGCCCATGGCTGGATGATTCCGTGGAACATCCGGGAACAAGAAGCCAACAACCGGACCCAGTAGCTTTGCGATTCGTCCCAAGAGCCCTGCATCCTCAGCCATTTTCATCATCCCCATCCAGAACACGAGCACACTGATCAGCCCAAAACATACCGTTACTCCGGTTGCTGCTCCATCAAAAGCCGCTTGGGTAACAACTTCAATTTTCCCCTGTGCTGCTGCAAAAGCAAATCCAGTTACAATCATGAGAAGCCAGATTAGATTGATCAAAAGATAACCCTCCCCTCATTATGGAGATAACAAATGGCTTAATACTGCACGCCATGCGGAAGCCCAGGTAGAAATTTCACCGATACCCCCCAGAGTTGCATCCTCTGTCTTCGCCTCTGGCGGAATATAACTTCCTTTGCGATACACAGGAATTGAACCCACAAGTTTCCCATCAAGCTGCATATCAATTCGGCCGGCCAGTCCAAAAGTAGGATCAGTCGTTTTTGCATCTCCCTCTGTACTCTCTTGGACACGCTTATCGAGTAAAATCAGCTTTTTCGTCAATGAGGATGTCTCACTCTTCGCCAGAGGATAGGTGAACCCGCGGCCTGTGACCACATCCGTGTTTTGTACAGGCTGTTCTTTTTTTGCAATTTCCACCAAAGGGAAGTTTTCAAAACCGAAATCCAGCATACGTGCATGGTCATTCCAGTCGTCGCCATCGTTCAGGGTTACCGCAGCAAGCTGTTGTCCATTGCGAGTAGCAGAGCTGACCAGACAACGGAACGCTTTTTTGGTATATCCGGTCTTTACGCCATCGGCTCCCTCGTACAATCGCAGCATTTTATTTTTGTTTTGCCAGGAGTACTCCCAGCTCTCATTCGGATTTGGGGCCGATTTGTTCTCCGTAGCTACAATTCGTTTGAATACCGGATTCTTGAGCGCATACGCGGTTAGGCGTGCCAGATCATTGGCGGTAGAGTAGTGACCGTCTGCGTCAAGTCCATGGGGATTCATAAAATGGGAGTGGGTCAGACCAATTTGCTCTGCCTTTTTGTTCATTAATAACACGAAGCCTTCTTCAGATCCACCGACATGTTCAGCAATCGCCGAGGCCGCATCGTTACCTGATCGAAGCATGAGCCCATACAGCATGTTTTCCAGCGTCATTTCTTCACCCAGCTTGAGATAAATGGATGACCCTTCTTTGGCAAAAGACGAAGAAGTTACCTTTACTTTGTCATCCAGTTTACCGTGTTCAATCGCAACAATTGCTGTCATGATTTTGGTCAAGCTGGCAATTCTGAGTTCCTTATCCCCGTCCTTGCTGTACAATATTCGGCCCGACGTCACATCAATGAGAGCAGCGCTTTGCGCATGATTTGAGGGGCCAGGTATGGTTCCCTGGGCTTCAGCAAGTCCAAAAGAGGGAAACAAAAACAAGGGTACAAGCATGCATGCCATAAATTTCATTAATTTTCGCATCGATTCATTCCTCCGGGTCACTTGGAATCTTGTACTAGCTTATGACAGGACAACCCGAAGTATGTCCCAGTGTTAGCAAACAGCAAAAATCCCTCTCGCACATGCTGCGGAAGGGATCTTAACCGAATCATTATTTAGCTGTACGTAGAAGGATCAGGTGTGACAGGAATGCCGGACTCTGCCGGTTGGGCTGTATTACGATTGCGGAACATGTCCTGAATTCTATCCATCACATACGGTGTGGAATCGATCAATTTCTCGAACAGATGCGTTGAGTTATCAAGCGGAACGATGTGAACGCCTTGTTTTCCAACCACCAGGAACGCGATAGGACGAATGGATACGCCGCCCCCGCTTCCGCCTCCAAATGGCGAGGCAACCGATGCGGAGCTGGAATGTTCAGTAGTACTGTTTCCGCTGCTACCACCGCTTCCACCTTTGCCGCTTCCATCACTTACATGAAAATCACTGCCACCCGCAGCGAATCCGAATCCTACTTTACTGATCGGCAAAATCACAGTACCATCAGGTGTTTCGACCGCATCACCCACGATTGTATTGACATCCACCATGGCCTTGATATTTTCCATTGCGGTTTCCATTAAGCCTTGAATTGGATGATCTGACATTTAAATTCCCTCCAGTTTCAATTTAAGCTAGGTTTGATCTAACCATATCATCCCCAAACTTGAAGGGACTTATGTAAGCCAGCCATTTAACTAAACCTCAATACTTCAAGCCGCTGACTCGGCAAAATATAACCCGGCAGTTGCAAGCAAACTGTGGAAAATTTTTCGAATACTCTGTTTCTTCTTAACTAACGAAATGATCTAGCCAAGGAGCAGCCAAGGTGCATAGTTCCGTTCCACCCGCAGTTATCTTCATGAAATCTATATAACACGGGGACAATAAATACATATACTTATATTTGTGATTTACTGTGTTGTTTCTTCAGCTTCAGCTTGCGTTTGCGTCGTTGCTCTTGTAAGAGTTTGAACCACATCCGCCATCCTCCCTCTACTTGAAGCACTCGGGTTAACAACGTAAGTCCTGCGATCATGACTGCTGTAATCCGGATCTTTAGTTTCCAATCCAGTTCGGTTTGGAACTCCATCTCGTCTTCCCACACCGGTACAACTTGTAACTTTGGCGTTTGTTCAAAACGGATTTGATAAGAGAGGTATCCAATGATGATCGACTTGATACTCCACACCCAACCTATGAGAACAGCCGTATATGCTGCATCGCCGACGCCAATACGAGTAGACCAGGACAGATGAGTCATATGTACACGAGTGAGCGTTTGCTTGATCCAGAGCTTTAATGCTTCCGTTGCCCTGAGCATGATTTTTACGTCCTTAGCCCATTTTTTGACTTTACGTTTGTTAACACGCTCACTGCTCTGGGCTTCCCCCCTCGAATGATTCATTCGCTGCTCCGTTTTCACCAAAAAACCTTCCTTCATATTACGAAAGACAATACTAGGAATTTCATAGTTAATACGCACAATGCCATATAGCAGACGAACCGTAATCTTGGCATAATCATCGTGATTGTGTTTCTTGAATGTAAAATGCACATGAACATACGAGATGAGGACTGCGACAAGAAGCAGTGCGATCAACAAGCCGATTCCTCCAAGCCAAATCCACACAGGCCTTACCTCCAAGCCCTCAATTCTTTTCTCGTCTAGTATGACACTCTATATAGGAAAAAATTCACGTCTGACCTGAAAATTCCATTTAATCTTTGAACGCTCCCTTGCAATCCATTCCACATACCACGCCAAAAAAACCGGCACCCCGAAAGGGTACCGGTTTTGAATCGATCCAGACTGCAAAGTTATGAGTTCGAAGGATCATCTTCGTTATTAATATCGTTTGAATTTGCATCATCTTCGAGATTTGTACTATCCAGGTCCACATGCTGCACGTCCAATTTTTCAAAGAGCAGCTGTGTTTCTTCTTCCAGGTTTTCGGAATCTTCAAACAACCCCGGCTCCGGCAGATCTTTGAGCGAAGCCAAACCAAAGTAATCTAAGAAAGACTTGGTAGTGCCATAAAGGATTGGGCGTCCAATTGCCTCAGCCCGTCCCACTTCCTGAATGAGATCCTTGTTCACTAGGGTATGGATAGCACGTTCGGATTTTACGCCACGGATCTCTTCAATCTCCACCCGTGTGATAGGCTGACGATACGCCACAATAGCGAGCGTCTCCAAAGCCGCCTGGGATAAAGATGTACGTGCAGGTGAATAAGCCAATTTCTCAAAATAAGCCGCATGTTCCGGCAAGGTACCCAGTTGGACTACCCCTGCAATTTTAAGAATTTGTACGCCTCGTCCCTGCTTGGCAAATTCAGCGATCATTTCCTCAATCGCATCCGATACCAGTTCGGCTCGCTGATCCACGATCTCGGCGATTTGTTTGATACTCAGACCTTCTTCTCCGGACAAAAACAGCAGGCCTTCAATAATCGATTTCAATTTCGGAAAATCCATGATTCTTTGTTTCCCCTCTCCACTCCATAACGATATCCTCAAACATCCGCTCCTGATAACAGACAATCTGCTTCATCTTCATCAGCTCCAGCACCGCCAGAAAAGTTACGACAATCTCATGCCTATAAATTTGATTATCCAGCAACTTGGAGAATAACAGTCTGCCCCCAGGTCCCATACTTTCCAACGCGCCGATGACATCACGAATACGATCCTTAACCGAGATTTCATCCCGCTGGATCCGAGTCACGGTTGTCCGCTTCTCCGCCTTACGTAGCGCCTTCTGGAAGGCTGCAATCAGATCCGAGGTATGCAAACCCTCGACCGGATTCGATTGTGCTTCTACAGGCATATATGGCCGCAAATCCTCGGGCTCTTTGGAGAAAATAAGGCTGCGTTCCCACTCCCGTTCGTGCAAATGACGCGCAATTCCCTTGTATTTGCGATATTCAATCAGACGCGCAATCAGTTCTGCACGTGGATCATAATCTTCATCTTCCATATATGCATAATCCTCAAAGTCCTCGATTACCGGTGGTTTGGGCAGTAATAGTTTGCTCTTGATTGACAGAAGTGTTGCCGCCATTACCAGAAATTCACTCGTAATATCCAGCTCCAGCTCCTGCATCGAATGCAGATACGCCATATATTGATCGGTAATATCGCTGATGGGAATATCCTGGATATGAATCTCTGCCTTATCGATCAGATGAAGCAGCAGATCCAAAGGCCCTTCAAAAGTCTCCAGTTTGTATGTAACTACCGTCACTAGACGAATCCTCCCGCCAGAAAAATAAAAACCCCTGCTAAGCCGCCGAATCCGGTCTCCCGTTTTCGTCTGCGCAGAGCAGGGCACTATATTAAATAAGCACTATTTTAGCTGTTTCGTCAAGTTCGCCATTTCAATTGCTGCAGTAGCTGAATCCCAGCCTTTGTTTCCTGCCTTTGTTCCAGCGCGCTCAATGGCTTGTTCAATATTCTCTGTTGTAACCAGGCCGAAGATTGTAGGTACGCCTGTTTTCAGGTTAATTGCGGCTACACCCTTAGCCATCTCATTGCACACATAATCATAATGTGTTGTTGAGCCACGGATAACCGTCCCCAACGTAATGACAGCATCATATTTGCCACTTTCAGCCATTTTTTGGGCAATCAACGGGATTTCAAAGGCTCCTGGAACCCAAGCTACATCCACTTCATCATCTTGTACACCGTGACGTTTGAACGCATCCAGTGCTCCGCTGAGCAATTTGCTTGTAATGAACTCGTTAAAACGTCCTACGACTACTCCATATTTTAATCCTTCTGATACCAAATGTCCTTCAAAAAAGTGTGGCATTCAAGTCATCTCCCTAATTGTATTATATGATGTACGCAACTGATCTTTGGAAACTAGTTCACCCTGTTTAACCTCAGAAAAGCTACTCAGTTTTTTTCTTCATTCTGCTCGATATCGTCGAATTTTAGCATATGGCCGAGTTTCGCCTGCTTCGTGTGCAAGTAGACCGTATTATCCTCATTCTCTTCCATTTGAATGGCAACTCGTTCCACCACTTCAAGCCCGTACCCTTCAAGCCCTTTAATTTTGCGTGGATTGTTGGTTAACAAGCGAATTTGACGAACGCCAAGATCCTTAAGAATTTGGGCACCAATACCGTAATCTCGAAGATCGGCAGCAAACCCAAGCTTCAGATTGGCATCCACGGTGTCCAGACCTTCCTCTTGCAGTTTGTAGGCTTTGAGTTTGTTGATCAGTCCAATGCCTCGTCCTTCCTGTCTCATATAGAGCAGGACGCCATTGCCTTCGTCATGAATTTGTTTCAATGCTGCATCGAATTGTGGACCACAGTCGCATCGATGAGAATGGAATACATCCCCTGTGAGACATTCGGAGTGTACGCGAACCAATACAGGTTTAGATCCGTCTATTTCCCCTTTAACCAACGCAACGTGCTCCTTGTTGTCCACCGCATTGGTGTAGGCCACCGCCTGAAATTCACCAAAGTCCGTTGGCATACGTACAGCTACTTCGCGTTTAACCAACTGCTCCTTCTCATTACGGTACCGAATCATATCCTGGATGCTGATCAACTTCAGATCATGCTTACGGGCGATCTCCTGTAGATCCGGAAGTCTGGCCATCGTGCCATCTTCCTTGATCACTTCACAGATTACACCTGCCGGATAGGAACCGCACATAATGGCGAGATCTACAGCCGCTTCCGTATGGCCCGCGCGTCGTAGCACACCGCCATCTTTAGCAATAAGTGGGAACATGTGGCCCGGCTTGCGGAAATCTCCGCTTTTCGCTTCGGGATCAATTAGACCCTTAACTGTAATGGAGCGTTCATGAGCCGAGATGCCCGTTGTGGTATCTTTATGATCTACAGAGACGGTAAAAGCCGTCCCATGAAAGTCCGTATTTTGCTGGACCATAGGTTTCAGGTTGAGTTCATCGGCACGTTGCTGCGTAATGGGAACACACACCAGACCTCTGCCTTCGGTAATCATGAAATTGATCACTTCAGGTGTAGCCTTTTCCGCCAATGCGATAAAGTCGCCTTCATTCTCCCGATCCTCATCATCCACCACAATAACCGGTTTACCCTGCATGAGATCGTAGATGGCTTCCTCAATAGAATTCAGAATGGATTTCTCTGACATAGGTCCCCCTCCAGTTTCTATTTCAATTTATATTTGTAGTTAATCAATTACGATTTGTTAAGCAAATCCGTGATTAGCGAGGAAATCCTCACTGATACTTCTCGGCTTGCCCGCACCTGTCTCCTGATGTCCCTTACCATAGTTCAGCAGATGATCCACATATTTGCCCAAAATATCACATTCAATATTGATGGTATCACCCGTCTTTTTCACATTTAATACGGTCTCACCAATGGTGTGTGGAATAATGGATACAGTGAATGCGGACTGTGAAGTATGCACAACGGTCAGACTAATTCCGTCCAGGGTTACAGACCCTTTGGGTATCAGATATTTGAACAGCTGCGTATCATCAGGTTTGATCTCGAAAACAATTGCATTCTGGTCACGTGTAATGCTGCCAATGACCCCAGTGCCATCGACATGGCCCTGAACGATATGCCCGCCAAAACGACCACCTGACAGCATAGCTCGCTCCAGATTAACTTTGCTGCCTGATTGCAATTGACTAAGATTGGTATGTCGATATGTCTCGGGCATCACATCGGCAGTAAACCCGCCACCCTCCAGGGTTGTCGCAGTTAAGCATACCCCGTTTACAGCTACACTATCGCCAATCTTCAAGTCGTTCATGATGGCGGAAGCTCCGATATTCAGGACCATCGCTTCGCCTTTCCGACCTATGCGCCGGATCTGACCGACTTCTTCCACCAAACCGGTAAACATGCTACCGCCTCCTTTATTTATTTCGTTATCGTTAATTCATTTATTCAGGCCAAACCGGAATTCCGCCAATGCTAATATTATCTCCAACTTGCTCAATTTCCAGCTGATGCAATTGAATTGCCTGACTCATGCGCTCTACACCCTCGAAGCGGAAACTGCCTGGTGTTTCGTATCCTCCGACAATTTTCGGAGCAATGAACATGAGCAGTCGATCTACCAACCGGGCTTCCAGCATCGCACCATTCAGAGTACCTCCGCCTTCAAGCAGAATCGAACCAATTTCACGCTCACCAAGTTTGCTGAGTGCGCTCAGCAGATCAACACGTGGTCCTGGACCACAACGTATAATCTCCACCCCATAGGCTTCCAGCCGCTCAGCCGCTTCAGGGCTCGCCTCATCCGTTGTAAGCACCCAAGTTGGTGCAAGGCCATCCTTGACCATTTTCGCTCCTACAGGCAGACGTAGCTTGGAATCGACCACGATTCGTACTGGGCTGATCCCTTCCACTTGCAAACGAGTCGTGAGTTCGGGATTGTCTGCAATGACCGTTTCCACACCAACCATAATTCCTTGATGGCGGTGGCGAAGCGCGTGTACTATCTCGCGAGCTGACTCGTTAGAGATCCATTTGCTGTCACCGCTACGCGTAGCGATTTTGCCATCCAGAGTAGAGGCCGTCTTCAAAGTTACAAAGGGGAGACCTGTTGTAATGTATTTGATGAATTTCTCGTTCATCCGTCTTCCACGCTCTCGCAGCACTCCAACTTCAACTTCGATCCCTTGTTGACGCAGCATGCTGATCCCTCTGCCGGAGACTTGCGGATTCGGATCTTCGCAACATACGACGACACGTTTTACTTTCTCATGAATGAGACGTTCACTGCATGGTGGAGTCTTGCCATAATGGCTACAGGGTTCAAGCGTAACGTATACTGTACTGCCTTCAGCATCACTGCCCGCCATGTTCAGCGCATGAACCTCTGCATGACCCGTTCCCCGTTTGAGATGACTTCCGAGGCCCACGATACGTCCTTCTTTTACAACGACACAACCTACTACCGGATTGATTCCGGTCTGTCCTTGTGCCCGCTCTGCCATATCCAGTGCCAGCGCCATATAAAATTCATCATTAATCATTTCCAAGTCCGTTCACCCCACGGTTAAAATCTTAGTTATAGACCTCCCTTCCAACAGAGAGGCATGTTCCATATCCAATAAAAAATCCCCGTCGAACAAACCGTTCGATGGGGATGATGAGAGACATGTGTCACCAGCAGTACTATTGATACATTGCCAACAAAACATCGCCCAAAACTTCATTTCAGGCAAGTGAAAGCAGACACATACCTTAATGAACTTCAATTACAGGTAAAGAGCTTCTATGATGTGGCATATGTATGAAGATTTCCAGAAGTAACCGGATTTCTCCCTGCACAGGAAATGAATTCGTCAAAAACTGTACAGCAACACTCCTGCGGAATGCGGCCCCTAAGGACTGCACCCTCTCCTTCTCCCATCCAGACTATACTGTCGGTTCTGGAATTACACCAGATCAGCCATCTGCCATAGGCAGACGGGTCACGGACTTTGCATCAATGCTGGATAGATATCCTCACATACTGCATCACCGCCGGTAGGGAATTACACCCTGCCCTGAAGGATTCGTTGCGTTATTAATTGGATGTTAGCACTTTAACGTCAAAAAATCAATTGTTTTTTGTTCCTTTTTGTCACATACTAACTTTTAATAAGCTTAAGTGTAAACAAAAACCGCTTCGCTAATTGCGAAACGGTCTACATACGGTTATTGATTAAGCTTCTACTACTTCAACAGTTTCCATTTTGTCGCGACCTTCGAAAGCGTCTACGAACTCCATACCTTTGGTTACTTTACCAAATACAGTATGTTGTCCATCCAAATGCGGTTGCGGTTGGTAGCAGATGTAGAACTGGCTTCCGCCTGTGTTACGGCCTGCATGCGCCATAGCCAATGTTCCACGCTCATGTTTGTTCGGGTTGATTTCACAGTTGATTGTGTAACCTGGGCCGCCTGCACCGGAACCGTTAGGGCATCCGCCTTGAGCTACAAAGCCCGGAATAACACGGTGGAATACAAGACCATTGTAGAAACCGGAGTTAGCCAGTTTCTCAAAGTTTGCTACTGTGTTTGGAGCTTCTTGATCGAACAAATCGATTACAACTTCTCCGCCGTTTGCCATTTTGATTTTCGCTTGTTTCGCCATATGTAAATGACTCCTTTCGTATTGACCATCGTTAATGGTGCCAGAACGCATGACCCTGGGCCAAGCTTTATAGCACTTTTCTTAGTGTACACCGAAAATGGATTGATCGCAAAATAATCAGCAAGATTTTTTTCAAAATCCGGCCCTAAAGATGCAAAAGAAGACAAAAAAGGAGTGTCCTTTTTTGTCTTCTTCATATAGAGCTCCGCTATTTGAACTTAAATTAACGGGTAACTGGCTGTTTTGCAATACGCTCAGGTACCAGATCATTCTGGATGATGTCCTGATACGTCTCACGGCGTACGACAACATCCCCCTGACCGTCTTTAACAAATACAACTGCCGGACGACGAATCCGGTTATAGTTGCTTGCCATGGAGTAGTTGTACGCGCCAGTGCAAGCTACTGCGAGCAGATCGCCGCTCTGTACTTTAGGCAGGTCCAAATCCCAGATCAACATATCGCCGCTCTCACAACATTTACCAGCAACAGATACCGTTTCCTGAGCTGCCTCATTTGCACGGTTTGCCAATACAGCTTCATATTTGGACTCATACAGCGCTGGACGTGGATTGTCTGTCATTCCACCATCCACAGCTACGTATTTACGAACCCCTGGAATATCTTTGCTTGTTCCAACGGTGTAAAGTGTTGTTCCCGCTTCACCTACGATGCTGCGGCCTGGTTCAACCCAGATCTCAGGCACGGCATAGCCGATTTGAGCAAAATGATTTTTCACCGCATCCGTGATAGCTTTCACGTATTGTGAAACTTCAAGCGGTGTATCTCCATCAATATAGCGGATACCGAAGCCACCACCCAGATTAACCACTTTGAATGCCACGTTAAGACGCTCATACACAGCTGCTGCAAACTCAGCAACGCGTTGAACTGCCATTTGGAAACCTTCAACTTCGAAAATTTGTGATCCGATGTGTGAATGCACACCGAGTAAAACTAAGTTCGATTGTTTGGAAGCCAATTCAATGGCTTCAAATGCGGTTCCGTTTCCGATATCGAATCCAAATTTGGAATCCGTTTGCCCTGTCGAGATATATTCATGCGTATGCGCTTCAACACCAGGAGTCACACGCAGCAAAATGTTAACTTTCCGATTTTTGTCTGCGGCTACAGCTTGTAGCAAGTGCAGTTCATTGAAGTTATCCACAACGAAGCAGCCAATCTCTGCATCAAGCGCCATTTCGATCTCTTCCAATGTTTTGTTGTTACCGTGGAAGTGAATACGCTCTGCCGGAAAACCGGCTTGTAGTGCCGTGAACAATTCACCATCGGATACTACATCCAGGGAAAGTCCTTCTTCCGCAGCAAGGGCACACATAGCCATTACGCAGAATGCTTTACTTGCATAAGCAACCTGGAAACCCAGGCCTGAAGCACGGAACGCTTCCATGTACTCTCTGCAACGCTCACGAACTAATTGCTCGTCCACAACATACAGGGGAGTTCCAAATTGTTCTTTCAGGACGGTAGTATCGACTCCGCCAATTTCCAGATGTCCCTGTGCATTTATTTTACTTGTACCATGTAAATACATATCTGCATTCCTCACTTTTTATATACTGGAACAGCTGTTATTCCAATGATTTTACACCAGTATATCAAATTAGTGAATGAGAAGAATGGATTTTTCGGCAGATCATTTGTGTTTTTTACTTTTTTGCAGTTCCCCGTCCGGATCACTGTCCATTTTGGTATTGTCACGCGTTTTGTTGATCGAAGGACGTTTTTTATTCTCCAACAGTGGCAAACGGAATAAAAAGTTACCCAAAGCCTTTGCATTAAACGGTATGAATGGCCAGAGATACGAAGAGTTGTAGGAGCGATGCAAGGTGAGCGCCACAATAATGAAGGTCGTCCCGACAACGAATCCGGGTACCTTGAATATCGCCACAGCAACGAGCAAAAACAACCTGACCAATCGATTCGCCAAACCAAGCTCATAACTAGGTGTTGCAAACATTCCAATGGCGGCAATCGCCATGTAAAGTACAACTTCATTTACAAAATAACCTGTTTTCACGGCGATATCCCCGACTAAAATGGCCGCAATCAAACCCATGGCCGAAGCGAGTGGCGTCGGGGTATGGACTGCTGCCATCCGCAATAAATCCACCCCGAATTCAATAAGCAGGAACTGCAGAATCAGCGGAAGCTGTGCATTCTCGTGAGGGCCGATGAACTCCATTCCTGCTGGCTTAATGGCAGGGTCAATAACCATCAGCAACCACAACGGCAACAGGAAAAGTGAAATCAGAATACCCCCAAATCGTACCCAGCGCAGATAGGTTCCCATAAAAGCGGTCTGTCTGTTCTCTTCCGCATGCTCACATAGGTCAAAAAAGGTCGTGGGTAGAATCATTACACTGGGTGAAGTATCTACAAAAACAACAACTCGTCCGTCCATCAGATGGGAAGCTGTCACATCCGGTCGTTCCGAATACCGAACCAACGGATACGGGTGCCAGCCCTTGTTAATAATCGCTTCTTCAAGCTGCTTATCGGCGGCAGGGATACCGTCAATATTTACTCGTTTGATTTTTTCACGAACGGAATCTACCTGAACCTTGTCCACGATATCATCAATATACACAACGCAGACATCCGTTTGCGATCTGCGTCCGACCTGCATAATTTCAAACTTTAACCCAGGGTCCCGTATTCTTCGGCGTACTAACGCCACGTTGGTCAGAAGTGTCTCTGTAAATCCGTCTCTTGAACCACGGACCACTCTCTCCAGCGAAGGTTCCTCTGGTGAGCGTACCGGATAGCTACGGGTATCCATAACAATAACGGAACGATCCCCTTCGACGAACATGGCACTCATGCCTGTGAGAACCTTGTTAATGACGGCGCTCATCTTCTCCACTCGCTCAACTTGAATATGAGGAATGTAACATTCGAAATATGACTTCAGCGCATGTCCAGACACTTGCTCCGGTGTAAGATAAGTTAGCCTTTTTAACACTTCAAGCAGAATCTCATCCTTTGCAAATCCAGTCAGCAGCAACAAACCAACGTGTTTGCCACCCAAAACCATTTCCCTCATATTCACATCAAAGGACTCTCCAAGTCCCAACACTTGTTGAAGCGTATATCTGTTATCACTCATACGAGGGGAAATATCGTCGTTTTCCTGCCAATATTCTACCGATTCCTCGATACTGTCAGACATTTCATTTTGCTTCTTTTTTTCGTAAGCCTTCTTCTCTTCTTCCTCCTGAATCTCATAAGGAGATTTATGCATCATCTCTTCGGATGTTGCCTCGCTGGAGTTATGCCCGTCGTTGTCTGATCTTACGTCCATTTCCCATCCTCCTTAGGCCTAACGTTTCAACGCTGGTATACAAAAAAGTCAAACAAGGAGCCTGTCATCTTCCCCAAAATCATCGCAAGCAGCAATCCAAATAAATACGATTTCATGCCTAGTCGTTTCGCCAGCACTGGCAATACATTCAATACTTCAGTCAGTGCCGCCGCAAGCAGACCGATAAACACACCGCAAAACAGTCCGATGATCGGGCTAAGCAACAGTGCTCCATGCACCTTCCAGTGCCAAAAATCCGCAACGGTGCCGAGCAGCGAACCTCCGATTAAGGCCCCTTCATACCAATGGGTTTTGTCATAAGTTCGCGTAAGCTGAGCTAGTCTTGGGATCATATCAAGCACGAGAATAAGCGCAATCACACCACTTCCGACCGCGATCCCTCCCGCAATACCCAGCACAATGCTGATTGCTCCGTTAAGAACGCTCATCCGCATTCATCTCCCTGCGTTCCTCTTCATGCATACGTTCAGTTTCTTCAATCACCACATACTTGTCAACATTTTGCTGATATAGGAACATTTCCACTTCCAAAGGGGTAGGTTCTTCATTCCACTTTTTCTTGAATAAATGATTGAAGAACACGGCCATGCCAAACCCGATCCCGATGGAATACGCCACCTGAAACAGATACGGATGCTCATCCCGGCGGCCTGTAATCATCTCTACAATTCGAATCTGAACTTCCTGCATGTTTACGTCCGCATGAAAATTCATAATGGTCAACGCTGATCCAAAGAAAAGCAGCAGCCACACCAGGATAAACAGAGATTTGGAAGGCTTGCCACTTCCCGCAACTACCTCAACAAGGGTATGACCCGATCCGATCAATTCAACGGTGACATCTGGTAAGGCCCGACGGATCTGGGGGATGATCTGCAATATATCAATGAGGATCAAATTGCCGTCCTCCGGTCCGGGGCGCAGCAATTCAAGCTCAAGCAGCCTTCCTTCCTGTTCTTCGGGAGAGGTGAGCAAGTGAGCTACATCTCCAAGCTTGACACTTCGGCCCCTTTGGATGCGAATACGGCTGCGTAAACGAACATAGACCGTTGGAGTGGGTGTCAGGGACATCCGGAACACTCCTTTACTGCGTAATTTAGGTTAGTATTTGAAGAATGTGCAAATTTATTACATTCTGGTTGGAAAAAGGTTGGCGGCGGAGACCCTGCGGACGCTTCGGGATGGATCGGCCATAGGTCGCTGTTATCCCCGGATTTCTTGAATCTCCTTTATCAAGGAGGAAATCCGGTGCTAAAGGCGAACGCTCCGCTCCTTTGTCCGATTCCATCCCTCCACTGCATGGGTCCCTCTTTTCCAAACGCCTGTAATACATATGCTGGGAGGCGGTAGTAGGAGAAGTATCCAGGCACTCCAGCAGCAGACCAACCTTCCGATCGCTGTTGTCTCCAAATTATCTTGATTGATTTCTACTAGTGTAGAAATTCGGAGACAAAGGCGAACGCTTCGCTTCTTCAGGTCTAATCTGCCGCCTGCGTTGCTTGTGTGTATCCTTAGACGAACCCTCACGCTTCGCTCCTGTGTCCGATTCCATCCCTCCGCTGCACGGGTCCCTTTTTTCCAAAGGCCTGCAATAAATATGCTGGGAGGCGGTAGTAGGAGAAATAGTAGCTGGTGAATTTGGACTTTATTTTTTCACAATCCTTTTGTTACTCAAACAAAAAAAGCCGCTAATATAGCGACTTACTGAGAAGAGAAGAGGGTATGGATTGACTGGTAAGAAACTTGGGGATCAGGTATCTTTGGGAAAGGGATGGAAATAACGCATGTAAACAAAAGCCGTGATTATCAGCAGCGCGGATAACAATACCTTCATTTTTTTCACTGTTCAATAACCCTCCTTATTCCTCAACTCCATTTCTCTTCTGAACTTTAACGGGGTGATTTGCATCGTTTTGCGAAACTGATTAATAAAATAGCTCGTGCTATTAAATCCAACTTCATAAGCAATCTCGGTAATACTTCGTTCCTGGAGTTGCAACAGCTCCACGCTCTTTTGGATGCGATAATCGATTACATACTGCATAGGGGTTGTCTTCAGCATTTGCTTGAAATAACGGCAGGTTTCCGAGCGACTTAACTGACCCGCCCTCGCAATATCCTCCAATTTGATTGGTTCAGCGGAGTGCAGGTGAATCCATTCAACCATGTCCTTCATTCGCCTGTTTCTGATGATTTCAGATGGGTCATATTCCAGCGCGTATCCACTTGTAATCAGATGTTTCCATATCGTCAAAAGGCTTGAAGCCACATGCATTTCGTAAAATGGAGCCTGCTCATCCAGGTCCTTTTTAACATGCCGAATGGCGTTCAGGACTTGAGCTCCCCAGGGAATTTCCCTTTTGATATGAAGATAAGGTAAATTGGTTGCTGAGATATAAGGATGAACGTACTTCAAATATAACTCGGATGGCACAACAAAATGCGGAGAGACATTTAGACAAAGATAAATACAATTATCCTTCTTCCCCCGTTCCTCTGCCATATGCATACAACCACTGTTGATAAACACCCCGTCGCCTTGCGGCACAACGATCTTTTGATCATTCACATAAAAAAGAGCTTCTCCCTGGACAACCAAGACAAACTGCAATTCATCATGCCAGTGCAAAGGAATATGCCCGTGAACATTGCGTACAATTGTGGTTTTATAACACGCCACAGGCAGTGTAACCGTACGATGCTCCGTTAGTTCCCTCCCGTTTTGATCAATCCTGAATTCTGTCTTAAGCATATTTTCCTCATCTCAATATAATGATATTTATCTGTGCGATATTGATATTATTATAGCCTATTTCATTTTAATATAGCACTATTCTTATATTTAAGGTGAGGACGCTATCCATGAAAATATCTACTCAAAGATCTAGAAAATCTGGCCTATTCTTCGTTCTTACAGGAGCGATATGCTGGGGCATTGGCGGAACGGTTTCACAAAAGCTGTTTCAACAATACGGAATCGAAGTCAACTGGTTTGTAACAGTTCGGCTGCTGATTGCGGGTGTACTGCTGCTGACGGTTCAATCCTTTACAACAAGGCGCTCGCAAATTTTCGATATGTGGAAGCAGAAAAAAACAGCCTTGCAGCTAATCACTTTCGGATTATTCGGGATGCTCGCTGTTCAATATACATACATGGCGTCTATTCAACATGGCAACTCCGCAGTGGCGACACTACTTCAATATCTGTCACCAGTCATGATCATGGTCTATATGATCTGGCGAAAACAGGCTGTTCTAACCAGAAAGGATGTTGCATCAGCGATTCTGGCTCTGAGCGGGTGTTTTCTCCTACTGACCAATGGTTCTCTCTCCCAATTGTCTGTGCCTTTACCCGCAGTTTTGTGGGGGTTGTTATCCGGAGTTGCCGCTGCCTTCTATACCCTCTACGCCGTGAAACTGATTGAGAAGTTTGATTCACTCGTCGTAGTAGGCTGGGCAATGATTATCGGAGGGGCTGCACTAAGTCTCATCCACCCACCATGGAAAATGGACTTTGCCAGCTTGCGTTTGGAAACCTACGGATATTTGGCCTTTACCATTATTTTAGGGACGATGATTGCATTCTGGTTCTATATCGAAAGTTTAAAAAGCCTGACAGCCAAAGAAACAAGTTTAATGGGAAGTGCGGAGCCTCTTGCTGCCGTTGGCACCACTGTTATTTGGTTACATGAACCTTTTGGTTTATTTCAATGGCTGGGAACCGCATGTATCATTGGATTGATATTATTATTGCAGTCGAATCGTCGCAAACCCATCCAGACTAACGACAAACAACCTTCTTCGCATATTAATACGCGATAGAAGGTTGTTAGTTGTCTTATATTGGTGTTTTAACACCAATATTGTTGTCTGCAATCCAAAATCACTGTGCGATCTGGTTGCGGATGGATTGAAGTATTTTTTTCTCCAGCCGTGACACCTGCACCTGGGATATACCCAGCCTACTAGCGACCTCGGACTGGGTCTGATCCCGGTAATACCGGAGGTATACAATCAGCCGTTCCCGTTCACTGAGACCGCCAATTGCTTCGTTTAGCGCCAGTTTGTCAAACCACCGTTCCTGAGACTCGTCGGCAATCTGGTCCATTAGTGTAATCGGATCACCGTCATTCTCAAAAACCGTCTCATGTATGGAGGTAGGCGGTTTGTTCGCTTCCTGCGCAAAAACAACTTCCTCCGGGGTTACCCCCAGCTCTTCAGCCACTTCCTTGATCGTGGGCAGACGGTCCAGGTTTTTGGACAATTCATCCCTTTTCTTGCGGACTTTATTCGCCATCTCCTTCAGTGAACGACTGACCTTAAGGGTGCCGTCGTCCCGCAGGAAGCGCTGAATTTCTCCGATAATCATCGGGACAGCATAGGTGGAGAATTTCACATCATAACTGAGATCGAATTTATCCACCGATTTGAGCAGCCCGATACAACCAATCTGGAACAGATCTTCCGGCTCATATCCCCTGTTCATAAAACGTTGTACGACGGACCAGACGAGTCTGATGTTGCAGTTCACCAGCGTATCCCGTGCGACATGGTCACCCGACTGACTGAGCGCAATCAGCCGTTTGACCTCGGCATCGTCCAAATAGGTCTGTGAAGACTGTTTCACTTCAGCATCCATAAGACCACCAACCCCTAATTATACAATGCTTTCTTGGATTCAATCCTTTTCTTCATCTTGATGGAGGTGCCTCTGCCGGGCTCACTGCTGACTTCGAATTCATCCATGAAGTTTTCCATAATGGTGAAGCCCATGCCCGAGCGCTCAAGTTCGGGTTTGGACGTATACAACGGCTGTTTGGCCAGTTCAAGATCTTCGATGCCTTCACCGCGGTCTTCCACAATGATGGTGATCATGTCATCGCGAATCTCGGCTTGAATGGACACGACACCTTCCGGATTGTTGTTATAACCGTGGATGATGCTGTTCGTTACGGCTTCCGAAATGACTGTCTTCAGATCGCTAAGCTCGTCCATCGTAGGATCAAGCTGGGAGATGAAGGCAGCAACCGTCACCCGTGCGAACGATTCGTTCTCCGACTTGGCCGCGAATTGCAGATTCATGAAATTTGTCCCCGTTCCTTCATTCATGAGACGACCTCCAGACCCGAGAGAGCAGTTCCCTCATTTTCGTAAATCGGCATAATCTTGAACAAACCCGACATTTCCAGCAAACGATACACTGGCGGATTGACATCACAGACAACCATCTTGCCGCCTTTATTCTTAATGAGCTTGTATCTTCCCAAAATGACACCCAGACCCGAACTGTCCATAAATTGCAGATCTTTCAGGCTGAGTACCAGATGCTCGCATTGTCTGCGCTGGATGGCTTCATCCATCTGCATCCGTACCATGTCAGCTGTATGGTGATCCAGCTCCCCGGATAATCGCACAATCAGAATCCCGCGGTGATGTTCCATTTCCACATGCAAGTTCACGTTTGCTCACTCTCCTCCCTGTCTTGAACAAGGATTTCTACGTCCCCGAAGGCTTTTCCTGCCCCCCGACAAAACTAGAAGAAAACCCCTATTTTACTACAAAATATGTTCAAAGGATGTACGCAACCTGCATAAATCGCCGTTTAATCGAACAGATTGGAGGTTGTGCGTTTGAACAGCTTCCACCAGCCAGCCTTGTCCACATCCTGCGGAGCCTGAATGTCGAATTCCTTGATGACTTCATTGCCCTGGTAGACGACTAGTTTACCTACACTCTGACCTGCTTTGACCGGAGCTTTTACTTCTTTGGCCATCAGCAATTCATGACGGATCTCATCCGATTTCGCACCTTTGCGCATCAGCACACTATAATTTTGTGTTGCATTCAGCGGCACTTCAGCAACTTCACCTTTTTCAATTTTCAGACTACCCAGCAGGTCCCCTGACTTGTACAGAGCTTTCATCGTGTATTGCCCAAAAGCATAGTCAAACATCGAGGACACCTCGCTGTTCCGTGTTTTGGTATTTGGTTCACCCAATACCACGGAAACGACACGCAGCCCATCTTTCATCGCTGTAGCCGAGAGACAAAACTTGGCTTCAGAAGTATATCCTGTTTTCAACCCATCCGCACCGGAGTAGAAACGAACTAACTTGTTCGTATTCACCAGCCAGAATGGCTTCTCGCTATCTTTACGAAGGTAGTCCTGGTATGCACCGGTATATTTCGTAATCCCGGGATGCTTTAGCAGTTCACGGCTCATGACCGCAATGTCGTGGGCCGAAGAATAATGATTATCTACCGGAAGTCCGTTACAGTTGGCAAAATGAGTATCCTTCATGCCAAGCTCCTTTGCCCGCTCATTCATCAGTTGTACAAAAGCTTCCTCTGAGCCAGCAATTTTCTCAGCCATTGCTACAGAAGCATCATTACCAGAGGCCATAGCAATCCCTTTTAACATATCGTCGACCGACATCTCTTCCCCAGGTTCCAGAAAAATCTGTGATCCACCCATGGATGCAGCATATTCACTCGTTCTCACTTTATCCGTCAGCTTCAACTTGCCAGAATCGACCGCTTCAATGGTGAGCAGCATGGTCATAATCTTCGTAATGCTCGCCGGAGGCAGCTGATCATGACTGTTTTTCTCAAAAATGACCGTGCCCGTATCTGCATCCATCAAAATGGCGGAGCGTGCCGACGGGGCCAAATCTGTTCCCCCCGCTGCTTTGGGAGTTTCTTCAGCCAGCGCGGTTGATGCCATCAGGGGCAGCAGGATACAAAGGGTCATGAACGATGCCATTATTCGTTTCTTCACTAGGGTTACCTCCTCAAATGACTTGCTTACTGCATGTTCCATGCATGCATGTACTGCTAATCATTGTCGGCCCGATTGAACTAAATTATTCCATGTAAAGAATGATTTCCCGAACTTTTTATATAATCCGTGTGAAACACCAAAAAAAGAGCCTGAACTAATGAATGAGTGAACGGCCGGGTAAGGAAAATAAAAAAAGGCAACTTGCCCCAATGAATCACATTAGGGTAGATTGCCTTTTCTTAATGATCAGTTACATTTGTGGAATAACAGCCAGCACAAGGGCCAGGAACGATTCACGAACACGTTCTGTCGTCTCCATAACTTCATCATGCGACAACGGCTGGTCCAGAATGCCGGCAGCCATGTTGCTGATACAAGAAATACCGAGCACTTCCAGGCCGGCGTGGCGTGCTACGATAACCTCAGAAACGGTAGACATGCCGACAGCATCCGCACCCAACGTACGCAGCATCACGATCTCAGCTGGTGTCTCGTAGTTTGGACCAAGCATACCTGCGTACACACCTTCACGTACATCAAAACCTTGTGACGCGGCTGTATCCTTCGCCAGCGCACGCAGACGGCGGCTGTACGCTTCGGACAGATCCGGGAAGCGAACACCCAGTGCGGAGTCATTCGGTCCGATTAATGGATTCTTGCCTGTGAGATTCAGATGATCCGAGATCAGCATCAGGTCACCAGCCTCATAAGAGGTATTCACTCCACCTGCAGCGTTCGTTACGAGCAAGGAAGTTACACCCAGTTCTTTCATAACACGCACCGGGAAGGCAGTAAGTTCCGGACCATATCCTTCGTACATGTGGAAACGACCTTTCATCATGACGACCGGACGGCCTTTGATGGTTCCTACCAGCAATTCGCCTTCATGTCCCTCTACTGTGGACACCGGAAAATGCGGAATATCCTGATAGGCGATGCTGACCCCATCTTCAATCAATTCTGCTAAAATGCCAAGTCCTGAACCTAAAATCAAACCGACTTCCGGTTTAATGGAACTTTTGCTTTGGATGTAAGATGCCGCTTCCAAAATCATCTGTTGGTTTAATGCTGTCATAAGATGTTCCCCCTTGAGTTGAAACGATCCGTCTGTATCCGCAAATGGCATCAATCAAAACTACACGCTGAAATGATGCATTCGCTTATGTATAACGGCGTTTAAATGTGTTCAATTTATTTTATCCTAAATCAGACTATTGTTCCGCTTTTTTTTGCAGATTTATATCCAAGTAGAAACTATTTTGCCCGCGGATGATGAGATTCATAAATCTCTTTCATCGTTTTGCGGCCATGATGTCCATATTGTTGCCCAGGCTGCTCCACATGACCGAGCATGTCCTGCACCGCGCGGGTATCTGCCCCACTGGCAATCAGGTGAGCGGCAAAGGAATGACGCAACGTATGTGGTGTAATTTCACCCGAGATTCCTGCATCCATCGCTGCTTTTTTGAGCAGCTTCCAGAAGCCCTGCCGGGTTAATCGTCTACCGGATACGTTGACAAAGAGAGCCTGCTCGTCCGTATCATTTTTAATTAGCAGCTTGCGGTACTCGTTCACATACACACTTGCCCACTCTGCTGCAGGCGCACCTATTGGCAAAATTCGTTCTTTACCGGCACCTCCACAGCGGATAAAGCGCATGCGTGGCTGTACGTCCCGCACATCCAGTGCAATCAGTTCGGATACACGAATGCCTGTCGCATACAATAGCTCCAGCATGGCCCGGTCACGCACCCCTTGCGGTGAACGGGTATCGGGGGACGCGAGCAGCAATTCGATCTCTTGGATGGTTAACACCTGCGGTGGTGTTTTGTCTGCTTTTGGAGCCTCCACATCAAACGTAGGGTCCTGTAATATGTCACCACGCCGCATCAAAAAATGAAAATAGGAGCGCAGGGATACGACGCTGCGGGCAATGGTTGCATTCGCACGTCCTGCCTGTTTCTGCTGACCTACAAACAGGATAACATGCGTCCGGCGCACCTGCTCCGCTTCCCGGATACCGTATTCTTTATCCGCAAATTCGATGAACTTGTCCACGTCCCGAAGATACGATTCCAGCGTGCTGCTCGACATCCCTTTATCCTCTTCCAAGTATAAGGCATAGGCGTGTATCGTCTGCTTCATGCACAACGCTCCTCATCTGACAGGACTGCCACACGGGCAACCTGCTTCCGTATTTGCATCCCTGGCTGTTCAGCTACTCTCCGTACCAATAGAATAAACGGAGACGCTCTGCCATTGTAGGACGTCCTTCCCCGTTACTTGGCCAAACCGTTTCCTGAAATACTTTAACCGCATTTCCTGTTGGCATCTGATATTGGTCCACAGGTGAGATCCATCCGTTGAACAAATCCAGGACATGATAGAACAGATAAACTAATGCAGCAAAAAATACGATAAATCGAATAAAACGGAGTCCTCTCCGCAGCGATATAATCATGGGTTGTACCCCTTTCTGGTTCAAATCCGACTCATCTAGAATCAGGGTATGTTAACGAACACAGGAATATGACATTCAGGGTAAACCTCACATCACACGCTGGACCAAAAAAGCTCTCCCGTCAAAACCGCCGGTGAGAGCTTGAAGATATGCTATGTTATTCTTCGTCTTTGGGCTTCTGGTCATTTTTAGCTTTGCAACGGTAACAAATCCCATGGAAATCCAATCGGTGATCTACTACCGAAAAGTTAAATTCCCGCTCCAGTCGCTCTTCAAGCGGTCCAAGCCAGTCTTCACGTATTTCATCCATACTTCCGCATTGAACACAGATTAAGTGATGATGGTGATGCTTGGATGTATCTCCGCGTAGATCATAACGCGCTACACCGTCGCCGAAGTTGATTTTCTCTACAACATGCAGCTCACTCAGCAGTTCGAGGGTACGGTACACGGTTGCGAGACCGATTTCGGGAGCCTTTTCTTTCACGAGCATGAATACGTCTTCTGCGCTCAGATGATCTTCTTCATTCTCAAGAAGTACTCTTAAGGTGGCTTCCCGCTGGGGCGTTAATTTATATCCTTGGGACTGTAGTTGCTGCTTAATTTTATCGATCCGTGCTTCCATTTTCTCCCTCCCCCTAGGAAATCACTGCACACTGCAACTTAACCCACTTCTTTCATTATAGGGGGAGTACATAATTAAAGTCAACATTTTACACTATCACGCGCAAAGCTAAGCTGGTAGTAGCATCGGTGTGACCCAGCGCATCATCGCAGGTGTAACCCATGTTTCAAATGACGCAACCCCTAACAGCAGTGCTGCCATAACGAGAGTTAACACCATATATGAAGCAAAAGGCTTCTGACGACCTGGCGTTCGCTGCATCAGAACACGGTTCCGAATAATGTATAAGGAAAAGGTCATCGCCGACACACTGCAAATTAGCAGTACCGGAATCACGAATAAATTATGAGGCGCAACGGAAACCAGGGCAAACAACAGCCCTTTCCATGAATACTGTCCGACAAGGTAACCCACTGTAAAACCAATGAGCACTCCTTTCAGAAAATCCAGAACCAATATGCCCGGCAGGCCGATGACCGATAAACCCAGAATGAAGATCAGGCCAACCCACTTTAGATGAAGCATAGCAATGTCCCAATAGGTTCCGGTCTCAATCACCTGTCCGCTGTGCTGTACCGTCATGAAGAAGTTACCGAGGTATCCCTCCAAATCCTGGCGTTGTTCAAGGGATAGGGCATTAACCATCAGGGCGCCAAAAATGACACCCACCAGAAACAAGACAGCCACGAATACATATAAAGAGGTTTGGCCTTTGAATGTGAAGTAGGCAGAACGCATACAGGTACGAGTCCCCTTTCCGGTTATCATGCTGCAAGGATGTCGAGTGAAATCCTCATAGTCATTCTTATGAACCGGAATGCACACGTATGACTTCTTGTCCAGATTCCAATTTCTTCTTCATGACAAAATGCCATTCCCGCACCAAATGATGCTAACTTCACTTTATGACCCTACCGCAAACTTCTCTACTCTGAACTTTCCTTGCTGGACACCTTTCCGTAAGTGCCTCCACCACCAGATGACAATTCCAGTTGACCATTCCGCGCAGCAACGATAAGACCTGAAAGAACCGGTCCAACGACCTCTGCAAGTTCATCCTCGCTTGTACGATGTAATACGTTCATTTCCGTACCAAAGCGGTCCAGCAGCTGGCGCAGTTTGGCTTTCCCCAAACCCGGGATAAATTCCAAAGGTATCTGATAGTGATAAGCAGGTCGGTTTGCTGGAACATGCGGACTCTCCCGATCAGCAATTGCCAGTATACGATCCAGTACACCCTGCACAAGCTTCACACTGCCACAGTGTGGACAACGTTCTGCCGACATCTCATGCTCGTCCATAATGCTTCCGCAGGATGCACAATAGGTACGATGGTATTTGCCGAGTCTTGGATTCAAACCGTAGTTGGCTGTAATGTTTCTGCCTGCTTGTCCTTTAAGTGCCATATTGAATTCGTCAAAGGAAGGCTTTTCGAGTTGTAACTCGTTGTACTCTCGTCCAATCTTACCCAGAGAATGAGCATCCGAGTTAGTTAGAAAAGGAACTTGATCCAGTTCCCGAATATAACTGGCCATGGATGAATCGGAGCTTAGCCCAAGCTCAACGGCATCAATCAGGCTAGTATCCAACACATCAGCCATACGAGGGGCCGTGCTGCCATATATGCCTTTATGCGGGGTAAACGCATGCGCTGGCACAATAAGCCCACCACGCGCCTTTATCTCGCCCTGCATCTCAAGCGCGGGTACATATACCCGCTGTGAACTCAGGTTTACATTTTTCATATAACGTTTCATCCAGTCCGTGAAGGACTTCATGGTTTTCAGATCACGGAAGTAGGCCAGCATATGGAACTCCCGCATTCCTGGCTCACGCAGCTCCAATTCCGTACCCAGCAGGATGGTTGTGTCCTGATACGCAATGCCCCCTCCCTCAAGCTCGGACATCGTGCCGTTCTCAAGCAACTGTTCGATGTCCATCTGTACAACCGGAGAGTGACAATCAATGACACCGAGTAGATGAATTCCTTTACGATCTGAGGCTTCTCTAGCAATGTTTTCGAAGGTCAGATCACGGCTTCCACTGATTTTAACAGCTTCACCGCGCGAAGTTCGTCCAATGTGAATATGGAGGTCTGCATAACAAGGCTCCCACCCTGCAGATGCTGCCTGTTGCTCATTCATCATTAAAACCGTCCTGTTGTTCTGTAAAGATCCCATGCATACACAGCCATCATCGTTTTGGCATCACTGATCCGATTCTGATCCATCAACTGATAAGCCTCTTCAATTGTAATCTCGGATACTTCAAGAAATTCATCTTCATCCAAAGCCATGTCCCCTGCTTCGAGCTCCTCTGCAATATACAAATGGATGATCTCATCCGCAAATCCTGGCGAAGTGTAAAATGAACGCAGATGCCGCAGTGATTTGGCTACATAACCGGTTTCTTCGCGCAATTCACGTGCTGCTGCCACTTCAGGTTCTTCTCCCGGGTCCAGTTTGCCTGCCGGAATCTCGACTTCGGTACGTCCCATGGCCTGACGATACTGATCAACGACCAGCATACGATCTCCATTCAGCGCGAGGACAGCCACTGCTCCAGGATGACGGATGATCTCACGGGTAGCAGTCTGACCGTTAGGCAGCTTGACTGTGTCGACTTGAAGGGAAATGACTTTGCCCTCGAAGATGGGCTTTGTCGATATGGTCTCTTCGTCAAGTTTTGGATTGGCAGGATGCTTATGATTGGTTGGGTTCATCTGTTCTTCAACTCCACTTCTTCGAATTTTGGTTTTCTTTATACGTATAAACCTCTGTTTTTTGGCATATGGTGAGCTTATAGCGATTTCAAACAAATATAGCAAATCAGGGGGACAACCAATGAACAGTTATTTAACACCGCAATCCGTACACGTGGTAGGACAAGCCAGACAAGTCCAGCTCATACTCAAACAATGGGTACGTGAGTGGGGTCCAGATGCCAAATTAATCGATATGCTCGCTGGACGTAAATGATATTGTTCTTGGTCTGCAATACCCATGAAATATAACATGGTTTTGCCAAAAAGTCCGAACTCGGTTTGTACCGGATTCGGACTTTTCAGTTGAAGCACGGGGGAGTTTCACCCTCAGTCTCTTTGGATTACTTTTTACTTGCAGCCGTTTCCTGAATAATAGCCACAACCACTTCAGATAGTTTCACAATATCCTCGGCGCGGATGCGTTCTTTCGTCGTATGGATGTCCTCATAGCCTACAGCCAGGTTAACCGTGGGTATGTTGAACCCATTGAAGATGTTGGCATCACTGCCACCACCGGATGCAAACGTGCTAGTCTCCAGCCCCAGGCTCCGAATGGCACGCTGTGCAAGCTGAACAACCTCGTGTTCATCATGGAAGCCAAATGCAGGATACAGAATCTCACTGCGGAACTCAGCAGTTGCACCATATTTGCGGCATGTCGTTTCCAATGCTTCACGCATCTGGGCCACTTGAAGTTCTACCTTCTCCTGCACAATACTGCGGGCCTCAGCCTCAATTTGGACAAAATCGCAGACGACGTTCAGTGCTGATCCGCCCTGGAATTTGCCGATGTTCGCCGTAGTCTCATCATCAATTCGTCCCAGCTTCATCGCTGCAATTGCTTTGGCCGCCACTTGAATGGCACTGATGCCGTCTTCTGGATTCACGCCCGCATGTGCGGATTTCCCATAAATCTTCATCTGAATTTCCGCTCTGGCCGGAGCAGCCACACAGATTGTACCCACGGCTCCGTTGGAATCCAGGGCATAACCGAACTCGGCTTCAATATCCTTCGGATTCATTGCACGTGCACCAACCAGACCCGACTCTTCACCTACGGTAATCACAAATTGAATTTTCCCATGTGGAAGGTTGTTCTCTTGAATTGCTCGAATCGCTTCAAACAAAGCGGCAATCCCCGCCTTGTCATCTGCACCCAGAATTGTCGTGCCATCACTGCGAATCCAACCGTCTTCACCCAGCTCAGGTTTAATTTCTTGTCCAGGCGTTACGGTATCCATATGACATGTGAAAAAGATTGGTGCTGCTGCTTCCGCACCCTCGGCTTCCCAGGTAATTACGAGATTACCAGCGCCATGTCCAGTTTTCTCCATGGTGTCGTCCTCATATACACTGAGGCCCAGCTGAGTAAACTGTTCTTTTAACACTTTTGATATATTTTGTTCATGGGTTGTTTCACTATCAATCTGCACCAGTTCCATAAAATGATCAATAACACGCTGCTGTTTTATCATAGGACTTTCCTACCTTTCTTCGATACGGTACAATACAATTACTATGGTCTCTTTATTCATTTGTTGAAAGGAGTTCTCTCATCATGCAAAAAAAGAAATGGTTCCGCATCATTATCTATCTCATGCTGCTCGCCATGATTGGGTCCACCCTTTTCATTGCGCTCGAACCTTTATTGTTCGGATAGAAACCTGAAGCCTTTTGACTGTCTGATTTACAGACGGGGAAGGGCTTCTTTTTCTGTAATCCAGGTAATCTCATACGGGAAAATCCGATTAAAGTATGGAACGATCTCCTGCGCAACCTGTTCCACAGTGTAGGTCTTACCTGTAATATCCTCCAACGAGGTCACACCATACTGCTCAATCCCGCAAGGAACAATACCCTGAAAGCCTGCGTGCTGAATGCCCGAGGTGATATTAAAAGCAAATCCGTGACTCGTCACGAAGCCGCGCCGATGTTTACACCGATTGAACTTTACGCCGATGGCGGCAATTTTCAAATCTCCGATCCACACTCCTGTGTAAGACTCTTTACGTCCCGCTTCAATACCCTGATCAGCCAAATAATCAATAATCATCTGCTCCAGACAACGTAAATAGCCATGTAAATCCAAGGCTTCATCCCGCCCAAGAACAAGTAACGGGTAACCTACCAACTGGCCAGGGCCATGATAAGTAATATCACCGCCACGGTCAATTTGAAACAAGGAGATGCCTTGCTCCCGCAGTTCGTCTTCACTGAGAAGCAGGTGCTCCGGGTGATTCTGTGAACCGATCGTATACGTCGGCGGATGCTGGAGCAACAGCATCTGTTCCGCTCCTTCTCCCTCATCCAGTTGCTGCACAATCGCTTTCTGGCGGTTCCAAGCCTCTTCATAATCAAGCATCGGTATGTATACCACATCCAGCGGCTTGCTCATGATTTCCCCACACCCTTCTGTTTCAATGTTCATTGTATGATGATGAGCATTCTATTGAAGAAAACGGGAAAAGTGCACGGCCATTGGCACATACACTCTCCCATTATCCATCTATTCAGGGCTTGGCATCATTTAGTAACTCATTGAAATGATGCACTTGCTCTCTCTTAATACACTTTCGATTCCATCGTGTATCCTTCAAGATTCTCTTTTACACGTTGCAGGAAACGTCCGCTAATGACTCCATCCAGAATACGATGATCCAGGGAGAGACAAAGGTTCGCCATGGAACGGACAGCAATCATGTCATTAATGACCACAGGTTTCTTGACGATCGACTCAAAGGTAAGAATCGCTGCCTGCGGGTAGTTAATGATAGGTTGCGACAGAATGGACCCAAATGATCCGGTATTGTTAACCGTGAACGTTCCGCCCTGCATATGGTCCAGCTTCAGAGTGCCTTCACGTGTTTTACGTGCCAGCTCATCAATTTCACGAGCCAGGCCAGCGATGTTGCGCTGATCTGCATGTTTAATTACAGGTGTAAGTACAGAGTCTTCTGTACCCACTGCCATGGACAGGTTGATATCCCGTTTGACAATAATTTTGTCAACAGCCCAGACGGAATTCATGATTGGATAGTCTTTAATGGCATTGACGACACCCTTCATCATGAAGGACAGATACGTCAGGTTGATGCCTTCTTTGCGCTTGAACTCATCCTTAAGTTTGTTGCGCAGCATCACCAGATTCGTCACGTCCACTTCAATCATCGTCCACGCGTGAGGGATTTCCGACACGCTTTGACGCATATTACGAGCAATGGCATTACGAACTGGAGTAACGTCGATGAAGTATTCGGATCTTCCCTGTCCGCCGCCATCTACTTCGATTTGCGGGATTTTCGGACTTTCGGTCAGATGTATGCCGGAATGTCTCACAGGAACACCTGCATCGGCTGCTGGAACTGTTTCTCCCGCAGATGCGCCCAAGTCTGCATTCCCCCGATTCATTCCGCTGAAAGGAGAACCTGAAGGTACTCCTGAAGAGACCTGCTGTCCTGCTACTGTAGAAGACTGTGCAGACGCTGCGCCGGTGTTTCCACCCTGTGCAATGACTGCCAGTACATCCTTACGTGTAATCCGGCCACCTGCTCCAGTGCCCTGAATGCTCTGCAAGTTCAGACCATGTTCAGCTGCAAGGGACTGAACCGCAGGAGAATAGCGGTTACGCATCGGCTGATTGGGATCATGTCCTGATGTACTCGCTGCACCAGCAGTAGGTACGTAGTTCGCACTTTGTTGCACATGAACATGATCACCATTCTGTTGCTGCGAAGCTTGTGTTACTTGTTCTGCTGCTTCCGCATCAGAAGCAGCTACCTGCATGCGGCAGATGGCTTCGCCAACCGCAATGGTCGTACCTTCCTCGACCAACAAATCACCCATAATTCCATCAACGGTTGATGGAATCTCTGCATTGACTTTATCCGTAATTACTTCACAGATCGGTTCGTATTGTTCAACCCGGTCACCCGGTTTTTTCAACCATTTCGCAATGGTAGCCGAGACCAGCGATTCCGCCAGCTGCGGCATAATGACCTCGATCCATTTCATACTCATTGGTTATATCACTCCAAACTTTACTTTTAAACTATCTCACTACACGAATCAATACTCGGCGAGTGTACGCATCGCTTCCTTGGCTTTATCCTTGCTCAGCATATAGAATTTCTCCAATGTTGGGCTAATCGGCATTGCCGGTACATCCGGTCCGCAGAGACGCTGAATCGGCGCATCCAGTTCGAACAGACATTCTTCACTGATGATAGCCGCAACTTCCGCTCCTACACCACCAGTTTTATTATCTTCATGCACAATCAGCACTTTGCCTGTCAGACGAGCGGAGGCAATGATGGCTTCGCGATCAAGTGGCTGCAATGTGCGCAGATCCAGTACATGGGCAGTAATGCCTTCCTCACGCTCCAGCTCTTCGGCAGCCTGCATGACAAAATGAAGTGGCTGGCTATAACCGATAACCGTAATATCTGCTCCTTCGCGAAGCACGTTGGCTTTACCAATCGGAACGATATAATCATCCTCTGGCACATCTTCCTTGATCAGCTTGTAACATTTTTTATTTTCAAAAAAGAGAACCGGATCCGGGTCGCGAATGGCAGCTTTGAGCAGTCCCTTCGCATCGTATGCCGAGTATGGAGCTATAATTTTCAGACCTGGTGTGCCAAAAAAGATCGATTCCGGACATTGGGAGTGATACAGCCCACCAAAAATACCGCCGCCAATCGGCGCACGAATAACAATCGGGCAACTCCAGTCATTGTTGGAGCGATAGCGAATTTTGGCCGCTTCACTAATAATCTGATTTGTTGCAGGCAGCATGAAATCCGAATATTGCATCTCGGCAATAGGTTTCATACCGTACATCGCAGCGCCAATAGCTACACCTGCAATCGCTGATTCGGACAAAGGTGTGTCCATGACACGCATTTCGCCGAACTGATCCTGCAACCCTTTGGTTGTAGTGAACACACCGCCTTTAACCCCGACATCTTCACCAAGGATAAAGACATTTTCATCCCGCTCCATCTCTTCTTTCATCGCGAGACGGATTGCATCAATATATTCCATAACCGCCATACTTACCGTCCCCCTTCTTCGCTGTCCGCATAAACGTGCGTCAGAGTGTCCTCAGGTTTCGGATATGGCGCGTTGTCTGCGTATTCAGTCGCTTCTTTCATTTCCAGCGCAAGCTGGGAAGCCAGATCCGCATCCCGGGCTTCGTCCCAGATGCCGCAATCGATCAGATAGTTCTTCATGCGAAGCACGCCGTCCTTCTTCCAGTTCTCTTCAACCTCTTCCTTGGTCCGGTATGCCAGATCATTGTCGGAAGTGGAGTGTGGAGACAAACGATACATCATCGCTTCAATAAGTGTAGGTCCTTCACCAGCGATTGCGCGGCGACGAGCTTCTTTGACTGCACCGTATACTTCCAGCGCATCGTTTCCGTCTACACGCAGTCCAGGGAACCCGTAACCAAGTGCACGATCCGATATTTTCCCACTCAGCTGCTTGTGAATTGGCACCGAGATGGCATACTGATTGTTCTCACACATAATGATCACAGGAAGTTTATGAACACCTGCGAAATTGGCACCTTCGTGGAAATCTCCCTGGTTGCTTGACCCTTCGCCAAAAGTTACAAAAGAAACGAATTCTTGCTTTTTCATTTTGGCAGCCAGTGCAAACCCTACAGCGTGCGGAACCTGTGTCGTAACTGGACTGGAGCCCGTTACAATCCGCAGCTTTTTGTGACCGAAGTGACCCGGCATTTGCCGTCCGCCACTATTCGGATCTTCCGCCTTCGCAAAAGCAGACAGCATCAGCTCACGTGGAGTCATGCCAACCGCCAGTACAAAGCCATAATCGCGGTAATACGGTAAATAATAATCGTGATCCCGGTCCAGACCAAATGCAGCGCCTACTTGCGCAGCTTCCTGTCCTACACCGGATACGTGAAAGTTAATTTTGCCGGCCCGCTGTAAGAGCAAGCAACGCTCGTCAAACTTGCGTGCGAGCAGCATGTATTTGTACATATCCAATACTTCACCATCGCTAAGTCCCAGCTGTTCATGCCGATGGACCGCGTCTGCAGTACCTTTTGAACTCATATGAGGTACCTCCTTTTAATCAGAGCCTATGCCCGTCTTACTACCCGATCTTATAACCTGGTACTAAGACTTGGCTTAACCTTATTATAATCCCATTTGCCCAAAAAAGGAAAGGACCATTCTCATAAGCCTGTCCGGCTTACATTCCAATCGATTTTCCGTCTACTGCCAACATGGCTTCACCCATGATTTCCGACAAAGTTGGGTGAGGATGGATCGTCTGTCCCACTTCCCAAGGTGTGGCATCCAGCATTTGAGCCAAAGAGGCTTCTGCGATCAGTTCCGTCACATGGGTACCGATCATATGTACTCCCAATATATCATTCGTCTTGGCATCCGCGATTACCTTCACGAATCCATCCCGACTTCCATGAACCAAAGATTTTCCAATCGCCTGGAACGGGAACTTGCCTGTCTTCGTTTCATAACCACGCTCTTTGGCCTCGCGCTCCGTGAATCCGATACTCGCTGCTTCCGGACGAGTATAGACACAGCGCGGAATTCGATGTGATTCGACGGCATGTACCGTTTCACCCGCCAGATGATTCACTGCCAAAATGCCTTCATGACTCGCTGCATGTGCTAGCTGTAATCCGCCGATGACATCGCCGATTGCATAAATGTGTCCCTCACCCGTTTGAAGATGTTGATTCACGGCAATAAATCCGCGTTCGAGTTTGATATCTGTATTTTCGAGTCCGATATTTTCGACATTGGCCTGGCGACCAACCGACACCAGCATCTTGTCCGCTTTCAGGGTCTCTTGCTTCTCGTCCCCCAGCTTGACATCAATCTGAATTCCGTCTTTCTGTATGCTATATGTCTCTGTCAGAACGCTAGCGCCTGTTAGGAAGCGAACACCGCGTTTCCCAAGCAATCTCTGCATTTCTTTCGCTATATCTTCATCCTCTGCTGGCAATACATGAGCAGCGGCTTCAACAACTGTAATTTCTACGCCAAAATCATTCAGCATGGAGGCCCATTCGAGGCCAATTACGCCACCACCAACAATGATCAGAGATGCTGGTAATTCATCCATTCGCAAAGCCTCATCACTGCTCATGATGTATCGGCCGTCTGGCTCAAGACCTGGCAGTACCCGTGGGCGAGACCCGGTAGCAATAATGAGGTTGGTTGGCACAACCGTATCCATCTCGCCATCTTCAAACTCGACAGCCACTGCACCGCTCTGAGGGGAGAAAATGGAAGGTCCGATCACACGCCCTTTGGCGTGTACGACCTGAATTTTATTTTTTTTCATTAAATACTGCACACCTTGATGAAGCTGCTCCACAATTGCATCCTTGCGCGCCTGAACCTTAGGAAATACAAGTGTTGCTCCAGCTGTTTCAATCCCATACATTTCGCTCTCTTGTATCTCAGCGTACACTTCCGCACTTCGTAGCAACGCCTTGCTCGGAATACAGCCACGATGCAGACAGGTGCCTCCCAGCTTATCCTTCTCGATAATAACAACCTGTTTTCCTAACTGTGCGGCACGGATGGCAGCAACATACCCTCCCGTTCCTCCTCCAAGAATGGCAACATCACATGTAATTGGCATCTTTAATGTTCTCCTCTATCCATATAATTTCAATACAATTTCAATATATTTGTAAGATGATGATTCGAATGAATCTCTTTTTCATAGACGTTACCTATATTCCATTGTACTCCCCTTAAGCAGTCAACTCAAAATTTGACCCCGAAACGCATGGACAGCTTCTGAAAACCAAGCTATGATGGAATCAGGTATGACCTGTAAGCGCAACCTTTATTTTACGTCAACCTCAGGCAGAAGGAGTTTAATGGTGATGAATACTAGACTGATCTTTGCACGATTCGTGGCGATTATTGTTCTGGTCATTCCCGGGTTAATGGCAATGAAGGGTTTTCTAATGATGAAGGACGCCCTTTTCCTGTATTATGCCGAGCATGGGAACGAGCAGATCTCACCAGGATTTCAATGGCTCTCCTTTGGTGGAGGACTTGTCCTGTTCGCCGCAGGCATGAGTTTTCTGGGAGGCTGGATTCTGTTCCGTGACCGCAAGCGTAATTATGTAGGACCCCGTTTTCGTTCAAAAAACACACCCTCAGCCGACAAAGCAGAGACGCCCGGTAGGACTTCCTGAGTCCGGGCTTTTTGTCATTTTTTCTGGCTCCGCAACATTTCAACATCCTAGCCTTACATCTGCCTTTATATACGGTACTCGATCAGGTATAATGCTTATTTATTCAAACACGTATTTTGCATAAATTCAGTGTTAGCATCTTGAATATGCACAATGCCCACTCTTCCATAGACAGGATGGATCAACATGGTTTCGTTTATCATTACGCTAAAAAGATTGCTTAAAGGCATTTTCCATGCCTTCAAGGACCAGAAGTTCCTGGCTCTGTTTGTATTAACTGCGGCGACACTTCTCTCGGGCACGTTATTTTATACTCGCGTTGAAGGACTGCACTGGATTGATGCCCTCTATTTCTGCGCAGTAACTCTAACGACAGTGGGACATCCGGATTTTGTACCATCGACCGGATTCGGCAAGGCATTTACTGTCATCTATATGTTTGCAGGTATCGGCCTCACCTTCGCCATGATTGCCAGAATTACAGCAGGCATTCTATTTCCCCGCAAATTGCAGACAGAAGAGAACCCGGAGTAGTCTCCGGGTTATTCGTATAATGCATCCCGCAGCTTGGTAGACATGCGCGACTCTTTCGAAGAGGACTTCAGAATCGTTCTGCGCAACGTCAGATTACTGGCTTGCAGCCGCTCCGCTTCAGCGAACAAGTCTGCAAACAACGCCTGCGCAGCTTCGTCAAGGACTGACTGTCCTTTCAAACGTTCATATCGCTCTTGTAATTCGGATAATGCTTCACTCATCGTTAACACCTCTTTTCAATCGCTCCTGGCTTTGCACTACACTGCCGTAACCAACAGCTTAACAATCCATATAGTAACACAAAGCTGATCAGATTAGTTCTGGCTCTTACTAAAGATTTTGTGGTACTCTGTAATGGTCGCTTTTTTTTGTTGAATCCCGTATGTGAGAGGAGTAGCAGAACTGTGCAAACAGGACGAATTACCGTAATTACAGGACCTATGTTTAGTGAAAAATCCGGTGAACTCATTCGCCGTTGTCAGAAATTAATTCAATTTGGCCGTAAAAAGGTCGTTGCCTACAAACCAGCCGAAGATGATCGGTTTGCCCAAGACGAGATAGTTAGCCGTATCGGCTATCGTCTGCCTGCCCATTCCATTCCCCGGCAATTGACCCCGGAATCCGTAGAGATGATCCTGACTCAGACCAAAGATGCTGATGTTGTTGCATTTGATGAAGTACAATTTTTCAGCAGTGCCATCATGGAACTGGTCTCCGAGCTAGCCTACTGTGGCAAACATGTCATTGTGGATGGACTGAATATGGATTACCGTGGCAAGGAATTTGGATATGTAGGCGGTTTGCTCGCTATGGCGGATGACATTGAGAAACTGTCGGCATTCTGTGCCGTATGCGGAAGCCCGGATGCGGCTTTCACCCAGCGTATCGTTAATGGAGAGCCTGTGACGCTTGGACCAGTCGTCATGATTGGCGATTCAGAAGCGTATGAGCCGCGCTGTCGCTGCTGCTTCATTCCTCCTCACAAAGTTGAATGCTGAGCTGTCTCAGTTATTCAATGATCAATCTATAGGTTCTGATCGGCGGTATCTGCTGCTACAGGTTTCCTGAGATTTCAAAAAAAGCCCCTGTGGGCTTTTTTTATTATAACTCCTTTTTACCAGCATGCCCTTAATATACCCTTCCTCAACTCGTCTTGGACACTTTTTATATACAAAAAAGCACCGCCTCACAGCGATGCTTCCCATTCGTCATCTCCCGCTAGTCCCGGGAAACAAAATATTTGTTGGTCATGTAGTAAGCGTCGCCACGCGACGTTTCTACCATTCCTTTTTTGGCATCCAAAAATACGATTTCTTTGCACTTGGTGCAGTACCATTTGGTGCGCTTATATGGAGATTCCGTAACATATGCCGTGCCACATTTGCAATCAATCTTCATTAATAACTCGGTTGATTTATATGCGCTGGACAAACGTTCCATGTTATCCTGCTGCTGTGTAGGCATAATTGTCTGCTGATAATCCGATAAATGATTCTGAACTTTAAAATCTGCTACCAATCCTGCATTCAATCCAAAAAACTCCTTGCCGATTTCGGTCACGAAGCGCTTCTCATTTCTGTAGCAATCCAGCCACTCAATAATCTGCTTATTTGACAGTGGAACCGTACCCTTGATACCGCTGTTTAAGGTGTAGGTCATGATGTATAAAGTATCGTCTTGTCTACCTGAGTACATTAGAATCCTCCTTCGAATACATTTGCTAATGTACTACAAAAACGCTCATAAATCAAAGCAATGTTATTTCCTGAGCGTATCTCTTCCTTATTAAATGGGTAACATTCCTCGATGTTCCGCCACTGATTTACAAGAACTGCATACACCTGTAACATTTCCCTGGGAAGTCGCATAATGCACGATGGACTTCACTTTTTTACTACAGATGGAACAATATTGCCTCCTTTCCTTCCTGGGAGTGTAATCGGATAGTTTTACTACGTTTGAGTTTGATTTGAACCTGCGCACAAAGTTCAGCCATTTCATCTCTTTCTCTCTCTTCCTTGTTTGCCTTCTAGGGGGTAAATTGCTTATGCTTGGGCAAAAATTGATCCTGCATTGGTTATGTATACGATTCCAAGTTGTGCATGCCTATCTCATAATCTATTCGACGTTTTGAGCCTTTTTCCTGTTTTTGATCTCTACGCATACAAAAAAAACCGACAGAACCTGCCTCAAACCTCTTGTAGGAGAAAGGAACTTCCGTCGGTTAACTTGCCTTATTTATAAAACGTTCCAAGAACCTCCAGCTCAGGTGAGCGCTCAATTCGAAACGGATAGATATATCCCTGATTCAACTTCACAAACTTTCGACTCCACAGATCAAGTCCAGTTGTAAATTGGTACGCCTGATATATAAATTTGGAACAATAGTTTCGTTCAATGCTGCGCAGATTTGTCTGCAATCGATAAAATTTCACCTGCTTGTAATGATCCTGTACCCACTGCGCTGCCTTCACTCCAGCCTGATTCAAACGGGAACGAAACACAATGAAACGATCTCCCTCATAAAAGCGGGTGATGTACCAATCCAACGAATCGGCAAAAACAGGTCCATAAGGATGTACGTGATACACTTTACCGTCGAGTCCAATAATCCCCATATGCCCGGCGTAATAGGTCGATTCTGAACTTGGTGTATATAAAATATCTCCCGGCTCCAGCTTCATCTGGCCTAAAGCGGTAATGGGCAAATCCTGATGCAGTCTTCTGGCCGCTGAACGTGCGCGCCTTCCTTCCACCAATAGTCGGTGCATTTTTCCAGCAACAGCGAGATAAACTTCCGACCATTTGATCCATTTTTTCTCAGGGCCTTTGAACCACCGATGAATGAATGTGGATATACGTTGAGATTCTTTTTTCATATTCTGCACTCCACTCTAATCTGTTTGACGTTTCTTGATGTTTCTCCTCACTTCTAAGGCTCATTATAGACAGTTGATGATGCATGTTCAATTCCGGTGCCTGTTCTATGATGTGCAATTTGAGAAGGTTCATACCGAAAATGGAAACAAAAAAAAGCAGTTCCGGCATTAACCAGAACTACTTCGTTTGTTTTGAACTTGGAGTTGAAGTTTATATGAAGAGATTCTATTCTTCCACAACACCAAGTGCTTTATTTTTCTCCTTGAAACGGCTGTTATGGGAAGACACATAGGCAACTTTATCCGCCTCAGGATCCATATACAGTTTTGCACTGTTTACCGCGAGGGCAGCATCCGTAAATGTACCAGCAATCAGATACAGTTTACTTCCGTAATCTACAAAGTCTCCTGCAGCGAAGACGCCTGGAATATTTGTTTGCAGCTTCTCAGTTGTAGTGACATGCCATTCACCAAGATCAAGTCCCCAATCCCGGATCGGGCCAAAATCACTCTTCATGCCGTGGTTAACGATAATCGCATCCACATCAAGAACTTCTCTCTCACCTGTCTCAACATGGGATATCGTCACCTGTTCGATGATCTCCCCACTTTGACTATGTAGGGTATCAACGGCGTATGGTGTACGAATATCTACTGAGGATTCTCTCATCCGCAGTACATTGCGCTCCAATCCGCCAAAGCGGTCACGACGATGCACAACCGTCACTTGCTCTGCCAGTACTTCAAGCTCATTGGCCCAATCGACAGCGGAGTCACCCCCACCAGAGATCAGTACCCGTTTGCCACGGAAAGGTTCCAGCTCCTGTACTGTATAGTGAAGATTGGTAACCTCATAACGGTCAGCGCCTTCAAGCTCCAGCTTCGCCATTTTATATATACCATACCCGATCGCCAATATGACGGTACGTGTCCAGTGTTGTTCTCCTGTATTCGATGTCAGCAGAATCGTGCCATCAGGCTGACGCTCGAATCCTTCAATTTGCTGTTCAAACACAATCGTTGGCTCAAACGTTCTCGCCTGTTCTTCCAGCTGTTTAATCAAATTTTCACACAGAATCGGAGTGACGCCGCCAACGTCCCAGATCATTTTCTCTGGATAAAAGAGCATGCGACCACCCAATCTATCCCGCGCCTCAATCAACTTGGTCTTCATATCACGCATCCCGCTGTAAAATGCAGAATACATGCCGGCAGGTCCCCCGCCGATAATTGTTACATCATATAATTCCAAATGCTGATCCATGTAGTTACCTCCATCAGTTCGATCCAAAGCACTCGACTATTTGATATCGATTCTCATTATCACTCTTTTCCTAGTCTAATGGGAAACTTATCAAATTACAATGGCTAAAATTCAAACATTTCTTATACAAAACTACCATCGGTTATTTATTTGTTGATTACTTAACTTTGGAAGCTGCCAATAGATGCTCGACAACGAAATCGATTTGCTTGTTGATGGAATAGATATCCGAGTAATAGAAGAAATCAAAGTCAATTTCGATTAGACGGCCTTCTTTGATAGCGGGTATGCTATTCCAAATTGGGTTATCGTTAAGGTTATCTGCGCCTTCATATACTGAACGAAATACGTAGTCTCCCATATATTCAGGAAGAACTTCCATAGACAAGGTCGAACCTGCCGCGTCAGAAACGACGTCAATTTTTTTCTGGACCGCTTCAGGTGCTTTCATTTCCAAGTACTCGTATATAGCCTGAGATCCTCGGCCGTACTGCTTACTTTCTACAATGACCATCTCTTTCAGTCCACCCTCGACGATGGAGGCCGTTTTGTCCAGTATGCCTGCATCAGCAAGTGTTTTCTTGCTCTCTTCAACTTTACTGTTAAGATTGTCGATTAAAACGTCTGCTTCCTGTTCTTTGCCGAAAATGCTAGCGATACTATGAAGTCTTTCTTCCGTTGTCATTTTCTCATATGGGACATACACCGTTGGTGCAATATCTTTTAATAGCGTGTAAGTCTCTTCTGAAGGAACAATGATCAAATCCGGGTCCAGATCAATGACAGCCTCAGGGTTTGGTTCAAACCAGGTGCCTAGTGAATTTACACCTTCAAGCTCATTTTTATATGCAGCCCCATCAAATACGTCAGACGTCGCAATAGGCTTAATTCCAAGCGCTACAACATCTCCTTGAAGATAAAGTACAACCACCCGTTTAGGATTTGCCGGGACAACAACATCACCTTTAACCGTGGAGACCGTGCGTGTTCCATTTTCATTGTTCGTTTGACTACCTGAATCTGATGATGAAGATGCGGCTGTGCTCGTAGATGAGTTCGTATTCGTGCCTTCCCCCGTAGCTGTTGTTGTTGCAGAGCCAGTTGAGCATGCCGATAAAAGCATTGTGATGCTTAAAAGTGCAACCAAAATCATGCTGGAGCTTGTTTTTCTTCTTTTCATTGATGTAGACCCTCCGTCTATATATTGATAATGATTCTCATAATCAATATATCCTCGCTTCCATCTCCAGCCAATGGACGATTCGGAGAATTGTAATGGATGATCCTCTGCCAAGGTCTGGTCTCTTATTTTCCGCTGATAGAGTGTGGGGGATAGGCCCACATGCTTTTTGAAAATACGGCTGAAATAATACACATCCGTGTATCCCACTTCTGCCGCGATTTCTCGCAGGGTTGCATCGGATCGCACAAGCAGATTCCGAGCCTTGGTCAGTCTCGTTTGAATGAGATAATCAATCGGGCTGTGTCCTGTCTTTCGTTTAAATTGCATAGATAAATGACGGGAGCTGTAGTTGAATTGTTCAGCCAGAAAATCCAGAGTCACCTGTTCCCTATAATGTTGCTGAATGTAGCGAAGTGTTTGCTCAATAGGGTCTGGAAGCACTGTTCTGACCTCCTGCTCTGCCAATTGAAACAACAGCTCATGAATGAATTGGTAGAACAAACTTTTCACTTGCAGCAAGTCCAGTCTGCTCGCCTGATCCCACGCTTTCTCCAGTTCACCAAAATAGCGCAATATAGCAAGAGGATTGCTCGGCGTAAACCCATATTGCAAAGAGAACGGAGCAACCTGAACCTGAGGAGGTTGTGATAACCGCCATGATTTACGATGAGTTGGGAACGCAAGGAATGCCCTGTAGAACAGCAAATAATATTCAAACCTTTCGCTCACCCGAATATCCAGTGATGACCCTTTACCACCATGCAGAATACAGAATCGCTGTGCTTCGTGTGTTTTCCCATCCAATTTAAGTTGAGCTGCACCCCGAATGCTGTATATAAAAGCGTTTGCCGGAAGCAAATAGGATTCCTGTATCTCCCCTGCCTCCATGACGATCCGGCGTATATCCAGAATTTTAACAGCCGCGTGATTCCAGCTATGCATCTGTTCGTTTAATTGCATCGATTACTCTCCAATCCCAGTCTCACCAGGAACAAAGACCTTGTACAAGATCATTATTCTGCAAACCATCCTTAACCGAAGCGTTATAGTGGTTCACTATTATTCCTTCATTATAGATGATAATAATTTTCATTATCAACTGTATTTTGACCAGGACTCAATTTCACCAACCAATGATCCGAAAGATTTACTTTTGATCCGATGTTTTCGTGAACCAAGCTGCCAATTCCTCCGTCTGATCCAACGTTGCAATAGGGTCAAAGTACCATGAACGATCCGGACTCCAGATAAACACACGATCATTCTTAACGGCATCAAGCGAACTCCATACCGGCTTAGATTTCAATTCCTCTACAGTCAGGTTCTCTGCCGTAAGAATAATGTAATCACCAGCAAATTCGGGTATGGATTCGGACGAAACTTCAACAAGCTGATCTTTCATTAATATCACTTTTTTGTCTGCTGGAGGATTCAATCCGAGAGCACTGTACACTGCCTGACCTCCACGCCCAAAATTATCACCAAAGGCTAATGGTGCTTTATCGTAAAATTGCATAACTGATACTTCTGCATCTGCATCGATTGCTTCACTTACACGCTTCTTGGCGTCCGCAATTCGTCCGTCGTAATCGGCCAACCATGACTCAGCCTCTTTTTCTTTGTTCAACGCTTTACCGAAATAAGCGATCTCTTCATGGGTATTTTTCAACTCACCATAAGGAACAACAAGCGTAGGCGCAATTTTGCTAAAAGAATCAAACAAATCAGGATCACCTGTGACAATCAGGTCTGGTTGAAGTTCCAACACCTTTTCAAGAGAAATGGTTTCGTATTCACCAATATTTTCTACGCCCTCAAGTGATTTGATAAAATAGGGATTCTTCAGATTCATTTCCGGTGTACCGACTGGTTTGATTCCCAAGGCAATCAGGCTTCCCAAATATAAATCAACCACAATTCGCTTGGGTTCAGCCGGGACCGTGATATCTCCCTTAACCGTCGAGATGATCCGAGGCTCGGAATTGTTTGATTGGCTATCTGCCGTTACTGTGCTGGTAGCACTCGAAGTCCCTTTGCTTCCGGATGTTTCTCCCCCAGAATTACTAATTGCCCCTGGCGAGCAGGCACTCAGCAGTAAAATGAGACTTAATAAAATACTAAGCAGCATTCCCGTTCTTGTCTGTCTATTCATGTACAATGACCCTCCGTGTTTATATTGATAATGATTATCATCATCGTTATAAACATACCTTCCAGCTCTTCCACTGGAAATGTCATTTCGCGCCAAGGTCGATGTCAGATCAGGCCATTTTAGGGGTCCAGATGTTTTCTCCTTGAACTGAAGCGGAGAAAGGCCTGTATGTTTTTTGAACATACGTCCCAGATAATATCCGTCCGGATAACCGATACCTGCTGCAATCTCATCCAATGTAGCGTCGGTATGCAGCAGCATCTCCTTGGCCTTGAACAAACGGAACTGAATCAAATAGTCGATTGGACTATAACCCGTGGCCTGCTTGAACTTGCGGGACAGACTTCTGGGACTGCTGCCAACCTTCTCTGCCAAAACATGCAACGTCAACGGCTCAGCATAAGAGGATTCCACAATTTCAATGACTTTACTGACCTGATCCGTAACGGAATAGCGAGTTGCAGCATGAGGAATTTGTGCTGATACCTTCTCTACAAAAGGGTAAAACAGGCTCTTTGCCTGAAAATGATGTATGGGGTTCTTTTGATTCCATAAAGTGTGTATCTGTTTTACTTGCTCATACAGCACAACTGGTGACTTGGGGGCAAAACCATAGGTTAGCTGAAATGGATTCATGCGCTCCATCATGTTGCCCAAATCGGTTCTTCCTCCACTTGGCAGACTTGCTTTGTACATAAGGTAAAACAGATTCAGTCCGGATTGTCCAGCTTCAATATGCAGCACGCTTCCCTTTCCACCATGAAGAACATAAAAACGACTCACTTCATGCTTCTGGTCGTTTATGGTTACATAGGCTTTACCCTGGATGGTGAATACAAACGTGCTCGCAGGAAATTTATATGTTAGCTCCTCAGTTGGCCCTAAATCCATATAACGTATATCCGCAATACTCACAGCAGCATAGTTCCAGAGTATGTAATAGTTATTCCACATTTCATTAACCCAACTCCGTCTAAATAGATTGAGTAAACAGTCCTTCACTTATTGATAACCATTATCAATTATTATTAGCAAGTAAGCAACACAGAAGTGAAAGTGAACTTATTCGCCAGCATATCTTCATTCGCTTCTCGTAACATCCGATATATGTAAGTATATCCACGATATAACGAAGAAGGGGAAAAGACCATGAATTCAATTTCACCTGCCTCCAAAAGCAGCTTCACCCCAGAGAGCCAAGTCTCCAGCAGAGATAAGGAAATTCAGGGACTTATGAAACAAAAAATCAGGCTCAATGAAGAACTGCAATCTGTCAAATCTAATGATCAGTTGGACTCCAAAATCAAGGCGGAACGCGTTAAATCTATAACGAGTTTCATCCAACAGGTCGATAATCAAATCGCTCAAATCAAAAGCGAGGAAATTCAAGAAAAAAATAAATTGAAGCAGTCTGAGCAACCTAAGCAACAGGAGCCGCAACCGTCTGAGCTCTCTGGCGAAAATCAGGCTCCGGCAATGGGTCATCTAATCAAACATAGCCAGACTTATGATCAGTTAGGCAAACTGGTTGGTTTGCGTGATCGCATGCACGGGTCCATTCAAACACTAGAAGGAGAAACCCGCTTCGACCGGATCGTTCTCGATAATGACACAGGAAACGACATGGGCAAGTCGATGATGCTGGAGAACGCTGAACAAACTGTTTTTCAAATGAAGCGTGAGATGGTTCAAGAGATTGATTCTCAAATCCGAAAGGTTGATCAGTCCATCGGGGAAAAATTAAAAGAAATCAACCAACCGGTACCAACAGAAGCTATCCATTCTACTCCACCATCTCATGCAGATGAAGATCAGGAAGTAAATAAAGAAAATAAGGCTGAAAACAAATCGAAGATTTCCAATTTTATGCAGAATGATAAAGACCTAGGAAAAATTCAAGGAATTCAAGCAAATGCTTCCTCTGCTCCATCCAACACTTCTCTTGACATCCGGGTTTGACCAGATGACAGAGGTGATGTCAAATTGGTTCACATTTATTCCACTGCTAAGAATGAAGCGCTGCAGATCTTCATAAAATCCAATATTATACTTATGAGCATCATTTGTAGAAAAGAAGAAATCTAAGCTGTCACTATGATAAGAACCGTTTTTAGTAAAAGTGACATTCGCTGACCAGCCATCAAAATCAATAGTTAGTATTTCTTCACTCTAACTTAACCATTGTTCATCTGAATATTTTTTTAAATTATCAATAAGAACTATTTCTTGACCAAAATAACTCATCAAATTATCTGCTTCATGATACTTAGAGAAGATTAGTTGTGAAATTTCAATTTTATTCAGTAGATTCTATCTCCTTTGCACTTCTTTTAAGCATAAAAATTTATTTCATTATAACAGGAGTAGAGGTTACAAACGCCTCCTACATGTATAAAAAACCGTTACAAAAAGGCTATTTAAGCCCGATTGTAACGGTTTTTTTTGGTTGCATTATTTATGTTAGATCATAAAGTTCAATCTGCTCATACATCAGTAATCAAGAATTGTTCTGTATCATTCCTGATCCTTTCAGGATACCTTATGCTCAATTCTCAGCTTGTCAGCAACCATCGCGATGAATTCCGAATTCGTCGGTTTCGACTTGCTGATATTGATTGTATAGCCAAACAGATGGCTGATGCTGTCGATGTTGCCACGTGTCCAAGCCACTTCAATGGCATGACGGATGGCACGTTCGACGCGAGACGGCGTTGTTTTGAACTTTTCGGCAATCGCTGGATACAGGGTTTTCGTGATAGCACCCAAAATTTCGATATTGTTATACACCATAGTGATGGCTTCGCGTAAATACTGATATCCTTTAATATGCGCAGGAACGCCGATTTCATGTATGATGGACGTAATGCTTGCATCCAAATTTTTGTGTTTACCCATCGGCACCACATTGGACTTGTTCATAAACATCGATGAACCGCCACCACCACCTGTGGAGATCGTGGTTTGCGTGCCAACCAGTTGACGTACACGATTCGCGAGCACTTCCATGTCAAACGGTTTCAGGATGTAATAAGAAGCTCCGAGTTGCACGGCACGCTGCGTGATATTCTCTTGTCCGAAAGCCGTAAGCATAATGACTTTGGGCTGTGGAGACAGATTCAGGTTGCGCAGACGCTCCAGTACACCCAGTCCATCCAGGTGAGGCATAATAATATCCAGAATGAGTACATCCGGTACATCGCGAGTCTGCTCCAGCAACTGCAGCACTTCTTCTCCATTGTAAGCAATTCCGGTTACTTCCATATCTTCCTGTTCGGATATATATTCGGCAAGCAAATTCGTAAATTCACGATTATCATCGGCCAGCAATACCTCAATTTTTTGCAAAACGGTATCCTCCTTTAATTTAAACATCGTTTCGTACATTTCCTTACAGGTTAAATTTTCGACACAGGGGAGGAAATTCCTTCTGTCGAAAATTATTTTTCTTTATTTTTTTTTCTCATTGCTATATAATAAATAATTTATTTCATTATCCGATATTATATGTTTACATTCGACAAAAAAACCTTAAGGAGGTTAACCCGCCTTAAGGTTTTTTGCATTATCCTTTTTCATCATGACTCCTGCATCTTGTAACATCCACTCAATGAAGCAGCCATAACCTGATTTAGGATCATTGACGAACACATGCGTCACGGCACCAATCAGTTTTCCGTTTTGAACAATGGGGCTACCACTCATCCCTTGTACAATGCCTCCGGTCTTATCCAGCAGCTTCGGATCTGTGATACGAAGCACCAGACCTTTGGTCGCCGGTTCGGATTGGTCTGCTACGTGAACTATATCAATTGAGAAACGTTCAACCTGCTGACCCTCAACAACTGTGAGAATTTCTGCAGGACCTTCTTTTACTTCATGGGAGAAAGCAACAGGAATCCCTTTTGAATACAAACTATGTTCAGGATTTCCGGACATTTTACCAAAGATACCAAAAGCCGTATTACGTTCAATATTGCCCAAAATTTTGCTTTCTTTCAGGAAATGAGCTCGTTTTTCACCCGGATCACCGGATTCACTCTTAGAGATTGACGTTACATTGGACTGAACAATCTGACCACTACCAACAACGATGGAGGTCTGCGTGTTCATATCCGTAATGACATGTCCCAGAGCGCCATATACGCCTTGATCCGGAGCGTAGAAGGTTAATGTTCCTACTCCTGCGGCGGAGTCACGAATGTACAATCCAAGCCTCCAGGCTTTGTCTTCCGCATCATAGGCCGGTGTCAAACGGGTTTTGACCGTTTCTTTGCCGCGTTTTAATACAACATCAATTCCTTTTTTGCTCTTACCTGCGAGCTCAACAGCTTCAGCTACACCCGATACACCATCAAGGCGTTTGCCGTCCATATGGGTAATCAGATCTCCAAGCTTGATGCCTGCTGATTCTCCAGGTGATACACGTTCATCTTGTCCAGAACGAACCAGATGGTGTCCTACAACCAGAATACCTGCAGATTTTACTTTGACGCCAATGGTTTGTCCCCCGGGTACTACACGCAAATCCGGAATCACGTTTACGTTAACCGTTTTTACCGGAATTTTGCCCCACAACTTCAACGTTAATTTGGCATGTCCCGTTTGTTGGGGATGAAGATGCAAAGGTTGTTGCTTCGTTACGTGAACCGCAGTTTCCTTTCCATCAAAACCGACGATGTCAGGACGATCCACAACAGCGCTTGAAGCAGCCGGTACAGCGAGATGAACGTCAGTCTGCCTGCCTGCAAATACCTGGAGTTCATCAGGCAATGAAGCATAACTTTGCACAGGCTGAATGGCCTGGCTAATCACACATAGAAAGAAGGCAAATAAAAGACCTAGCAATTTCTTCCTGAGGGGGGAATTCAATGGCTGTCACACTCCCTTTGCTTCTTTCGCTTGACGAAAGGTGGTCGCCAATTGCGTACCTATAAGATAACCTCGCCCCCAGGCTTTTATTACTGTCAATCATTACGCCAGCCGCTCGTTTCACCCTTTTTTGGCTTCCGCCAAATTCAACATTTCCTGTGCATGATGCAGCGTTTTTTCTGTAATTTCCACACCGCCCAGCATACGTGCCAATTCCTTCACTCTGCCTTCGTCTGACAGCGATTCCACTTGTGTCATCGTGCGCCCATCGTACACATGCTTTTCGATGAGATACTGATGATCTGCCATACAAGCGACCTGTGGCAAGTGAGTAATAGAGAAAACTTGGCAAGTAGAAGACAGACGGTATAATTTTTCCGCAATCGATTGTGCTGCTCTTCCGCTCACACCTGTATCCACCTCGTCAAAGATCAACACCGGAATCCGGTCATGACGTGCGAAAATACTCTTCATCGCCAGCATCATTCGGGACAACTCACCACCGGAAGCAATCTTGCCGAGCGGACGTAAAGGCTCACCTGGATTCGGAGAAATCAGGAATTCCGCATTATCTGCACCCTGACGCGTAAGACGAATACGACGCCCATTCCATTCAATCCCTTTTGCATCTTCAAAAGGAGTAATCTGAACTCGTAACGTCGTTCTCTCCATTTGCAAATCCTTAAGTTCACTTTCCACCTGCGCTGCAAGTTCCTCGGCACATTGTTTACGAACACGGCTAAGTTCCTCGGCAGATTCCATGACTAATTTGAGCAATTTGTCACGTTCATTACGCAGCTTCTCCAGACGTTCATCCTTGTTCTCCAGCTGATCGGTTTCATGGCTAATCTGTTCATAATAATTCAAAATAAGTTCCACACTGTCGCCGTATTTCCGTCTGAGGCCAGAAATCAGATTCAGTCGCTGTTCCACTTCTTCCAATCTACCCGGGTTAAATTCAATTTTCTCCCGATAATCACGCAACTGAAAAGTCGCGTCTTCCAACTGATAAAATGCAGACTGCAGCTGTTCAACTATAGGCTGTAGCCCTTTGCTGTCATATCCCGATATATCTTCAATTCGTGACAATGCAATACTTACAGCTTCTAACCCACGTTGACCGCTAAGCAGATCATATGCGCCAGCAACACTGTCCATCATTTTCTCACTATGGGATAGTTTGACCCGTTCTTCTCCGAGTAATTCATCCTCGCCCTGTGTTAGAGAAGCAGCTGCAATCTCTTCAAGCTGAAAGCGATACATATCCAGCAATTGATACGCACGTTGACTTGACTCCTGAAGTGCACGCAGTTCTTTTTCCGCAGTAATAAATTTACTGTAGCGTTCCTGATATTCCGTTTTGACTGGACCGATGATTGCTGCCCCGTATGTATCCAGAAGCCCAAGATGGCTTTCTGCGCGCAACAAACTTTGATGTTCATGCTGGCCGTGAATATTAATTAATTTTTCTCCGACTTCACGGAGCATCGTCAAATTGACCAATTGGCCATTAATACGAGATGTACTTTTACCTTGAGTATTCAGTTCACGGCGAATCACCAGATGCTCCTCCGGTTCACAATGGATGCCAAGCTTCTCCAGCGTTTCCCATACCGGATGGCTTGGCTCCATTTCAAACAGAGCCTCCATCTCGGCCTTCTCACATCCATAACGGATCAGATCGGCAGAGCTTCGTCCACCAGCAATCAGACCCAAGGCATCAATAATGATCGATTTACCCGCTCCCGTTTCACCAGACAAGACATGGAAACCCGGGTGGAAAACAACATCAACTTCTTCTACAACAGCCAGATTACGAATCGATAATGTAACTAACATCTGCAAAAACACCTCCGGATGACTCACTCAGAAATTATGTTTTTGAACCATTTCTATTCTAAGAAATATAACCCATAATCCGCTCGATTACGGTCACGCTGTTACTTTCCGTCCGGCAGATGATCAGTATGGTATCATCTCCACAGATGGTGCCCATTACTTCCGTCCACTCAATATTATCGAGCAAAGCAGCAATGGAGTTAGCTGTGCCAGGCAAACACTTCATCACGACCAGATTGTTGGTATGATCGATGTGTAAAAAGTTGTCCACGAGGGCACGTTTCAGTTTCTGAATCGGATTATATCGTTGGTCTGTAGGCAGTGAATATTTATATCGTCCATCATCCATGGGGATCTTGATTAAAAGAAGCTCCTTAATATCCCGTGATACAGTGGCTTGAGTCACCTGAAATCCGGATTTACGCAAAGCTTCAACCAGATCATCCTGGGTTTCAATTTCGTTTTGACTAATGATTTCACGTATCTTAATGTGTCGTTGTCCTTTCATACATGCCTCCAGTTAAAAGTTCAATGTATTGCATAAAACGGCTAATTCTAATTTCCTTAACGTTTGTCTTCCTGCAATTCGTCATTCGTTATATAAACAACTCTAAGGTTTCATAAATACCCTTAGTCCAGATCATCTCCATCGTACACGTCCTCCTGATAATCCATGAGCCTGATTACCTTGATATCCGATTCCTCCATGTCCACATACAGCAACCCTTCACAGCCGGGATATAACAATAAATAATACAGGAAGCGATCTCGCAGGGAGGGTCCAGTAAGTTCAAGAGGTTGCCTGCGACGGGACGTCTTTACCAGATATCTCTCATCATCTCGCTCTGCTACATAATCAATGAAAAGCCTGCTGTAATAAACGGATTCATCCGCTTCAAAGGCTAAAGGAATTTTCATTTTACCTCCGATGACTTCATATCCTTCCGCTTCAAGCAGATCCACTGCCGGTGAATCCTGAATTTCTAAATTCAGTTGCATACCCGACAAGCTTACTGGAATCGGACGATTAACCCAATTCCGAAAGCCAAAGAACAGCCATAAAATCAAGCAGACAGCAAGTACACCAATAACAATTGTGTCATATTGCCCATCCATCATCGCTCACCTCGAAGACATATTCGAGATTCGACAACCGATTTCCTTTTAGAATGTCACCTTTCCAGCGAAAAGAAACTCATCCTATGATGAGTTTCCTGTAAAAGTATGGGCAGCTTCCATTGCAACTTGATCTGCAAGTGCATCAAGTGAAGCCTGAACGTTCTCTTGTTGTGTTGCCTCTGGTTCTTCCAGACGCCAGTGAGCGAGAAATTCAATATTTCCTTCTCCGCCTGTAATCGGCGAGAATGTTAAACCTTTTAGCTTTAATCCAAGCTCATTGGCGAAACGAAGCATCGTCTGCAAAACGTCCTTGTGAACCTTAGTATCACGAACGACGCCAGACTTGCCGACTTTCTCACGGCCTGCTTCGAACTGAGGTTTAATTAACGCTACAATGTCTGCCGGTTGCTTTAGAAGTGCCAGCAACGGCGGCAAGATAATCCTCAGCGAAATAAAGGATACATCGATACTGGCAAAATTCGGGACAGGTCCATGTAGATCTTCGGGAGTCACATAACGGAAATTGGTTCTTTCCATTACAGTTACCCGTTCATCATTACGGAGTGACCAATCCAGCTGGTTATAACCTACATCGATGGCATATACATGAGATGCACCATGTTGTAAGGCACAATCGGTAAATCCACCAGTGGATGAACCGATATCGAGCATCACAAGTCCATTCATATCGAGATCGAAGTGACGGATCGCTTTTTCAAGCTTTAATCCGCCTCTACCGACATAGGGATGTACTGAACCTTTTACTTTAAGTTCGGCTTCCCTTGGAATCTTCATGCCCGCTTTTTCAATCCGCTCATTGTTGGCATATACCAGTCCAGCCATGATAGCAGCTTTTGCCTTCTCACGACTTTCGTAATATCCTTGCTCAACCAGCAGAACATCAATTCGTTCTTTCGGGAGTGACATGTCTTTCTCCTATCATGTAGTAATCCTAATTAATCAATAATGTGTTCCAGTTATGAAGGGAACCGAGTTCTGGACATACCATATGAAGATTGGGCTGCCATACTGCGCAGCTCCGAACTCACATTCTCAACCGTGAGTCCCACTTCAGCTCTTTGATCCTCAATACTGCCATGTTCAATGAATCGATCCGGAATGCCCAACAGTTGCACATGAACATCATGCAGCCCTTGTTCTGCATAAAACTCCAGAACTGCACTGCCCATACTGCCTGCTTGGGATGCTTCTTCAAGCACAATTAACTTCGTGCCTCGAACTGCCAGATCACGCAGCATCTGCTCATCAAGCGGCTTAAGGAAGCGTGCGTTAATTACGCCAACCGTAATGCCTTCTCTTTTAACCGTCTCTGCAGCTTCTTCAGCAAGCTGTACCATTGATCCCGAAGCGATGATAGCATAACCTTCAGATGGACGAAGCTGTTCCCATGTACCGATTGGAATCGGAATGAGTTCATCATCAAGAGGCACGCCTACAACATTGTTTCGTGGATAACGATAAGCAATTGGACCTTCATTATATTCAAGCGCCGTCTTCATCATATGGCGCAATTCATTCTCATCCTTAGGCATCATCAGAACGATATTCGGAATATGACGCATAAACGCCACATCGTACACACCTTGATGCGTTTCACCATCTGGACCGACAAATCCGGCACGGTCAATGGCGAACATAACATTGGCGTTATGACGACAAATATCATGTACAATCTGATCATACGCACGTTGCATAAACGTCGAATAGACGGCAAATACCGGCTTCAACCCTTCCATTGCCAGTGCTGCACACATGGTTGCTGCATGCTGTTCGGCAATACCCACGTCAATCATGCGATCAGGGAATTCCTTACTGAAAGGAATGAGACCTGAACCTGTTGGCATGGCTGGTGTTACCGCTACAATTCGTTTATCCTGCTTGGCAAGATCAATCAACGTTTTACCAAACACTTCCGTATACATCGGTTTGCCTACAGCTTTAAGAACTTGACCTGATTCAATTTTGTACGGAGAAATTCCGTGCCATTTGTGTGAATCGGCCTCAGCTGGCTGATAGCCTTTACCCTTGGTTGTCAGCACATGAACCATTACAGGTCCATCCACGTTATCAGCCTGTTTGAACGTTTCAATCAATTTCGGAATGTCGTGTCCATCAATGGGTCCCAAATAAGTAAAGCCCAACTCTTCGAACAGAACTCCTGGAACCATCATGTATTTGACACTATCTTTAATCCAGCTCGCCGATTTGGCCAAACGATCCCCGATGGCAGGAATTTTCTTGAGCATTCCTTCCACGTCATCCTTGGCTTTCAAATAATGGCGATCGGAACGAATTTTGCTCAAATATTTATGCATAGCCCCGACATTCGGAGCAATGGACATTTCATTATCATTGAGGATAACCATCAGCTTTTTCTGCTCATGACCGATGTGATTGAGAGCTTCAAAGGCCATACCACCTGTAAGCGCTCCATCCCCGATCATCGCGATAACCTGATTGTCTTCACCCTTGAGATCACGGGCAAGCGCCATACCCATCGCAGCAGATAATGATGTACTGCTGTGACCCGCTTCCCATACATCATGTTCACTCTCGTTACGTTTAACAAATCCGCACAAGCCATTATGCTGACGCAGTGTATCGAAGCGATCCATCCGCCCCGTTAGAACCTTGTGTACGTAAGCCTGGTGCCCTACATCAAAGATCATTTTGTCCACTGGGCTGTTATAGCAGTAATGCAGGGCTACCGTGAGCTCAACCACTCCTAAGTTGGGTGCGAGATGGCCCCCTGTAACGGACAGCTTCTCAATCAGAAACTGCCGGATCTCTGCCGACAAAAGAACGAGATCATCCTGAGACATCGACTTTAGATCACTGGGTTGTTTAATTTGTGGAAGCAGCACGAGAATCTCCCCGCTTTCCTAGATTGTTTGATTTGGTGTAATCCATATATACACAGTTTATTAAATGACATTAAAACATTATAACATAAAAGAACAAGAATCATAATTTACGGCACTATACTCCAGATAACGAGCATTTTCGCCAGCAAGGTTCGTATGATCTTCCTCAATATGTATTTCTATCTCCACTTGGGACAGACTCTCTTCATGAAGCCCAGAAAAAGCACATTAAATTGATTACACGATTTTGGGTGATTTGAAACAGTGATGCTCAACCAAAAACTAATGATCTCGACTCATCAGATAATCTGCAATCTCCATCAGTCTGGAAGGGTCTGGTAACTTCGCTCTGCCGAGTGCATCTTTCGCAGATTGCGTCAGGGACTTCACCTCTTGAAGAGAGGCATCCATACCAATAAAATAAGGGTATGTGACCTTTTGCTGATTCACATCGCTTTGCGTCTTCTTGCCCATTTTCTGCTCGTCACCCGTCAAATCCAGAATATCGTCCTGAATCTGGAAAGCTAGCCCCAGGTCTCTACCAAATACGCGCAGTGCCTCCAACTGTCCTTCTGTCGCACCACCAATACGAGCGCCGGCAATGAGGGAAAACACAATTAAATCTCCAGTCTTGTGCAGATGAATGTATTGCAATTGGGCAAGATCTGTCATGCCCTGCTCGCCTTCCATATCAGCCACTTGTCCTCCAACCATACCTCTTGCTCCAGCCAGTTCGGACAACTCCTCCACAATGGACAACAATGCATCTGCAGACACTCCGCTGCGACGACCAGACTGAACAATACTATAAAAAGCATGCGTTAACAGTGCATCGCCAGCCAATATTGCTGTCGCTTCACCAAATACTTTGTGGTTCGTTAATTTTCCCCTGCGATAGTCGTCATTATCCATGGCAGGCAGGTCATCGTGGATCAACGAATACGTATGAACCATCTCCACGGCGCAGGCTACCGGCAATGCAGCTGTACGCTGTGCACCGAAGGCTTCCGCCGCAGCAACGACCAGAAGTGGACGAAGGCGTTTGCCCCCGGCCATAAGTGAATACTGCATCGCGTCGACCAGTGACTGAGGTACATCCCAGTGAACAGGAAGAGTCAGCTTCAACTCTCCCGTCACTTCAGCTGTAACTTCCTGAAGATACGTTTCAAACGAAGGACGATTACTCATTGACTTCACCGCTTTCGTCGACGGCAGCGCCGAACGGTTTCTTGCGAAGTTCCCCATCCTCTTCTACGATCATCTCGATCTTACGTTCCACTTGTTCCAGCTTCAAACCACAAAGTTGGGAAAGCTTCATTCCGCGCTGAAACAAATCGATGGCCTGTTCCAGTGGAACATCACCATGCTCAAGCTGACCTACGATGTCTTCCAATGCCGCCATTGCCTCTTCAAAATTCAATTCCGGTTCATTCGCCATGGGTATTGTCGTCCTCCTTCATTCCCCAAACCTGACAGTCCAGCTGTCCGTCTGTTAATTTTATCTTTATCGAATCTCCAGGCTGTACATCCTTCATCGATTTGATCAATCGTTGTTCCTGTTCGTCATAGACGAGGCTGTATCCACGCGACATTACTTTAAGCGGGCTAAGCGCATCCAGATGACGTACAGATGATTTCCACTGCTGCTGCTTCGCTCTCGTAATAGATCGGATTGCAACCTCCAGTTGACGCCGGGCTGATGCATTCTCACGTCTTGCTGCGTTCACCTGTTCACGAGGATTGAACCGTTGCAGCGCTGCACGCAAACGCTCCTGTTTCTCGGTTGTCCATTTCATACGTGTATCTACAGTTCGCAGAAGACGCTGCTGCATCATATCCAGTCGCTCCGTATGCTGCATTAAGGTACGTCTAGGATGCACAAGCACAGGTGAGCGTTGCAATCTGGCCAGTCGCTCCCGATTATGAACAGCACGCTGACGTAAACTGTGCTGCAGCTGACGCTGACGCTGAGCGATCTGATCAAGCAGCTCAGCTCGATTGGGTACTGCCAGTTCGGCAGCAGCCGTAGGCGTTGCCGCACGCAGATCAGCAGCAAAATCGGCAATCGTAAAATCCGTTTCATGCCCAACCGCTGAAATCACAGGAATGGCCGAACCCACAATCGCTCTTGCCACGATCTCCTCATTGAAAGCCCATAACTCCTCCAGTGATCCGCCGCCTCGTCCAACAATCAACACATCGGCTTCGCCCATTCGGTTCAGGTTGTTGATGGCCTTCACAATGGATGGAGCCGCACCTTTACCTTGAACGAGTACAGGATACAGAATCACTTGGGCAGAAGGATATCTGCGTTGCAATGTAATCATGATATCCCTTACCGCTGCACCTGTAGGTGAAGTGACCACACCAATCGTCTGTGGAAAACGGGGAATCTGTCTTTTCCGTGATGCAGAGAACAGTCCCTCGTCCTCCAGCTTTTTTTTCAGCTGCTCATAGGCCAAGTACAGACTTCCAATACCGTCCGGTTGCATGTGTGTAGCGTAGAATTGATATTGTCCATCCCGCTCATACACCGAGACATTACCACGAGCAATAACCCTCGCACCCTCCTTAGGTACAAAGGGCAATCGTTGATTATGTGAAGCAAACATAATGGACTTAATTCGGCTGTCCTTGTCCTTCAATGTAAAATACATATGACCGCTGGAGTGATGTGTAAAATTGGAGATCTCTCCGCGCAGCCATACATCCGACAGTACCTGATCTGATTCCAGCTTCATCCGGATGTATCGGTTCAGATCTTTGATGGAGTAGATCTTTTGATCTGCCACAGATGCGACCTATGCCAATCCGTGAGCGCGTTTGGCAGCGATCAGTGTATTTTTCATCAACATGGTAATGGTCATTGGACCAACGCCACCAGGAACGGGTGTAATTGGACCAGATACCGTCTTCACGCTTTCGAAATCCACATCCCCTGCCAGTTTGCCGTTATCCAGACGGTTCATCCCAACATCAATTACAACGGCACCCGGTTTGACGAAATCGGCATCCACAAAGTTTGCACGTCCGATAGCAACCACAAGAATGTCTGCCTGACGCGTGATCTCTTTCATATTCGCTGTACGGGAATGACACATCGTTACCGTTGCGTTCTCACGTTGTAGAAGCAAGGATACAGGTTTACCGACAATATTGCTGCGTCCGATAACTACGGCATGTTTGCCTGACATTTCGAGACCCGTACGCTTGATTAGCTCAATTACGCCCGCAGGGGTACATGGCAACAAACTATCGTCTCCAATGACGAGGTTCCCTACATTAACTGGATGGAATCCATCCACGTCTTTGTCCACGGCGATCGCATCGATAACCGCTTTCTCTTCGATATGCTTCGGTAATGGGAGCTGAACCAAAATGCCGTTAATGGATTCCTGTTTGTTCAGCTTGTCCACCAGCGCGAGCAGATCCTCTTGGGAGGTGTTTGCATCTAGACGATGAACTTCGGAATAGAAACCGAGATCGTGACATGCTTTTTCTTTATTACGTACATATACTTGGGATGCCGGATCTTCCCCGACGAGCACAACAGCCAGCCCAGGTACTACCCCCTGTTCGCTAAGCTGTTTTACTTCTGTCGTCATGCTTGCGCGGATCTCTTGGGATACTTCTTTACCGTTAATAATAGATGCTGTCACTGTACTCTCTCTCCCTTATGTGAACATATTTTTAGAGGTTGTTCAAAAAGTCCGCTTTTGATTACGAAGGATGCCTATCGGCATCATCAGCATCGAATATGAAATTCAGCCGAAATGTCCGTTGCTCACGTAGTTTTCCCTACGCTCCGCTACTCCATTTCTAGCTTCATCCCATCTTCTCGGTACTGAAAATCGGTCTTTTTGAACACGCACTGTAGTTAATTGTAACTTAAGACAGTTTTGCTTTGATGGTGCTGACTTCCTGAATCATGCGCCCAAGTACGCCGTTAACGAACTTACCCGATTCATCTGTACCAAAATACTTGGACAATTCAATCGCTTCATTGACGGACACTTTTGCCGGAATATCATCACGGAACACCATTTCATACGTTGAAAGCCGTAAAATCTGGCGGTCTACACGCGACAGACGACTAATTTGCCAGCCTTTCAAATAATCGACCAGTAATCCGTCAATCGCTTCTTTATTGTTCCAAGCGCCCTGTACCATTTCGGTCACGTAGGTACGCATTACATCTGCATCATGAATAACCACTTCGGTTTCATTGTCTTCAGCGGCTTCATTAATCAGCATATTCACGGCTTCAGCTGCGCCCACTTCATTCATTTCCATCTGATACAGACTTTGTACTGCAATTTCCCTTGCCAAACGTCTTTTCATGTCCTGCCTCCTGCAGCGCTCCCTGTGGAGCGTCATCATGCTTATTTTAAAATATAAAATCTTTGATGGAATCAGAGATCTTATTATATTGTTATCCCTTTTCACAAAAAAACCTGCAATCGTTTCCTCCAAAAAACGGGCAACCTAAACTACAGCTCTATTTTCGGAAGAAACATATTGCAGGGTTCAGGTGGCTCACTTAAAGGGACGCCAGCGATCGCCAAGCCATTGCCCCCATTCCCTCCAGGGAATGAACGAGCCCAGCTTCGAGTCGCTTCGTCTGCCTAACGTATAACCGATGAACACCAAGAGTGCAAAGAACAACATATCCCAAAAACCGATCCATACATAAAGAAATCCAAAAAAGATGCCGCCGACAATTCCGGTAATTCGGCCTCTGTGACTATCCCAAATCTCTCTCCACAGCATCAGTGAAACTCACCTCATTCCACTCGACTCTTGTAGTTAGGCGACTGGGTAACGTTAGCAATATACACGGTGACAAAAGAAACCGGGATACCCGTAATCTCCTGTACATGATCATGTATTGCCTTCTGCAGATCGGCTGTCAGCGTCGGGATTGGCGTCTCGCCGTCCACTACTGCACGGATCATAATCTCCAGTCCGGACTCAACCACACGAATACGAGCTTTGACATCACGAACTCCCCGGAAACGGGAAGTTGCTTTGAGACAGAGATTTTCGATCGTTTCCATCGAAATCTGCACATCACCATACTCAGTACGCTGATCTACAGATGGCAATGAAGCACGATCACGCCGAACCGAGATGTAGAAAAATCGCAAACTCAGGATAAACAAAATCGCTGCTGCAACTACCGCCGCAATAATGACATTTTGTTCCTGCTGGTAATTCAATTCGTAAGGCAGCACACCACTGATAAGAAGTATGACTGCTGCCGATATTGCTCCAACGCTTATGCTGTATATAAACAACAGAAGCCGATCCAGTATTTTAGCCACGAACTGCACAGCCTCCCTTGCTCACTAACATGGCTTAACCTGCCCTTTGACAAAAAGATGATCCTCCGGTGCAAGCTTCCGCTTTTTATGAAGACCTGTCCAAGACGGGATAACCCCCGGCAGTGATGCCGGGGGAATCTGTCTTCTTTTATTTTACGCGCTGACTGTTCAGGTCGATTTCTTCCACTTTCTCGGTGCTCTTGAACTGAACATCATGAATGTGCACATTAACTTCATTCACATTCAATCCTGTCATGTTCTCGATGGAGCGTTTCACGTTCTGTTGAATTTCGGTAGCCACCTGTGGCAGACGGTAACCATATTCAATAATTACGGAAACATCCACTGCAGCTTCACGCTGACCTACTTCAACCTTAACGCCTTTGGAAAGGTTTTTGCGACCAAGCAATTCAGCAAATCCACCAGCGAATCCGCCGCTCATGCCTGCAACACCTTTGACTTCAACTGTAGCCAGTCCAGCGATCACTTCAATAACTTCAGGTGCGATCTGGATTTCACCGATATCCGTTCGTTCAAATTCTGTCGGCAGTGTACTCATAACTGTTCAACACACCTTTCGCGAAATAAGTTTGCGGCCATCCGTCAGGGCGCTGGTACTCAGGCCAATCTAGCCTTCAGAACCCTTCCGGTCCGGCTTTACCGGAACTCCTGCAACCTTCATCCGCATATGTGCGGCGGCTTATCCTCTGCAGGAGACATGCGCTCTTATTATTACATACTATATCATTTGGGCTACATTATGACAAACAAGCCCAATATACCTTTTAAATCTCATTTTCCTCAAGAAATTTGATATCAAAGTCACCCCGAACAAACGTTGGATGATCCAGCAATTTCTGATGAAAAGGAATCGTTGTGGAGATGCCTTCAATCGCGAACTCAGCCAAAGCACGCTTCATCTTCGCGATGGCCTCTTCCCGGTTTGCTCCCCATACGATCAATTTAGCGATCATGGAGTCGTAATAAGGAGAGATCGTGTACCCCGGATAAGCTGCACTATCTACACGTACACCCGGTCCTCCTGGTGCAAGGTAGAAACCAATTTTGCCTGGTGACGGCATAAAGTTACGGTCCGGATCTTCTGCGTTAATACGGCACTCAATGGACCAGCCATTGATCACAACATCTTCCTGACGGAAAGAAAGTGGATTGCCTTCAGCTACCGAGATCATTTCGCGGATCAGATCCACTCCTGTGACCATCTCTGTTACAGGGTGTTCAACCTGAATACGTGTATTCATTTCCATGAAATAGAATTCACCGTTAGGGCTGAGCAAGAACTCAAGTGTACCTGCTCCCGAGTAATCCACGGCAAGCGCCGCCCGTACTGCGGCTTCTCCCATCAATGTACGCACATCTTCGGAGATGATTGGACAAGGTGCTTCTTCCACCAGCTTTTGACGTCGACGCTGAACGGAACAATCACGCTCGCCCAGATGCACTGCATTTCCATGTTTGTCTGCAATGATCTGAATCTCCACGTGCTTCATGCCTGTCAGGAATTTCTCCAGATATACTCCGGCATTACCGAAAGCTTTCTGTGCTTCCTGCTGGGCAGCTGTTATTTGCTTAATCAGCGTTTCTTCATCTTCAGCAATACGAATCCCTTTACCTCCACCACCAGCGGTAGCTTTGATAATGACAGGATATCCAATATCTCTAGCAATCATAATGGCTTCATTCATATTTTCAACCAAACCGTCGGATCCCGGAATGACAGGTACACCTGCATCCTTCATCGTTTGTTTGGCAACAGCCTTATCACCCATTTTAGTAATGGCTTCCGGAGATGGGCCGATGAACGTAATATTGCAGGAACCACAGATTTCTGCAAAATCAGCGTTCTCAGCCAGGAATCCGTAGCCTGGGTGGATCGCATCACATTCCGTCAGTGTAGCTACACTCATCAGGTTTGTGAAGTTTAGATAACTGTCTTTCGAAAGTGTAGGCCCGATACAATACGCTTCATCTGCAAGACGAACATGCAGGGAGTCTTTATCCGCTTCCGAATAGACTGCTACCGTCGAAATGCCGATTTCACGACAGGCACGAATAATACGTACCGCAATTTCGCCACGGTTCGCAATCAGTATTTTTTGAAATTTCATTTCGTTATTGTCCTCCTTCGAAGCTCATGCAGTTGACGTTATGCGGCTGTAACCGTTATTCCGGTTTTACCAGGAACAGGGGTTGTCCATACTCAACCAGCTGTCCGTTCTCAACCAGCACTTCAACGATTTCTCCCTTGATGTCAGCATCAAGCTCGTTCATCAGCTTCATCGCCTCAATGATACATACCGTTGTTTTCTCAACAACTTTATCACCAGCGCTTACAAAAGGACCTGCTTCCGGCGAGGAAGCTCTGTAAAAAGTACCCACCATCGGAGATACAATTTTATGTAAATGACTTGTAGTATCGACTTGCGGAGCAGCCTCAGCTACAACTGCAGCCGGTTGCACCTGTGGTGCAGCAATCATTTGCGGTTGAATAGCAGCTGCCTGAACATACTCGGTTTTACCCGGTTTGCGAATCGACAACCGTGATCCTTCATTTTCAATTTCCAACTCTTGAACGGAACTTTCATCTACCAGTTTGATCAGCTCTTTGATCTCACTCAATTTAAACATTTCCATTATTCACTCCTTCGGCATCATGCCAGTCTCACTAGGACGGTCATATGGCTTTATGTATTATATCATAATCATTAAAAATGGAAAGAGCCCGAGATCTAATCCAGCTCTCGGGGCTACTTTTCCATATTTTAGATTACTGTTCTGTCACGTATTGCACGCTGATTTTATTTTGGGATACAGCCAGTTCTTTCATAACCAGATCCACAATGGAAACCGCTTGTTTTACATCCAGTTTGTCACTGAGAACAACGACTTTATACTTATCGGCATCCTCTTGAACGATGGCATTGGCAAACTGCTGCGACAGGGTTTCTTCAATACCATTGATTTTGGCTTCTTTTTCTTCCAGCGTACGAAGCTGCTCTGTTGCTTTGGCATTTTCTTCTGGTGTTTTGCTCAGATCACCCGCAACGGTCATAAGTTCTTCATACTTGCGATTGTTGCTCTCCTCACGCTGCCACTGGTAGTTCTGGAACTGGCTGCTCGCAGACGCCGCCGTATTCTGTTCTTCCATCTCCTTGAGAACGTCCTCATCGGTTTTCGTTGCACTGCTGTCTGTTCCGGCACTTGCATCAGGAGTGGTTGCTGCGCCTTTGTCTGTCCCTTTCTCGCTGTCTTTACCTGCTTCACCTTGTTTCTCTCCGGATTCCGCAGCAGGTGACTTCTCGGTGTCTCCAGCTTCTTTACCATCTACAACCGCAGGATTATCCACAGATTCAGTTGCCGTTTGATCTCCTTCAGTGCCTGTAACTTCGCCGCTATTCACTACTTCATTCACAACCAGACCTTCTGTCGGATCAAGGATTCCAGCCGTTTCCTTCGCTTCTCCCTGTTTCATACTATCCACCTGCGTGCTCTCAGCTACAGGCGTATTAACCGGACCGGAATCTTCAGTGAACAGGTAATAGGCGGACAAAATGACCATCAGACTCAGCATGGATACGAGCCATACCGTTTGACGTTTATTATTCATTAGAACTTCCTCCTCGAATTGGCTTCATTCTTATGACATCAAATCTTGTGTTTCATGGTTTCGGACTAATCCTGCTTACGCGGAACAACCGAAATCCGGTAGGCCGCAACATTCAGTCCTTTTTCCACAGCATCTGTAATCAGGTCCTTCACAACCTTGTTCTCTGCACCTCTAGCAACGACAAGCACGCCCCGGATCTGCGGTTTGAGCTTTTTCGTGACAATCGGTGTCTGATCCCCTGATATTTCATACGTAATAATCTCACCATCCCGGGTATATTGCGTCATATGTCGCTTGCCCCCGCTTGCATCCGTTTCTTCCGTGAGCTGCTGCGAATCTTTCACATTACGCTGTACAACAAGCTCCTCTGTAGAATCCACGGTAACCATCACATCAACAGTTCCCACACCTACGATATTTTCCAGCACACCCTTGATCTTGTCCTCAAATGCGACCTCTATCGCCTGAAATGGATTCTGATCCGTCGGATCCGTCTGTATGGATGCCATGGATGTAGCCGGATCAGGAGGCTCACGACCGATATTTTCAGAATCAATCTTTTTGACATTGACGAAAGAGTTGAACAGCATAATTCCGACTCCGATCAAACCAAGGATAATCAGCCAGCGAAAGGTTTGACTGCGCCGTTGCCCACCTTCTCCTCCGCCGAACCAGCTTTCCATCTTTTTGAGCCATTGCCTCATCGGATACCCTCCTTCTTACAGCGTCGAAGCGCTTTTCTTTTCTTTCACCTGTACTTTGTTTGCATCAATATCCCACTTCTCTGTCAACAACGTAATAATTTGTACTGCTCGTTCAGATCGGGAGGATGTCTGTCCTTGCTGAGAGTTTGTCTCTGCCTGCTCACCCGACACAGGTGTGGAGTCTGCTACCTGTCCATTTTGGGGTTCGCCAGAGTTACCGTTACCCATGTTACTTTCACTTTTGCTACCGCTGTTCACCTCGATCTGTACATCAGACACCTCAATCTGACCAATCTCGATTGGCTCCTGAACTGGAGGAGATTCAATGGTTTGGGATTCCGGGTCAGAGTCGAATATCGGTTTTGTCGTTGCCGTTGCTTCCTGTTGGGCTGTATCGGAGTTGACTTTCCCAGCTGCTGTCTCACCTGACATCTCCACCAAAACATACTGGATCACCGGAAGTTCCACCGAGGAGGCCAAATCCGTCTCCGGTTTGCTTGTATCCATGGCGAGCTTTACCTCAACAGACTGCACTCGCTCCCCGGTTGTTTCTTCAATCTGCCCTTTCATTACGTTAGCCAGCTCTTTGGCTGTCCATTGCAGCGATTGTTCCTGTTCATTGGATTGCAGCCGCCTGCCCTGAGCCAAAATCTGTTCAAGTGTTGCATTTCCATCAGATGGCGAATCCATGGCGGTCATCGCTCGCTTAAGCTCGCCAACCGGATCACTTTTCAAAAGCTTCGTTATTGGCGATAACAGGGTTAGCAGGATAAGAAGGCTCAGCACAAGCTTGACATAGCGTTCCATGGATCTGTTGGGCAATAACATATCCACGAAAGTCGCCAGCAGAACGATCATGATCAATTCCCGGAGCCAGCTGCTCAGCCACCCCATCCTTCCAGCCCCTTTCTATCGAGCATCCCCTCATCTCATCATGACGGTCAGATTGCCTGCGGTTAGTAGGATCGTGATTGCCAGAAAAAACATCAGTCCGACAGCTGCCAGTGCCGCAAATACGTAAAGCATGCTTTTGCCTATCGCCTGCAGACATCCTACAATTGGCGTATCCCCCAGCGGTTGCATGATCGCGCCAGTAATGTTGTAGATCAGAGCTAGCGTCAGAATTTTAAGTGCAGGGAACGCACATAGAAACAAGATGATGATGACACCCGTTAGTCCGATTGCATTTTTCACCAGCAGTGACGCTGTGATAACCGTGTCCGTTGCATCCGCAAACGTTCTACCGACAATGGGGACAAAGTTGCCTGCGATGTACTTCGCCGCTTTCAGACTGACACCATCTGCCACGGAGCCCGATGCCCCCTGCACCGAAATTACGCCCAGGAACATCGTAAGCAGTATACCGAGTAGAGCCACACTAATGTTCCTTAAGAGATCTGCCAGCTGTGTAAGCTTGTACTTGTCGGACAAGGAACTGACGAGATGTAATACGGCTGAGAAAAAGAGTAGCGGGAACACCAGCAGGTGGATCAGTGTACCGACCAGATGAATCATGAAAATGATCAGTGGATGGGTCACAGAAACGGTAATGACATTCCCCATTGAAGCCAGCAGCGTAAACAACAGGGGCACCATGGCCATCATAAAGTTGATCATGCTGGCTATGGCATCCTTGGCGTATCCAATCGCCACACTGAAGCTATTGATGGCGATGATAATAATGACCATGTAACAGATGGAGTAAGCGATTTTGCTAATGTTATTTTTCTCAAAAGCAGTCTGCAATGTCTCCAGAATCATGCTCAGCACACTTAGCATCACAATCGTGACCAGGAGTTTGCCGTTATATAAAATCTCATGCAGCATGAAGGTTCCAATTGCTATAAACACCGACTTCAGGCTGAACCCTTCATTGCCGGGCATTAACATATCCATAAAGGAAGGTGTTTTTCCTTCCGGGAAAAAACCGCCGTATTGTTGCATGAGTTGGTCCCAATATTTTTCTACCTGATCCTTGGGAAGCTGGTCAGCCTGCTGCTGCATCCACTCTCCCGAGGGAGAACCTGCGAATACCTGTCCCATGATCGCAAACAGAAAACACAGCGTCAGCACGAAGGTAAGGCGCCACTGCGGCTTATGATGCATCATTTTCATATGAAGTCCGCACGCCTCCCTCTACACCGGCATCAGCTTCATGACGGTTTCGATAATAATGCTGATGATCGGTATCGCGAGTACAAGGATCAGCACCTTGCCAGCAAGTTCAATTTTGGAAGCAATGCTCTCCTGGCCTGCATCCCTGACAATCTGTGCTCCGAATTCAGCAATGTACGCTATGCCTATAATTTTCAGTACAGTTTTCAAATAAATGCTCTCCATGCCTGAATTTTCGGCAAGCCGTTTCAACACCTCGATTACCGCGCCAATCTTGCCAATCAGCAGCATGAAGATCACGATGCCGGTTGCAGCCGCAATCAGAAAAGCGAACATGGGCTTCTGTTCTTTGATAACTAGAATGAGCACCGTTGCGATGAGCGCCAGACCTACAACTTGGATAATTTCCACAGGTCACCACCATCCCGGCTTCATGACCGTTTTCATTGAAAAAGAAATATCGATTTGATCTCTTGCAGCAGGCTGTCCAGCATACGGACCACCATGAACAATACAACGACAAATCCGATCACGGTCACCCAGTGAGCCATATCTTCCTTTCCCATTTGTTTCAGCACCGTATGAATCATTGCAATGATGATTCCGATGCCCGCAATTTGAAAGATTGCGTTCACTTCTAAATTCATGACCTTGGCACCTCACTATCCCGGCTATTTCAGAAGATCAGAATGACGATTAACGCTCCGACAAGCATCCCGAGACTGCGGCACATTCGTTCATATTTCATTTGATCGGCTTGGGCACGGGATTCCTCATGCATAAGTTGCTGAATGGCTAACGAGATGTGCTTGGTCTGATCCTGACGATCGCTGGTGCCAAGGCTGAAGCTCAATTGCAGCATGACTTCCCGCTCGTCCGCCTTCATGGCTGATCTTCCCCACGCCTCTTCTATACCAGACTGAAGACTCTCACGAGCAGTGTGTCCATGAGGTGGTTCCATCTGTTTGGCTGCGTGGAGAAACAGCGTCCGAACAGGCTCTTTTGTCTGGGCTCCCATTTTCCCCATGGCATCAGGTAACGGGGTCAGCCCGTAGTTAATCTCTGTCATCAACCGCTGGAGAGCGGCGATTAACTCTCGCAGTTGTCTTGGCCTCAAGGCATACTGCCTTGCCTTGTAGAATCCGGCGAGGGTACTAGCCAGCAGAATGATGACGGCACCGAGCATGTTAACCAAAGGCCTCACCTCCCACTTCCGCCTGCTGGAGACCACGCATTTTGCCATCGGCCAATCGAAAGGTCATGCCCCTGCTCGTCCGTTGCAGCTGTACATAGCGTTGGAACATCTGCTCGACGATCAGGGTTCTCAGTGCAGGTCTGGAAGAAAGCTCGGCCAGATCACGACCATGCGCAGTAGCGATGACAGATACGCCTGCATGGAGTGCTTCCATGACCGCCTCCGCATCTTCCGGTCGGCCTATCTCGTCCACGATCAGGACATCGGGAGACATGGAGCGAAGCATCATCATCATGCCCTCAGCCTTTGGACATCCGTCCATGACATCGGTGCGAGGTCCTACGTCAAATCCGGGTACGCCCTTATAACTTCCAGCAATTTCGGACCGCTCATCAACGATGCCAACCTTTAGACGTGGACGTATGCCCTGAACAAGTTCATTGACACCCGCAAGTTTGGTACCACTGCTAATCTGTCTTGCCAGATCCCGCAGTAATGTGGTCTTGCCTTGCTGCGGAGGTGAAAGAATTAAGGTGTGCATGACCTGTCCACTTTTCATGTCCAGCAGATGCGGCAGAATCCGATCAGCGACTCCATGAATCTCTCGGGCCACCCTGACATTAAATCCATTGATGTCGCGCAGGTATTCGACGCGGCCTCCACTTAACACCGTCCGGCCAGCCAGTCCAATTCTGTGTCCGCCAGGAATGGTGATGAACCCTTTACGCAGCTCCTCTTCCAATGTATAAAGCGAATGATTGCTGATCAGATCCAGCAGCCTGTGTGTTACCTCTTTTAAGGGAATATAGGCTTCATCAGGCTTCGAAGTCGGACTGCCCTGGGGTGTGAGGAAGTGATAGGTGTCTCCTGCATTGATTTCCAGTGGTCTTCCTTCACGGATACGTACTTCCTCCACTTTATCTAATAAAGCGGGCGGCATTCTTCCCAAAATGGTTCGAATCGGTTCCGGAAAGAGATCCTTCCAGTTCACCATCATGAATTGGCCCCTCCAACCTTAAATTCGGTTTTATTGCGTTCCTGGTGCTTGTTCATATCTCAAGTTTATGTGTGTACATTGAATTTATGACGCTGAAATCTATCATTTTCTTCAAAATAGGGAGGAGCGTTAAAAATCATAGATCAGCCTACTGTTCCAGTTCTAGGCACCCGTCTAGATCCAAGTGCATATAGTGCTTGCAGACAGGTGATAAACATTCCGGGATAAAAAAGACAGAACCAACTATCCCCAAATATAGAAAGGAGTTGTGGGGAGTGCGAGTCGATGTAGTAGGCAATGTGAATGAAGTTCGAAAAATGGATATTGCAGGACGATGTGTGGTCGTTATCGATGTGTTGCGAACAACCAGTACAATTGTTACGGCACTGGCATACGATGCAGCGGACATCATTGCTGTAGAAACAGTTCCTCAAGCGAAACAATTGAACGTGAAAGATGCCATTCGTGGCGGGGAGCGTTTTGATAAAAAAATTACAGGATTCGAGGTGGGCAATTCCCCCTATGAATATATGACTCCGAATATTGCGGGTAAAACCATTATTCTGACTACAACAGATGGTACACGTGCCCTGATCAAGGCCTCCAAGGCTAGACATGTGTTTGCAGGCTCATTTCTCAATGTGAAAGCGGTGGCGGCTGTTCTGTGCGAGCTGCGCAGGGATATCTTATTGTTATGCGCCGGGGATCAGGATGAGTTCGCGCTGGAAGATGGTTTATGTGCAGGCAGCATTATCGAGGAGTTGTACCGACAATCTCCTTTTCCCATTATGCTGAACGATTTGGGGCTGGCTCTTCATCAGGCTGCTACTCATGCCGAGGACAAATTACCCGATCTGATTAGAGTATCCGCTGGTGGCCGAAGGTTGGAGAGGCTAGGGAGGGTGCATGACGTAACGTATTGTACCCAATTGAACTTGCTGGACTGCGTTCCAGAGATGGGTGAAGGGAACCGAATGCAACCATTCAGAGGAACGCGTAAGGAACCGCTGTTTAAGTTACTGTGAACAATCTAAAAAGGTGTACTGCGATCCCGAATGGGAATACACAGTACACCTTTGGTGTGTCTTTGCAATTTTCGCTTTTTATCTGCGAACTTGCGGTCCGCCAATTACGGCTTGCTCAGCTGTATCCAAATCATACGCTGTATGCAGCGCCTTGATTACGTCATGAAGCTTCTCTCCATCAATTACACAAGATACCTTGATTTCGGAAGTGCTAACCATCTTAATGCTAACGCCTTCGCCCGAGATGACTTTGAACATCTTCGCAGCAACGCCAGGATGGCTAACCATGCCTGCACCAACGATCGAGACTTTAACCAGGTTTTCTTCAGAAGTAACTTCACGGTAAGGCAGGCGGCTATGAAGAGCTTCAATGACACGCAGTGCGTTCTCCCGGTCAGATAGCGCAACAGAGAACGAGAAGTCTGCTTTACCGTCCATCACACCGCTCTGAACGATAATGTCGACATCCAGCTGTTCTGATGCAAGGGCACCAAATACTTCAGCAAGAACTCCCGGTACGTCTGGTACACCCAGAATACTGATGCGAGCCACATTTTTGTCATAGGCAATTCCACTAACTACCACACCTTGTTCCATTGTTGCTTCCTCCTTCACAACCGTTCCTTCATTATGGTTAAAGCTGGATCTTACAATCAAAGGCACACCGGAATGCTTCGCGTATTCAACTGCACGCGGATGCAATACCGCTGCTCCCAGGTTGGCCAGTTCCAGCATCTCGTCGTACGAAATTTCCTTAAGCTTGCGTGCAACCTTCACGATACGCGGATCGGTGGAATAGATACCGTCTACATCCGTGTAAATCTCGCAAGCGTCAGCCTTGATGGCTGCTGCCAAAGCTACTGCTGTTGTATCCGATCCGCCGCGGCCTAACGTCGTAATCTCGCCGTCTTCCGTCATTCCCTGGAAGCCTGCAACGATTACAATGTTGCCTTCTGCCAACGCCTGATTCACCCGTTCCGGATGAATATCGTTAATCCGTGCTTTGCCGTGTACCGGCTCTGTTCGGAATCCCGCTTGCCAGCCTGTAAATGAAATGGCTTTGCGTCCCAGCGCCTGAATCGCCATAGATAACAATGAAATCGAGATCTGTTCTCCCGTAGTCAAAAGCATATCCATCTCACGTGCAGGCAGTTCACTGTTCAGCTGTTTCGCCTGATCAATCAAATCATCCGTGGTATCCCCCATGGCCGAAACCACGACTACACACTGATGTCCTTCATCCGCTTTTTCTACAACACGTCCGGCTACACGCTTCATGCGCTCTGTATCTCCGACCGAGCTGCCCCCAAATTTCATGACGTACAATGACAACGCAAATCCACTCCCTACCTTGTGCAGTATGCATAATTGATGTCCATCGTCATTATTCTCTCCGAAAAATGACTTTAACCCAGTATATTACGAAAGCGTCTGATAGGCTAATCTTTTTTCGAAAAAACCCTTTGCCAGAGAAACGGCAAAGGGTTGAATTAACGCTTTATTTAGCTTACACCATGTGAACGTTACGCGCGGGAAGAGTATTTACCTTCACGAGTATCGATCAGCAGGACATCGCCTTCGTTGATGAACAATGGCACTTGTACATTCAAGCCTGTTTCAACTTTAGCATTTTTTGTAGCGCCTTGTGCTGTGTTACCTTTTACGCTTGGCTCTGTCTCGATAACTTTCAACTCTACGCTTGTAGGCAAGTCAATTCCGAGGATTTCACCTTGGTAGCTAACGATTTTTACGTTCATGTTTTCTTTGAGGAAGTTCAATTCCCATTCCAATTGGTCGCTTGTCAGTGTGAACTGATCATATGTTTCGTTGTCCATGAACGTGTGCTCTGTACCACTTGCATACAAGTAGGATACGCCACGGTTTTCAATGATGGCACGGCCAATGGTTTCACCTGCACGGAATGTTTTCTCAACGGTGTTACCATTGCGCAAGTTTTTCAGTTTGGAACGTACGAAGGCAGCGCCTTTACCTGGTTTAACATGTTGGAAGTCAAGTACGGTATAGATGTCGTTGTCAACTTGTACGGTCAAGCCTGTTTTAAAATCGTTTACTGAAATCACAAAAAATCCCTCCTGATATGGTTGAAAAGTAGGTGATATAAGACGATGAGTTAATTTAAGTTTGAACAAGTCAAACCGTCATATTACACAGACCATTACGATGGCAGAACAACCTTCCGATCGCTGTTATCCCC
>NZ_JAAIFP010000043.1:0-7962 GCF_010747435.1 Paenibacillus sp. ALJ109b
GAGCAATCCATCCCGGCACGATTGCACAAGTGACGGTAAACACCACGACCAGCAAAGCTGCATAAAAGAATAAACGGGATACCGCGAATGAGACGCGGTGACGCAGGGGACGGCGACTCCAGAGGCGTAAACGCCCTGTTCTGGCCGTCCAACCTTTTTCATCACCCACCAATGGTTTCATGCTCATAAGACTCCTCCTTTCTCACTACGCGTTCAGATGTTTCAGACTGTTCCATCCGTCCTCACGTTCGGACTGCACGCCTAACTCTGGGATCAATGTACGCATAAGAGATATCCACCAGTAAATTCAACACGACATAGATAATTGCTGTGAAAAAGACTACGCCCTGCACAACAGGCAGGTCTTTGGCCATCAATGCATCCGCGATGATTCTGCCGATGCCTTGTCTGGAGAAGACCGTCTCCACCACGACGGTTCCTGCAAGCAAATCACCAATCAACATGCCGATGACCGTCACCGCAGGAATCAGTGCATTACGCAGCGCATGACCGTACATGATGGTCCGCTGTGAAAGACCTTTTGCTCGTAATGCCACGATAAAAGGTTCGTTCACCACTTCCAGCATGCTGTTACGCACCATACGTACGATGAAACCCGCACCGACGAGGCCCAGTGTTGCAGCAGGAAGCACCAATGAACTGAATCCGTCGGAGCCCATCGCCGGGAACCAGCCGAGCTGAACCGAGAACAACAGGATCAACAGAATGCCGGTCCAGAAGGTCGGCATGGAGATGCCAAACAATCCAACAAGCCGGGCGATAAAATCAATCACGCCATTACGATGAATGGCAGACAGTACGCCGAGCGTAATGCCAATGGTTATCGCAATGATTGAGCTGAGCGCGGTCAACGCCAGTGTGGCGGGGAAATGTTCCAATATTTTGGGCAGCACCGGGTCGGAATTAATCATTGATTTGCCGAAATCCCCACGCAGCATGTCTCCGAAATAGTTGGCAAACTGGATGTAAAACGGCTGATCCAGACCCAGCTGAACCCGCAGGTTCTGAATCATCTCCGGTGTTGCCGATGACGGGTCCAGCATAAGCAGGACCGGATCACCCGGCAGCAGATACATGATGCAGTACACCAACACCGAAGCTCCCAAAATAACCAGAAGCGATGTAGCAAGTCTTGTCAGTATCGTTTGAACCATACCGGGTCGTCTCCTTCCAGTCTGCATAATTGACGGTACGTTTTATGGCTGAATCCGAACATCATTGAACAACGGATACCCGAGTGAATCAAACTTGATACCCTGCACCGACTTGGATGCAGCCACCGTATAAGGGAACACATAGATCGGTAGAATTACAGCCTGCTCGATCAGATATTGTTGAATCTGATTATAGATATCCACGCGTTTATCCGGATCAGTCTCCACCGCTCCCTGTTCGAGCAGTTTATCGATCTTCGGATCGGATAAACCGGATAATGTCGGACGTTCACCTTCTGCACTCGTATGATAGAAGGCATAGAGCGCATTCGGATCAGAATTGACCTGGCTGTTGCCATAGAGATCATAATCCCAGTTCTGATAGATGACCGTAGCAACGTCCTTCGTAATTTCAACTTCAACTGCTATGCCGACCTGCTTGAGCTGCTGCTGAATAATCGCTGCAATGTCGTTACGTTTCTCCCGATTCGGCGAACCGTCCACATAATGCAGAGTCAGCTTCTTACCATCTTTTTCACGAATGCCGTCTGCTCCCTTGACCCAACCTTGCTCATCAAGCAGCTGATTGGCCTTGTTGATATCCGGATTGATACTTCCTTCCAGAGAAGCATTATAACCGAGGATTCCCGGAGACAGTGCAGACCACGCGCGTTCGTAGTTGCCCAGATACAGTGTCTTCACGATGGATTCCACATCAACTGCAGATTGCACCGCCTGTCTGACTTTCACATCATCCCAAGGCGCTTTGCGCAGATTGAAGAAGAGGGTATATGGCAAACCAACGGTATTGGCCTGCAGCAACTGCTGGTTCGGATCGTTCTTCAGGGCTGCAATATTTTGCGGCGGAACGGTCTCGGCGGCAAGCACCTGCTTACTCTGTACACTGCCGATGCGCGTTGCTTCTTCCGGTACAATTTTGAACGTAATCGTATCAATATGAGGGGCACCTTCATTTTCAACGGTTGCGGGAGCCCAGTTGTAATCCTTGTTTTTGGCGACAACGATATCCGCATTTTCATCCCATTTCACAAAGGTATACGGACCGGTCCCTACCGGATTTTTACCCAGTTGATCTCCATACTTTTTGGCGGCTGTAGGAGATACGATCCCCAGCAGGGCCTGACTCAAGTTGCCGAGAAAGGCTTGCGAAGGTTGTTCCAGATTCACCTTGATGGTGTATTCATCAATAACTTCCGAGGAGCTATAAGGTCTAATCAGGGCAAGGGAATTGGCGGCTTTGGTGGCCGGATCGATCACCCGATCCAGATTGAACTTCACGGCATCCGCGTTAAATGGTGTGCCATCATGGAACTTCACATCTTCACGCAGTTTGAACGTATAACTTTTGCCATCCTCCGATACACTCCACTCCTTGGCAAGCCAAGGTTTGATGGAACCATCCGGCAGCTGTACCACCAGATTGTCATAGATCGTTCGGATCGCACGTACGGTTACGGCAAGACCACTTCGATGCGGGTCCAGCGTATCCGGCGATGTGGCGAGTGCGTAGGTTAGATTCCCACCTTCTGCTTGCCCAGCCGCCTGCTCCCCACCGGAAGCCTGAACTGCACTGTTCGAGTTACCTGCCGCTCCGCAACCGGATAATACCAGCACCAATACTGCCGCCAATGCCATATATTTCATCCATGAGATAGACCTGTTCATATAGCTTCCCCCTCTGTGTATACAGGTGTCATTGATTCATTGAATTAATGATTTAATGATTTATAGATCTTTATTAAGATAACCTATCTGTTAACTTGGTTTTATAGCATCATTCGGCACTTTCCGCATATGCAATCCGAATAGTTCACCCGACTACCTCAACTTTGAGACTGCTGCCGAATTTCAGCTCTCCAGTTTCTTAAGCCTCGGTTCCAACTTGCTCCCGGGCAGCCGTGTAACGATTCACGGGAATTTGCACACCGAGATTGCCACGCAATGTGTCATGCTCGTATTCGGTGCGATAGATGCCGCGCTCTTGCAGAATCGGAACAACCAGTTCCACGAAATCGGCCAATCCACTTGGCAGTTCGGAATGAATAATGAATCCATCCGCCGCTTCGGCTTCGAACCATTCCTGGATCTTGTCAGCCACCTGCTCCGGTGTGCCAAGGAATTTGCTTTTCGGTGTTGCTGCCCGCAGGGCTACTTCACGCAGCGTCAATCCTTGCTCTTTGGCATCCCGCTTGATTTTGTCCGTACCACTGCGGAAGCTGTTGCTTCCAATGCCATTCAATTCAGGGAATGGTTCATCCAGCGGATATTGGGAGAAGTCATGATGCTCGAAGAAACGTCCCAGGTAGTCCAGCGCTTTATCGATAGTGACCAGGCTGGCAATCTCCTGATATTTCTGTTCTGCTTCTTCTTCTGTCCGTCCAATGATTGGATTGATCCCTGGCAAAATGACGATATCCTGTGTGGAACGTCCGTAGGTTGTTGCGCGGGTTTTGACATCTTTGTAGAAGGCCTGAGCATCCTCAATAGAATCATGCCCTGTAAAAACAGCATCCGCTTCTTTGGCAGCAAGGGTCTTGCCATCTTCTGAAGAACCTGCCTGGAAAATAACCGGCTGCCCCTGCTTTGAACGTGCAATGTTAAGTGGTCCCTGTACGGAGAAGAACTCTCCTTCATGATTGAGTGTGTGCAGCTTGGATGGATCGAAGAAAACGCCGCTTTCTTTGTCTCTTACAAAGGCATCGTCTTCCCACGAATCCCACAAGCCCTTGGTCACCTGTAAATATTCGGTTGCAATCCGGTAACGTTCCGGGTGGGTAGGATGGTTGCTTTTGCTGTAGTTTTTGGCTGAACCTTCAAGCGGGGATGTAACCACATTCCAGCCAGCGCGGCCGTTACTAATCAGATCAAGGGAACCGAACTGTCTGGCAACTGTGAATGGATCACTATAGGAGGTGGAGAGTGTTCCAACCAGACCAATCCGTGAAGTAATGGCGGCCAGGGCGGACAACAAGCTGATTGGCTCAAATCGATTCAAGAAGTGAGGTATGGATTTCTCGGTAATATAAAGACCGTCAGCGATAAAAACGAGATCGAATTTGCCTTCTTCTGCCTTCAACGTCTGGCGTTTGTAAAATTCAAAATTCACACTGGCATCCGATTGAATCTCCGGATGTCTCCAAGTCGTCATGCTGCCTCCGACACCGTGGACAATCGCTCCAAATTTCAAACTGCGCTGAGCCGTCATATTACATTCCGCCTTCCTTGGATTAGGATATATCAAGAAATTTCTAAAGTCCGATCTGATACGGATAACGAAAGAAGAAAATTCAAAAGTTAACTATTCCTATGAGTTTGGTCAGCTTTAATTTCACAAATCTTATCACTGCCCCGCACATCGGTCAACAGCGTTGCTTATAGAACTTTTCTATATAAGGATTGGATATCTAAATAAGAGGATGGATTAGAGCTTATAAAAGTCTCCGACTGCTGCACACTGATATGACAGCCTTTAGCAGCCGGAAACTGCTTTATCAAGAGATCCGCCACGTCCGGTCAGACTGCTGCTTCATCGGGCTGGGCGAGAAGTTCCGCCAGTTTCTCCAAATCAGGCTCCAGCAATGCTTCATACTTGCCGTCTCCACCCACCTCAATGACTGGTACATGTCGAATGCCATATTTGGCTTCAAGCACGTCCCTCAGCACATCGTTGCCTTGCACTTCGATGTTCTCAAAAGGCTGGTTGCGGGCCGTTAGGAATGCCTTTACCTCCCCGCAGAAATGACAGCCTGTTTTGCTCCAAAGCACTACTTTTTTCGATGTAGAAGACATCGGCATACCTCCTGATTGTTTCATTGTCAGATCAGGGATGGATCACCACCCAGACCATTAATTCCTATCTGTTAAATAAGAATTATGGCTATAAATGTACTCCTCACCTCTTCAAGCGTCAATGGATCTTCCAATAGAATAAACCTATAAGAACATAGAAAGATTAAATTTAAAATTTGAAAAGAGCTCTTCAAGAGCTCTCTAATTCCTGAACCTATCACTAACCATGTTAAAGACCTGTTTGGCAGAACCGGCATAATCGTTAACCTGGTCCGGCCGTTTATCCATAGCCCATCGGAGGGTATCAAAGGCTTTTAACAGCAATACATGCCTCGCCAGATCCAGCTCCTCCACACTCATTCCGTATCCTTCCGAGAACGCTTTCAATTGTTCTATGTCAGGGCCTTCACCACGGAGCTGACACTGCATCAGATGGATGACATCTCCATAGGGCACAACAGTAACTTCGGCACTCCCCCAATCCAGCAGTATCAACTGACCTGTCGGATGAACCATCGTATTTTTTAATGAAATATCACCATGACATAAACCGAATCGGAACTTTTCATCTTGCAACTGCTCGAACCATTGTCGTACAATCGCCGATTCCCTCTTCTTGATTACGCCCAACTCAAGCAACGGATCACGCTCTGTCAAACTATCGATGTTATACTGCACATATCCTTTCCAGCTGCCATCTGATCCTGGATGAGGCGGAGAATGGAATGTACCCTGAATGGGATCAATCAGCTCCTCGCCAAAACCGGCCACTTGAATGGAATGTATACGTCTCGCATATTCACCGAGCTTCCTCCAGATGTCAGTCGGGGCTACTTTACTATCCAATCCGTTATCCCCCTCGACAAACGTTTGAATCATATATGCCACCTCATCCTTAACCCCAACGGACAATGTAGATGGCCCGGGAATACCCGCTGCGGCTGCCTGCTCAATACACCATTTCTCTTTGATAAAGGTGGGATAATTAACCTTGTTGTTCATGCGGACCACGACTTTATGACGTTCCGTCTCAACCAAGCACACCTGATTCACAAAACCTTTTCCGATAATCGGGTATGAAGATCTCACTTGTTCCTGAAGAAACTCACCAGCAATAGTTTGGGCTTGTACTGCCATGGTGTCTTTCATCGTGTATTCCCCCTATCTCGGTATACTTAAATATGCTTTAGAAAATTGAATTGGTCATAGTGTAAAAGTAAATCGCTAATCTTTCAATCGTTACATCTCATGATTCGTGATATATGTAAAGTTCGGATGCGGAAAGATGTGTAGCGTTACGATACGCTGTACATCATATTCCGCATCATGCTGTCGTGCCGATATACATGGCAGCCGAACCCGGCCATTACAAATCTTTGTTCAAGAGCTGGGGAGGAGCAATAATGGGCCAGTCTTCTTCGATCGTACGCAATTGGTTCGCAGATACATGAACGATATGCCCGGATTGCACTCCCCACCGTTCCGCAGCATAAGGGGTTGCAAACCTCCTGCGTTTACTGCCACTAATCTGGTACCATATATCCCGCTCATTCGTCGCGGCAACAATCATGCCTTCCTCCAGTGCATCGCGGTTGCTCTGAACGGGTTGAGCATGAACATGACTTCTTTCCTGGGGCCAGCCCTGCACCTCACCTGCAGATATCAGTGGCTCACCTTCAGGTGCCCCGAGCAGATCCGGTTTCGCAACCAGAACGGGAGAAATGCCGCGTGGAACGGGGATGTTTAGCTTGCGTCGCTGCCCACGTATCAGTCGATAAACATCGCCCTTGATATCAGAGATGTAACAGCCCTCCGGGTAAAAGTCCGTGCTGCGTCTCAGCTTATGTGTTACATCGCTGCTGCCCTTGGTGGAAATGTGCTGTCGCAGATCGGGGGGATCTGACTTACCCTGGGGCGTCTTGTTTTTGTTTTCCTGCTGACTGGTCGACACCTTGGCATGCAGCGAGAGCCGGGAAGTATCGGCAACCAGCGCATGAGGATCTCCCCATTTTTGTGTATAAAACTGTTCGTTATCCTTATGCACGACTTCATAATCCTGCTCTCCCAGCGCCTTCATGCTTACACTTCCGTAGTGATGTATGAAGGCATCCCCGGCCACCCCCAGCCTGTATCCCGCCAGCTTTGCCCGGATGATCCAGTCGTCATCTTCAAAATTGCCCACGGCGTAACCTTCATCAAGATAACCTACCCGCTCCAGCAATTCCCGTGAGAATAGCCAGCAAAATCCGACCAGCCTTTCGGTCTCCCCATGTTTCGTGGCATCCGGACGATTATGTCGAGCAGCAAACGACCACATATCCTCCACTTCCCTGTACGGGACTTCAATCTGCTGATCTCCACCAATGTAATTCGTAACCGGACCCACAACTCCCATCTCGGGATGATTGTCAAGACAGGTCATCATGTTTTCCAGCCAGCCCGGGGTGACCAGTGTATCGTTGTTTAGCACCACGATATGTCGACCCCTCGCCATCATCAGTCCATGATTGACACCGCCGGCAAAACCACGATTCTTATCCAGCGCAGCGACCCTTACCATGCCACCTTTGCGAAGCATGGCTTCCGCCGTGCCATCCTTTGACGCGTTATCCACAACAATAATTTCAAAGGGGGCCGGTGTATGCTTTTCAATACTGGACACACATTGGAGGGTATATTCGCGCTGGTTGTACGTCGGAATAATAATGCTTACACCTTCGAATACGAGCCCGAATGAGCTTTCCCCCTGTCGCACGCCCTCATCATAGCCTTTGTGGTAGCCCTGCTTATACAGTTTTGCGTTCTTGGCTGCCCGTTTACCTGAGCCTTGGCGTCTAATCTTCCCACCACTCCGGCTTCGAGCTGCATGCAAAACAACGGTTTCGGATGACGATGCTTTCCGCTGTTTTGAACGTCTGCTTGATGTGCTCATGTTGCTTCCTCCATTTCCCCTCATCCAAATGCGCGTTACGATGAA
>NZ_JAAIFP010000044.1:0-11906 GCF_010747435.1 Paenibacillus sp. ALJ109b
AACAATCTTCCGATCGCTGTTATCCCCAGATTTTTTGATTCCACTTTTTCAAAGTGAAAATCCGGTGATAAAGGCGAACGCTTCGCTTCTTCAGCTTATTTCTGTCCTCTGCGTTCCCAGCTGACCCATCATTCAGTTCTCTAGCCTTATGAGAGTATTATATTAGTCGTTCAAACCAAGCTTTTTGAAGATGGTGTCTACGTGCTTCAGGTGCCATGATGGGTTGAACGCATCTGCGATTTCCTCTTCGCTCAGCACTTCAGTGATTTCCGGTGTAGATTTCACGATATCCTGGAACTGGCGTTGTTCTTCCCATGCTTGCATCGCACGTGGTTGAACGGTATCGTACGCTTGCTCTCGGCTGAAACCTTTGTCGATCAACTTGGTCATCACTCGACCGGAGAATGGCACGCCGAAGGTACGCTCCATATTGCGTTTCATATTTTCAGGGAATACCGTCAGGTTCTTCACGATGTTACCAAAACGGTTCAGCATGTAGTTCAGCAGCATCGTTGCATCCGGCAGAATGATACGTTCTACGGAAGAGTGCGAGATATCACGCTCATGCCAAAGTGTCACGTTCTCGTATGCCGATACCATATGTCCGCGAATAACGCGGGACAGACCGGAGATGTTCTCACTGCCGATTGGGTTACGTTTGTGCGGCATTGCAGAAGATCCTTTTTGACCTTTCGCAAATGCTTCTTCCACTTCACGGAACTCGCTCTTTTGCAGCGCACGTACTTCTGTAGCGAACTTGTCCAAAGATGTTGCGATCAATGCCAGTGTAGCCATGTATTCTGCATGACGGTCACGTTGCAGCGTTTGAGTCGAGATTGGTGCAGGCTTTGTACCCAGCTTCTCGCAGACAAACTCTTCAACAAATGGATCGATGTTCGCGTAAGTCCCAACTGCTCCAGAGATTTTACCGTATTGTACGTTGTCTGCCGCGTGGCGGAAACGCTCCAGATTCCGTTTCATTTCTTCATGCCAGAGTGCCATTTTCAGACCAAATGTCGTTGGCTCCGCATGCACCCCATGTGTACGTCCCATCATTGGCGTGTGCTGATAGGTCTTCGCTTTTTCACGTAAAATTTCGATAAAGTTCACGATATCACGTTCCAAGATTTCGTTTGCCTGACGAAGTACATATCCAAGAGCCGTATCAACGACATCCGTGGAAGTCAGTCCGTAGTGCACCCATTTCCGCTCTGCTCCCAGACTTTCAGATACCGTACGTGTGAAGGCAATAACGTCATGACGTGTTTCCTGTTCAATCTCGTAAATGCGGTCGATGTCAAAGGAAGCGTTCTGACGAAGCAATGCTGCTTCTTCCTTAGGAATGACTCCAAGCTCTGCCCAAGCTTCACATGCACAAATTTCAACTTCCAGCCATGACTTGAATTTGTTCTCCTCCGTCCAGATGGCTCTCATTTCGGGTCTGCTATAACGTTCGATCATAAATTTGTATTCCTCCAAAGATTAGTTTGTTCAATCCATTGTAATCCTTCTTCGACATCCTGACAGAGCAGATTGACATGCCCCATTTTCCGTCCTATCTTCGCTTCGGTTTTACCATATATATGAAGCTTAGGAATCACACCGAGTTCCAACGCTTCCGCGTCAGCCTGACCCGTTCTGGCAATTATACCTTCCAGATGTTCTCCAAGCACATTGACCATAACAACAGGGCTCAATAATGAAGTATCTCCAAGCGGCAATCCGCAAATCGCACGAATATGCTGTTCAAATTGTGATGTGGCACAGGCTTCCATCGTATAGTGGCCGGAATTATGCGGCCTAGGGGCCAGCTCATTCACGTACAGTCTTCCATCTGCCGCAACAAACAACTCCACTGCCAGCAATCCTACTGCTTGTATGGATTGAGCCACTGCTGCCGCCAACTTCTGCGCTTCAATCTGTATTTCGGTCGCTACTCTTGCGGGTACAATCGAAGCATGCAAAATGTTGTTCACATGAATGTTCTCCGCAGGCGGGAACGTCTTAATTTCTCCATTCGTGCTGCGTGCAACAACGACTGAAATCTCGCAGTCAAACTTGATAAATTGCTCCAATACCAGTTCCGCACCGGTAGCCGCGAGTTCTTCATAAGCAGCTAACGCCTGATTGGTTTCGCGAATAACCCGTTGCCCCTTGCCGTCGTATCCGCCGGTCACCGTCTTCAGTACACAAGGAACTCCAAGTTCGCTCACGGCTGCCTTCATTGTGTCCTTGCTTGTAATTTCCCGATAAGGGGCTACACGTACACCAGCCGCCTCAATGGCTCGTTTTTCACGTAAACGATGCTGGGTTGTGTATAATAACGCACTTCCTTGCGGTACATAGGATTCCCGTTCTAGGAGAGAAGCAACATCTGCATCTACATTCTCGAACTCATAGGTGATTACATCACACTGCCGAGCCAGTTCGAGTGCAGCCTTTTCATCGTCATATCCCGCTTCAATCTGATCGGCAATTTGTCCACAAGGAGCATCTACTGCCGGATCAAGTGTTACGAAACGATACCCCATCGCTGTTCCGGCAAGTGTCAGCATCCGTCCAAGCTGCCCGCCTCCAAGAACACCGATGGTTGTTTTTCCTGGGAGCAAGACACGTTCTGCTTCGCCTGATGATCCGGGTTGAATTTTGGTACTAGTCATATTTCGTCACTGCTTTCGAGCACTTCTTGTTTGATTCGCTCTCTGCGGGCTTCGCTGCGACGTTGGACATCCTGGTCAAAAGCACCGATGATCTGAGCCGCAAGCAATCCGGCATTCGTTGCACCAGCCTTGCCAATCGCTACCGTTGCGACGGGAATGCCACCAGGCATCTGAACAATGGACAGCAAGGAATCGAGACCATTTAGCGCCTTGGATTGTACGGGAACCCCAATGACCGGAAGCATCGTTTTGGAAGCGACCATACCAGGCAGATGTGCCGCCCCGCCCGCACCTGCAATGATAACCTTGAATCCACGGCCAATCGCTTGCTCCGCATATTCAAACATCAAATCTGGTGTGCGATGCGCGGATACGACCTTTTTTTCATACCCAATCTCCAGCTCGTCCAGCACCTCACAAGCATACTTCATCGTTTCCCAATCCGACTTACTGCCCATAATCACAGCCACCTGTACTGACATGAATACATCCAACTCCCGTCTGAGCGTTTTGGTTTCATCCTGTTGCTTCTCGTTTATTGTGAAATGAAAAAATCCGCTACCCGCGAAAACATCACATTTTCTCCGGACACCGGACTCCAAGAAATACGTATCCCGCATTTGGGCATGCCAAAGGCAGGCTTGCTGTCCGCATCTGATTTCATGCGTCTCTCAGCCGTATCTCCTCGTAGTCCGGAAATTTACGGTTCCCGGGTAGATACTTCCGGGCCCTATTCCCGGCGTTATACGAGCAAATATCTATTTCCACAAATAAATTCATTAATATTGAAAATTCCACATCTTTCGAACCTACTCGACCTTATATATAACTGATCGACACATCTAACATTCTAACAATCCCCTACAGCTAATGTCAACTTAAAGACGAACATTTAACATATTGACAAATATAATGTTCGGAAATAACCGATCATTCAGAGATACTGCATCCCTTTTATTCCAAAAAAGAAAGCCGACCCCTCTTCAACCTATCGAAGACAGCCGGCTTTTCTCTATTATGTGTGTACACACATTCTATAATTATTTCACGATAAGTACCGGAACCTGAGCATGCTGCACTACGTTATGACTAACGCTGCCCAAGACAAATTCCCGAATTCCACCAAGACCACGACTACCAATAATGATGATATCCGATCCGTTCTCTTTGGCATAATCGAGAAGGACCTCGGCAGCAGCTCCTTGAATCAGATCCACGTTCGCTGTAACGCCTGCAGCCTGAATTCGCTCTTTCGCTTCATCCGTTGTTTGCACCGCCAGATTATAGTAGTCATTATTCAAAGAAGGTGGCAAAGGTGCCAATCCTTCCCCGATGAATACACGTGGAAAGTCAAAGGCATGGATAACATCCAAGACAGCACCCGGAGAAACTTTGGCCAACTCAATCGCACGATCAAGTGCTTTATTTGAAGCTTTCGAACCATCATATGCTACTAGTATTTTGGAGAATAACATGTAAATCCCGTCCCTTCCTTTATATGTAGAACATTCGAAGCCAGCTTCGGTCTGACATAAAATACAAGAACCATGTAACTCCTTAAACATCCCCAGGTCAAAATGAACCATTTATAAGAAACATTTTACATAATCATTCTAGCCACTCACCTGGAGTACAACAGATCCCAATCGTTCAATACATACCTTATTGCAGGAAATACCCATAGATTACTGCATTCAGGAATAACAACAACGGAATGCCGATCGTAAAACTGGGATGTTTGGTTTTGTGACGTTTACGATACATTGCAATCCATACCCCCAATGCCCCACCAATAAAGGCCAGCAGGAACAGCGTTCGTTCGGGTGTACGGTCTCGACGGCGCTGCGCACGTTTCTTGTCTTCCGACATGACCAGGTAACCTACGACATTGATAAATAAAAACCACAGTATCAATCCGGTTTGCATATAATTCTAGCGGTCCCCCTGTCCCGGGACATCTCCCTGTACCTCCATTATAGTCCTCTGAAGGAACATGATCAACGCGGGAAGGGAACCGCAAAGATATTTAGAAGCAATGAATCCCGAATACCTAACCTATGACTCCTGTTTAGGAATACCATTCAGGTTTGGCGCTCTTTTTGCTGCCTTTTCGGGACGTACAGAGATACTCTCTTCCCGGATACTGTCTTTGTTCTGCTGATTATGAATCTTTTCTGGTTTGTTATGTGGCATCTGCGTATCACCTCCTAGGCTTACGTTGCCTGAAAAAGGAGAATCTTATACGACAGTCTTACTCTCCCTTTTTCTCCATGGCTGCCTTCAACAGTTCTCCCAGATTGGAACCGATCGACTCCTGCTTTGCATATTGTTTGACCAGCTTTTGCTGATCACGTTTGTTCACATGCTGTTTGTCTTTATCCAATGTTTCCGTTATGCCGCAAGGCAGGCATTGCACGTACAAACCTGCCTTACCCTCTTTAATTTCCATCTTTTTGTGACACTGTGCACACCGACGATTGGATAATCGTTTCTCTGCCGAACGACGATATCCGCAATCCTCTGTTGGACACACGAGGAACTTGCCACGTTTGCCCTTTTTCTCCAACAAGCGCGCATTACAATCCGGGCAGTGACTATTAGATACATTATGCGGCTTATACTCCGCTTTGCTTCCTTTTACCGTAGATACAAGCTCTTTCGCCATTGAACGAATGCTCTCCAGGAAAGGCTCTGGCTTCCCTTGCCCACGAGCAATATGCTCCAGTTCAGCTTCCCAGCGGGCTGTTAAATCCGGTGTACGCAGCTGAGGAGCAGCCAGTTCAATTAACTGCTTCCCTTTTCCCGTTGGATGCATGCTGTTTCCTTGACGATCGATGGTGTCGGAACTTACCAGCTTCTCGATAATATCCGCACGTGTAGCCGGAGTACCCAGTCCATACTTCTCCATCTGGGAAAGCAAAGCTGCCTCGGTATACCGTTTGGGCGGCATCGTCCGTCCACTTTTGATATGACAACGTTGAACCGTCACGGACTGACCTTGCTGCACGTCTGGCAAAAGCGCACGCTCATGGTCTGAAGAATCGTCAGCACGATCATCATCCTCATTGCTGTAATCTCCGCCGTACACTTCCCTCCAGCCGCTTTCTTTCACCGTTGTACCTTTCACATGAAAGGAATCGTTGCCCACCTGAACAGTGATCGCAACAGAATCGTATTTCGCAGCCGGATAGAACAAGCTGATAAAACGGCGTACGATCAGATCGTATAACTTACGTTCCTCTGGATTCAGCTGATTGAGGAGAACCGTCTGTTCTGTTGGAATGATCGCGTGGTGATCGGTTACCTTGTTGTCATCCACGATACGTTTGGTGATATTCAGATTTTTACGCAATAACGGACGAGCCAGAGACGCATAGGGGCCAATCGCAACACTATCCAGTCGTTCTTTCAGCGTTCCCGTCATATCCGATGTCAGGTAACGGCTGTCTGTACGTGGGTAGGTTACCAGCTTGTGCTGTTCATAAAGGCGCTGCAGCACATTCGAGGTTTGCTTGGCGGAAAAACCGTATTTCCGGTTGGCATCCCGTTGTAATTCTGTCAGGTCATAGGCCAGTGGATGCGGCTCAACCTTTTCACTTTTTTTCACTTGGGCAATTGTACCCTTACGACCCTCTATACGTTTCTTCAATTCTTGTGTCTCTTGCGGATCGAAGATGCGTGAATCGCCACCAGCAGCGCGCCATACCGCCTGAAAACCTCCCAGATCGGCCGTTAACGTCTCATACTCCTGCGAACGGAAACCATTGATCTCATTTTCCCTGTCCATAATCATGCCAAGTGTAGGGGTCTGTACCCGTCCAGCTGACAATTGTGCATTAAATCGAACCGTCAATGCACGTGTCACGTTAAGACCGATCATCCAATCTGCTTCTGCCCGGCAACGTGCCGATTCATAAAGACGATCAAACTGGCTGCCTGGCTTGAGTGATGCAAATCCATCCTTGATTGCCTTGTCCGTCTGGGAGGATATCCACAGCCGCTTGAACGGCTTTTTCCACTGCGCCATCTGCATAATCCAACGAGCCAGCAATTCACCCTCACGTGCGGCATCCGTTGCAATGACCAATTCACCAACATCCTGACGTTTCATCAACTGCTGTACTGCCTTGTATTGATGGTTTGTTTCTTTGAGTACCTTCAGCTTGGTCCGATCGGGCAGAATCGGCAAATCCTCCAGATTCCAAGTTGCATACTTTTTGTCATAGTCCTCTGGTTCAGCCAACCCGACAAGATGTCCAAGCGCCCAGGTCACGATATATTTCGGGCCTTCCATATAACTTTTATGTTTATCACGCGCTCCCATCACTCTGGCTATTTCGCGTGCCACAGATGGTTTTTCTGCGAGTACTAATGTTTTCACTCCATCTCTTCCTTTCTTTAATAAAACCTATGACTTCATGCTTCTATTGTTTGATTAAGAGAATTCTTCTACTTCTATCTTTTCATTATATCATTTCATGGTATGGGTTTGCTTTGGCTTCACAAATAACGATGTCCCTCATGAAATGTCTATATTGCGACTTATATGTTACATTAGCTAACACAATATTCTTCGACAATTTCCTTCTGTGAATGGAATTAGGAGCATTTGATAGGATCTCTAGCGATAATGCAGTATGTATACGTTTTTTTGGATAAATATGAGTGTTGTAAGAATACCTTACATCTATTTAGAATGTGACAAAAGCAACTATATCAGATTCGCTAACACACATCATTGATACACAGGAAGGGAGCGTGGATGCATGACTTATCATGGATCTGTATTGAAAAAAAGTGGGGCCTTGTTACTGGCCGGAGCAGTTGTTGCCACAGCATGGGGAGGAACGGTTCCCTCAGCGTCAGCTGCAACGGCAACGCCTTCTAGCAAAACTACGGTTGCAGCCGTATCCGCTGGTAAGGCACCTGTCACAGCAGCAGCATTTATTCAAGCCATGGAAGAAGTGGCTACACTTGCAGGTGTTCCTTTTTCCATAGACAAACTTTCCGGCACAACAGTACAGCGTAAAGATGCTGCTTTAGCTTTGCAAACCTGGCTGAAGCTAGAGTCCACTCCAGAATCGTTCAAGGACGTTCCAGATCAGGCGAGCTTTGCCGGTGCCGTTGGTGCGCTGAACACAGCGGGTTTGATGAAAGGTTATACCGACGCCCTTTTCCTTCCTAATGCAGTACTTACCCAAAATGATGTCTCCATATTGAAGGACCGCATTTATAACTACATAAAACCATTTGTTCTGGAGGAAGCTACCATAACGGATCTCCAGGCTGCCATGACGCAAGGAAAACTGACATCCAAAGAACTTGTGCAGAAGTACCTGGATCGCATTGAAAAATACGATGATCAGAGTGTGAGCATCAATGCAGTCCTGACATTGAACCCGGATGCTCTCAAAATCGCTGAAACGTTGGATGAAGAACGTGCAGCTCAGGGCCCACGCGGACCTTTACATGGTATTCCGGTTTTAGTTAAAGATAACTTCGATACCAACGATATGCCTACAACCGCAGGCTGTATCTGTCTGAAAGATTCCATACCTGCTCACGATGCTGAACAAGTGAAGAAACTCAAAGCAGCCGGGGCCATTATTTTGGGCAAAACCAATCTGCATGAATTCGCATTCGGCATTACCACATCCAGCTCGCTGGGTGGACAAACACTGAATCCCTATGCGCTGGATCACTATCCAGGCGGATCGAGTGGTGGTACGGGTGCTGCCATTGCCTCAAACTTTGCAGCTGCGGGTATGGGTACTGACACGGGCGGATCGATCCGTATCCCTTCCAGCTTCAACAGCCTTGTCGGTATTCGTCCAACAATCGGATTGTCCAGCCGTGAAGGAATCATCCCTCTCGCATTGACACAGGATGTCGGTGGCCCTATGGCTCGTACCGTAAGTGATGCCGCAATCATGCTGGATGCTACAGCCGGCTATGACAAAAACGATGTCGCTACAGCTTATGCTGTAGGCAAAATCCCTTCCAGCTATACAGACTTCCTGGATGTAAACGGACTGAAAGGAGCACGGATCGGTGTAGCCACCGAACTTATCCCAAGTACCAAAGCTGAGGAAAAAGCCGTCGCTGACGTGATTAACAACGCTGTAGAAGAACTCAAAACGCTGGGAGCTACGGCAGTCCCGATCAGCATTCCGAACCTGGCTGAAATCAACAAATACCCAAGCTTGAGTGGATACGAGTTCAAATTCCAACTTAATGACTATCTGGAGTCTCTTGGTGACGAAGCCCCTTATCACAGCTTGTCCGAAATTATTGCTTCCGGACAGTTCGACAAGTCACAAGAACAGTCGATGAAGACTCGTGATGCACGGGAAACGTTGGAGACTGCCGAATATAAGGACATTGTACTGAAACGTACCCAAATCACGCGTGAGTCTTTGCTGAAAGTTATGGCGGACAACAACCTGGATGCCATCATCTATCCTACGTCCACGCAAGCCGCTGGTGTTATTGGCGAAGGACAAAACTCCGGCGGTAACAACCGCTTGAGTCCATTCTCTGGCTTCCCGGCAATTACCGTACCTGCTGGATTTACAACTGAAGGTCTACCAGTAGGGATGGAATTCCTGGGCCGCGCCTTTGATGAAGGAACCTTGTTCAAGCTGGCTTACAGCTATGAGCAAGGGACTCATCACCGCCAAGCACCAAAGCTCACGCCATAAATCGTTCATCAGATTAATTAAACTACGATTAAAATAACGCAAACATTTATGCTAATTGTCTGCTTCGTAGGGATTGACGGTATCAGATACAAAGCCAAATCGCTATCGATCTAGATAACCTTATCTTTAATCATTCTGCTACACAAAAAAAGAACACCCTTTTCATGCGTTCATGGAAAGGGTGTTCTTTTTTTGTGTTATCTCAATTCATGTATGAAAAGAGTTATATCTGTTTCTTTAATTGGTATCCGGTACGCTCCATCTAAGCACAAGACCTGCGTAGGTCAGTCCGCCTCCAAAACCAAACAGAGCTATTTGATGCCCACTCTTTAATTTCCCTTCGTCTACTGCAAGCTGTAAAGCGAGCGGAATGGAAGCCGCGGAGGAGTTTCCTCGGTACTCCACACTTGTTAAAGTGCGTTCCAGCGGAACAGGACCGCGTTCACAAACCGCTTCAATCATTCTTAGATTTGCACTATGGGGTACAAACCAATCAATCTCTTCCGGCTTCATCTCTGCTTTGGCTATAAGCCCACTCAATTGTTCTGGAATCGTGCGTACTGCCCACTTATAGATCTCTCTGCCATTCTGAACAAGGCATCCCTCACCCTGCAGAGGTACACCATTCATCTTCGAAGATAGACCCGTCTTATAAAGATGAATACCGCCTTCTCCACTCGTACCTGAGATGGCTGCCATAAAGTCACCTTTTCCAGCAGCTCTTTCTACCAAAAACGCTCCTGCCCCATCGCCAAACAATACACATGTCGTACGGTCTGTATAATCGGTAATCTTGGACAACGTCTCTGCTCCAATAACCAACACTTTATGATACATGCCACTGGTTACCAGACTGTCAGCCAGCTGTAATCCATACGTAAACCCCGCACATGCCGCATTCAAATCAAGCACTCCCGTATGTGGAATCTTGAGATTCGCCTGCACTCTGGATGCTGTGCTCGGGAATGAATATTCAGGTGTGCTGGTAGCAACCAAAATCATATCCACATCTTCTACGCTAACATTATAGCGACGCATCATATCTTCTACAGCCTTGGTAGCCAGATCAGATACAAATTGATCCTCAGCTGCTATGCGCCGTTCTCTCATCCCTGTGCGCTGTACAATCCATTCATCACTCGTGTCGACCAGCTTCTCTAAATCAGCATTACTTAATATTCGATCCGGTACATACGTACCCATTGCGGTAATGGTTGACATTGATTGATTCATACCGGTAGTCACCTCGTTTGTTTTTTACCATTATAGCACTAAGTATTAGTACTTGGTACTAATTTTTAAAAATATTTATTATGATTCATTCCTCAGTTGTTTATTTTAAGCGCTCTCTTCATCCTATTACCCAGAGTCATGCAAGCTATCGCATGCATTTTTGATGAAGAATTGTGGATGTCCTCTGAGTAACATGAAGAATGCCTTAATTAAATGCGTTTTCTATAGACAGTCCATTCCAACTGGAGGAAAATAAAAATATTGCCTTACATTACTAAAGAATAGAGATGATGTATACCTATGAAAAAAGAATATAATATCCTTGCGATTTCCGGCAGTCTGCGCAATAAGTCCTCCAATACGTTACTAATGCATGCCATAATTAAGCTGGCTCTTCCTAACCTTAAGTTTAGAGTATATGGTGGATTAAATGATCTACCGCATTTTAACCCTGACCTCGATGTCGAAGAGGGTCCAGTATCCGTGCAGAATTTGAGAGCCCAACTGAAGAATTCTGATGGAGTTCTGATTTGCACACCGGAGTATGGGAACGGAGTTCCTGGAGTCTTAAAAAACGTATTAGATTGGATTGTATCTTCTGGAGAATGGCTTAATAAACCCACCGTTGCCATCGCTGCTTCTCCTAGCCCCTTGGGCGGTGACAAAGCCCATGCTTCACTATTGCTGACGTTAAACATGATTAATGCCCAAGTCTTACATGAGGCTTCTCTAACCATTCCTCATATTACATTGAAGATGAATAAACAAGGAGTCATCATTGATTCAGAAACCCAGCATGCATTGGAGAACTCCCTTTTAAGTCTAGGGGATGCATGCAACCAAATGGATAAATAGACAGACAGTCTGCTTAAATTAAACTGACTATAAAGAAATGAATAACCTGAAAAGTTTTAGTACATCACATAAATTGAAATAAAAAAACAGCCCTGGATCCTCTGGGCTGTTACGGTTTATATTAGAAATATAATATTAGACAAATAAAAACCACCGCCGAATAACATCAGCAGTGGTTCTTTGCTTGGCGGCGTCCTACTCTCCCAGGACCCTGCGGTCCAAGTACCATCGGCGCTAGAGGGCTTAACGGTCGTGTTCGGGATGGGTACGTGTGGAACCCCTCCGCCATCGCCACCAAACGCGATTTGTCGAAGCATAGCTTCTTGAAATCATTGTAGAACTGAAAATCATACACACATTCTGTGATGTACCGATTTTCATTTCAGAGTTTGTTCTCTGAAAACTAGATCCGAAACGAAATGTGCGATTTACAACCTGCATATCTTGGATAAGCCCT
>NZ_JAAIFP010000045.1:0-16984 GCF_010747435.1 Paenibacillus sp. ALJ109b
TTCGGGGATGAATCGGACTTTCGATCGCTATTGATTCCAGACTTTTCTGCTTCCCTTTCTCAAAAGGGAAAATCCGGAGACAAAGGCGAGCGCTTCGCTTCTTCAGTTCCAATTCCATCCCCTTCGCTACGTTTGCAGAGTCTCCGTATCTTTCGATCCCTATTGATTCCAGAATTCCGTTAGCCTGTCATGGTTGTCCTTACTTACTCATAGGATGAGAATAAGGATATGCACGGAAGGAATGATGTTAACTCATGTTTAGAGATGTTGTGCTGCCCCTACTGTATGGGCTTCTTATCTTTTTTGGCGGGATGAAGCTGATGGAAACAGCCTTACAGCGGATGGCCGGGCCCATGCTGGCTGGATGGCTGAGCCGGGCTACCTCTGCTCCCTGGAAAGGCATGGCTTTTAGCGCGGGCGCTACAGCCCTGCTGCAAAGCAGTACTGCCGTCACCGTACTAACCATTGGACTGGCGAACGCCAGATTAATTACCTACGGACGCACACTTGGCATTATTCTTGGCACCAACATCGGGACGTGCCTGACCACCGAGTTGGTCGGTCTGCAGATTGGGCGGGTTTCCCTGCCTCTGCTTGCCTTGTCTCTGACAGGCTGGGCCGTCTTTGTTGTGCTTGGTGAACGAAATCAGTTCGCTCCTGAACGCACACGCCGGACGCTCTTTACCATACAATACAGCTTTCTCGCGTCAGCCGGATTTGCCTTAGTCATGACAGGCATCCAAGTGATGCAATCCATTGCTGTACCCCTGCGAAGTATGGGTGTATTCCAGTGGTTTCTGGATCGCTCAGCCGACAGCTTGTGGTGGGGATTTCTGGCTGGTGCCTGTCTGACGGCGCTCATTCATAGCAGCGCAGCCGTCATTAGCATGGCCATTACGCTTGCAGCCACAGGCGTGCTGCCTGTGGAGATCGGCATCGCCATTGTGATCGGGTCGAACGTGGGGACCTGTATCACTGCCGTGATTGCAGCCGCTGGCGGAGCATCCGCAGGCAAATTTGTCGCAGCCTCCCATGTCGTATTAAACATAGCGGGGGCGCTGCTATTTATGCCGCTGATCGGCCAGCTGCATGCAGCTTCGGCCTGGCTATCAGCGGATAACGGGGCGCAGATTGCGCACGCCCAGACCCTTTTTAACGTCACCAGTTCACTGCTTGCCTTGCCGTTCTGTTACTTGCCGATTTGGCACAAAAAACCACCGGTCTCCACCCCAGTGGCGAAGTCACCCGTGGCCTGATGCTCAAAACGCTCTCAACAAACAGTAGCGATACGTCACTCAATAGAAAATAGCTATACGTTAATGCCTAATTTGCTCAGTGCCACACGTAAAATGTCATCGTTATTATCGTATCCACTTTGCTGCTGTCTGGACCAAGCTTCTTCTGGAGTGTACCAATCCACACCTTTGATTTCTTCAATCTGAGGCTGCAGGTCGCCACTTTCCGCTTCAACGAGATAATAATGAACTTCCTTGTCCACTGGACCAAACTCTGCATGCTGATACGTATAGGCGATGATATCGACGGGTTCTACTATTCGGCCAACCATGCCTGTCTCTTCCAGAATCTCACGTAGTGCAGTCTGTTCCACCGTTTCTCCATCTTCCATTTTGCCCTTGGCGAGAGTCGTTTTGCCGTAGCGATCTACAATCAGTTGAATTTGAAGCTTTCCGTCTTCTCCCGTGCGGTAGACGACTCCGCCTGCTGAAATTTCTTTTCTATTCATGTTGCTCTCCCCCATTACGGAATTGTCTTCATTTTTTTTGGAAAAAGAAGGACCTCATCTCCACGGGTACGCTCCCCAAGGAAATGAAATCCTTGTTTCTGACGCCTCGATTAAATCGCTGCGGACTTGAGATTTTCTTCCAACACACGAACCAGCGTAGCCTGGCTTTCATTCACACCCGCCTCGGTCACTTTGACACGGCATACTTTGCCGACCATATCCATGGAACCATCAAAGACCAGCTGAATGTAATTGTCACTGTAACCGTGCAGTTTACCACTGCCTTCACGGCCCTTGGCTTCACCTTCAGGAATGACATCCAGTACTTGCCCCACAAACTGTTTGGCGTATGCCAGTTGCATTTGCTCGGATAGATCAATCAGTTCATGCACGCGTGCATTTTTAACTTCCTCATCCACTTGATCCTCCATACGCGCTGCCGGTGTTCCGGTCCGCTTGGAATATGGGAATACGTGCATTTCGGAAAAACCGATTTTCTTCATCAGCTCGTAGCCGTTACGGAACATCTCATCCGTCTCACCCGGGAACCCAACAATAACGTCGGTTGTAATCGCTACATCCGGCATCGCTTCCCGAATGCGAAGCATTTTATTATAAAACTCTTCGGTCGTATATTTACGGCGCATACGTTTCAGTACGGTATCATCACCCGCTTGCAGCGGAATGTGGAAGTGGCGCACAAGTTTGTCTGAACGTTTGATCACATCCAGCATCCGATCATCAATCTGGCTGGCTTCGATCGAGCTGATCCGAATACGCTCCAGACCTTCCACTTTGTCCAAGTCCCATAGTAGATCCGTCAGATCGTAATTCTCCATGTCATCCCCGTATCCACCAGTATGAATGCCTGTCAGGACAATTTCCTTGTATCCGGCATGCACGAGTTGATGTGCCTGTTGAATGATGCTATTTGCTTCCCGGCTACGGGAAAGTCCACGTGACCACGGAATAATGCAGAACGTACAGAAGTTATTGCAGCCATCCTGAATTTTCAGAAATGCACGGGTACGATCGGCAAAATCCGGTACGTCCATCTCCTCAAACACCCGCGTTTTCATGATGTTGCGCACAGCATTGACGGGCTGACGAGATTCCTGAATTTCATTGACATATGGCAAGATTTTGTCCCGATCCTGTGTACCGATAACAAGATCCACACCAGGGATGTCCAAAATCTCTGCTGGAGAAGTTTGCGCGTAACAGCCTGTAACGGCTACAATCGCATCCGGGTTGCGCCGAATCGCACGACGGATAATCTGGCGGCTCTTTTTGTCGCCGGTATTGGTTACTGTACAAGTATTAATCAAGTATACATCCGCTGTCTGTTCGTCAAAGTCTACCTGATCGTATCCTTCATTTTTGAACAATTGCCAAATCGCCTCTGTATCATAAAAATTAACTTTGCAGCCTAAGGTGTAAAACGCCACGGATGGCATAATTACATTCCCCCCATTTCTCCGGATTCATATAAGACACAAGTTAGCGCCGCCATTCCGGCTGTCTCGGCCCGCAAGATGCGTTTGCCCAGTCCAACGGATACAGCACCCGCCTGATCGGCTTCAATCGTTTCCCTCTCCGAGAATCCGCCCTCAGGTCCAACAACGATCAACACTTCTGCACTCGCACCAGGTGCAAGCTGCTCCACAAACGGCTTCAATGCGTCTCTTAACTGCTTGCCGTTTTCCTTTTCATAACAATAACATACCAGACTGTAGCCCTCAAAAGAAGATAGCAGCCCTTTCCAGGAAAGTGGCTGCTCGACGGATGGAATGCGGTTCCGATGGCTTTGTTCAGCGGCTTCCTTGGCGATTTTCCGCCACCGCTCCAACCGTTTGCCTTCTTTCTTGGCATCATATTGCACAATCGTACGCTCAGACAGGAAAGGAACAAATGAAACCGCTCCGATCTCTGTACATCTTTGGATGACCGTCTCCATCTTATCGCCTTTTGGCAAGCTTTGAGCCACGGTTACACGTATCCGTGCTTCATGGTCCATTTCGAGAGATTCCACAATATTCGCTGTTACTTGCTGGGCTTCGATGCTTTCAATCTCCACCAAAGCTTCTTTGGAGTTTCCGTCACTGACAATCAGTTTATCTCCAGGTTTACCACGCATTACTTTGCCGATATGGCGCGCATCATCACCCGTGATAACCACGGAATGTTCATTAAACTGTTCTGCAGATACAAAATAACGCTGCATTAGTCTGTCCACCCATTCTATCCTGTTATGACTGGAATTCACCCCGACTCATGGCAGGCGTGAATCCAATCGCCACAGATGATCATACAACTTTTATGTCCTTCTGACCAGTATTTCAGTCCAAAAGCGCTCCTAATTCTTCCTCTTAAAATAGTTTCAAAATCAAATATGAAAAATCTACATACATATCATAAGCCAATTGGTATAACGGCTGAATCGTTGCTCTTTGCAACGGTGGGATTACAAGAATCAGCAGGAAAATAAATACGGACCATTGCTCAACTCCCTGCAGCTTGCGGCTAATTGAAGGGGGCAGTAAGTCCTCAAGAATTCGATAACCGTCCAGCGGCGGCAATGGAATAAGGTTAAACAAAAATAGGAAAAAGTTCGTCAGGTTAAACATGTAAAAGAAGGTCGAGATCGCCGTTAACAAACGCTCATTTTCAATACCACCCAGTGCTCCCGACCCAACCAGGGACGCATAGATGATCGTACCGATGATCGCAAGCAGCAAGTTGCTCAAAGGGCCTGCTACGGATACAATGACACCCATTAATCTCGGTTTGTCGAAGTTGGCCCGATTCACTGGAACAGGACGTGCCCAACCAAAACCGGCAATAAGGAGCAGCAACACACCAAACAAGTCAAAATGTACGACTGGATTCAGTGTAACCCGGCCCAGCAGCTTGGCTGTTGGATCGCCGAATTTGTTGGCAAAATAGGCATGAGAGAATTCATGCACCGTAAAAGCAATCAGGATCGTCAACAGGAAGAACGGCAGTTGATCCAGCGGATAACGAAAGAACGAGTTTAAGTCCATCAGTTACCTCTTTCTGGCCACAAACGCGATCCAGTCCTCATCGCGATGAACCGAACTTATTTCGAAGCCGGAAGCAACGAGCGCATCATGGACAAGCTGCTCTTTATTTTTCCAGATGCCTGAAGTAATATAAACGCCGCCAGACTCAAGCGCATGATAGACATCATCCACAAACAGCATAATAATCTCAGCCAAAATGTTGGCAACGATAACTTTCACGGGAAGCTTCACGCCCAGCGCAGGATCCTGACTGCCCAGAACAGACAGCAGATCACTCTCTTTCACCGTAATTTGTTGTCCCAGCCCATTCAGTTCCACATTTTCCTTGGCACTTGCTACCGCAACCGGATCGAGGTCCAGCGCGAGCACATGTTTTGCTCCAAGATGGACAGCTCCAATGGCCAAGATGCCAGAGCCTGTACCTACGTCAATGACTTCCTCGCCACCCTGAATGACCGATTCCAGTGTACGCAGACAAAGCGAAGTGGTTGGATGTGTTCCTGTACCAAACGCCATGCCTGGATCAAGCTCAATAATTTTCTCATTTGGGCTTTCCGGCGTATACTCTTCCCATGTCGGTTTAATGGTCAGACGTTCCGAGACACGTACCGGCTTGAAATATTGTTTCCAGGCATTCGCCCAGTCATTTTCATCCACTGTTCGCGTCTCAAAACGAACCTCGCCCGTTTGGATATCGAATTCGGAAAGTTGATCAATACGCGGACTTACTTCAGATTGCAATGCATCCATATCCGTACCTTCGGAGAAGTATCCTTTAATGACCGCAAAGCCTTCAGGAATATCATTCAATGGAAACTCGTACAACTCGCCATACGTTGTATCCCGCTTTTTATTTAAAGTACCGGACTCTTCAATTGAGACCCCTCCAGCACCCGCTTCATGTAAAAAATTCGAAATCATCTCCACAGCTTCTTCTGTGGTATGTATTGTTAGTTCATGCCATAACATACTTCGTTTTTCCTCCTCATTTTTCAAACATCCCAACCATTGTACTACACAAGCGAGCAGGAGTACAAAACCGCAGCAGTAAAAGAAACAACAAAAACAGGATACCCGCAGCCTGACTGCTCGAATACCCTGTTTTAATTATGACTACACTCGATTAACTTGTTAGCAAAAGCGTCCACCATTCTGGGTAATCATCTCTGCAGCTTGCGGGAGAGAGTCACTGGATACGGATACGGTCAGCAAGATTTCTTGCTTGGGCCTGCTTTCAGAGCCAGCATCCGGATCGTCATACACTTGTCCACCCGACAATACTTCGGTCTCGTCGCTAATGAGGGAAAGTACATTCAGCTCACCACTGAATCCCCCAATCACGGCCATGGTTGAGTTATCTGTGCTCTCAGCCGCTCCCCGATCCACTGAAGACGATGTGCCATTCAGACTCTCGATACTCAGTTGGTTTGGATGCAGCAATTCCAGAGCTCTGCGTGCAGATTCAGCCTCGGACCAGCTTGTAAACATCGCTTCGATAATCACTGCAGAGCGATCTTCAGTCATGAATCTCCCGACCCTGACGACGATCGGCCGCTTCACTGCGGCGCAAAGCCTCTATATCTTCATGATCCGCAGCTTCGGCACTGAATTCCACATCCTCATTTTTGGCGGACTGCATTCGCTTCATCTTTTCGGTTTTCGTCAAAATCTTGCCTGGACGTTCATGTTCTGCCATCGTTATGTTCCTCCTTCAAATTGTATAAGTTCAACTAAAGAGTATTTACACTGACACTCCGATGACAGAACAACCTTCCGATCGCTGTTATCCCCAGATTTTTTTGATTCCCTTTCTTAAAGGGGAAAATCCAGGGATAGCGTATGCTTCCGAAGTAGCTTTCTTGCGAAAGCTTTCAGGCGAACGCTTCGCTTCTCCAGGTTTTTTCTGTCCTCTCCGTTAACATGTAAATGTTTAAGTTGAAACTTATATAGATGCTCAGTGAATAGAAATTAATTGAAAACCTAAATCATACCGCCGGCTTGTTCGATAATCGATAGGGCACGGTGATGTACTGCCTCGTCAACAACGACGGTCAGTAATACATCTCTGCCTGTCGGACCCTCTTGTCCTCCATCGCTCATACCGCTCGCAGAAGGATCTGCTGCCGCCATGATTCCCGCGCTGGCATTTGTGCCTAGAGCACCTGGTACCCAGGAAGAAAAACTGCCGGATACGCCTGGTGTATAGGATGCTCCGCTTGGCCCGACACCCGCATAACGACTGAATCGATTGATAGACAGGTCTTCCACTCGTAATGCCTCCAGTTTTTTGGCTGCCCCTTCCGCTTGCTCCGGGCTATGGAAATAAGCCAAAATATTTTTTTCGGTCATCCGGTTCACCTGCTTCCCTAGTTTCGGCACATCAGTAAACCACTGAATGCTCATGTCTGGTATCTTTCCGCAAGCGCGCCCATATTATGCAAAAAAGGACACCCTGCGGAAAAACCGCTGTGGTGTCCTTTTAAATTAATGATTAAGACTCAGTCTCCACGGAAAGCCCGTTTCACCCGGTCAAAGAAGGATTGCTCATGCTCATGAGTTTGTTCTCCATCCAGCGCAGCGATTTGGCGAAGCAGATCTTTCTGCTCGTCATTCAGCTTGCTAGGCGTAACTACAACGACTTTCACATGCTGATCCCCTTGCCCCATACCGCGCAGGCGTGGTACGCCTTTGCCTTTGAGACGGAAGTACGTTCCTGTCTGTGTACCGGCAGGTACTTTGAGCTTCACTTTCTCGGACAGCGTTGGAATTTCAATCTCATCTCCCAATGCGGCCTGAGCAAAAGTGAGCGGAATTTCGCAATAGATATCATCGCCTTCACGCTCGAAGAAATCATGTGATTTCACACGGATGACAATATACAGATCTCCTGCTGGTCCTCCGCGAAGACCACCTTCACCTTCACCAGTCATACGCAATTGAGCGCCGTCATCTACACCCGCTGGAATGCGAACATGAATTTTGCGTTGTTTGCGTACTTTACCGCTGCCGCTGCACGTTGTACATTTTTCCTTGATAATTTGTCCAGAACCATTACAGTTCGAACACGCACGACGGTTGACCATACGGCCAAACGGTGTATTTTGAACCACTTCCTGTTGACCGCTACCTTGGCAGACGGAACAGGTTTCTGGTTTAGTTCCTGGTTTCGCACCTGAGCCATGACAAGTATCACAGCCTTCGGTACGAGGAATGGTAATGTCGGTTTCCTTACCAAATACCGCTTCCTTGAACTCAATCGTCATGGTATATTGCAGATCGTTCCCCCGTTGCGGAGCATTTGGATCACGTCGTCCACCGCCACCGCCAAAGAACATATCGAAGATGTCGCCAAAGCCGCCGCCGCCAAAATCGCCACCGCCGCCGAATCCGCCCTGATTTGGATCAATATGACCATATTGATCATACTGTGCCCGCTTCTGGCCGTCACTGACTACATCATAAGCTTCTTTAACTTCCTTAAACTTGGCTTCCGCGTCAGCAGCCTTGTTTACGTCAGGGTGATACTGACGGGCAAGCTTGCGGTATGCCTTTTTGATTTCCTCGTCGCTGGCATTTTTGCCGATGCCGAGTACCTCATAATAATCACGTTTTTCAGCCACTCTTCCACCCCCATATCATTCACCATATCGCACATCGTGACAAAAGGAAAGCCAAAGCACGGGAGCCCCGGCTATGACTTTCCCTTCGATCCGAACGTCACCGATGATTAATTCACAAGAAATCGTGAATTAGTTTTGTTTTTTATCTTCATCCACAACTTCGTAATCAGCGTCTACGACGTTGTCACGTTTTGCAGAACCCTGTTGCTCTTCAGCACCTTGAGCTGCTTGCTCTTGAGCTTGTGCTTGCTCATACAGTTTTACAGACAGTTGTTGAACGATCTCTGTCAGTTCTTCTGTAGCGGCTTTGATGTCTTCCAGATTGTCGGAAGCCAGAACGCCTTGCAGTTTTTCTTTTGCAGCATTCGCTTTTTCAACTTCACCAGCGTCAGCTTTTTCGCCAAGATCTTTGATCGTTTTGTCAACAGAGTAGATCAGTTGATCTGCGCTGTTTTTCGCTTCAACGAGTTCTTTGCGTTTTTTATCTTCTTCCGCATGCAACTCAGCATCTTTCATCATTTGTTCAACTTCAGCATCGCTCAGACCGCTGGAAGAAGTGATGGTGATTTTTTGAGTTTTATTTGTACCTTTGTCTGTTGCAGATACGTTAACGATACCGTTGGCATCAATATCGAAGCTAACTTCGATTTGTGGAACGCCACGTGGAGCTGGAGGAATATCTCCCAGCATGAAGCGACCGAGGGATTTGTTACCCGCTGCCATCTCACGCTCCCCTTGCAGAACATGAATCTCAACGCTTGGTTGGTTGTCTGCATAAGTGGAGAATACTTGGGATTTGCTTGTAGGGATCGTTGTGTTGCGCTCGATCATTTTAGTGAATACGCCACCCGCAGTTTCAATACCCAGGGACAATGGAGTTACGTCAAGCAATACAACGTCTTTCACGTCACCTGTCAGTACGCCCGCTTGTACAGCAGCACCCAAAGCTACAACTTCATCCGGGTTAACACCTTTGTGAGGATCTTTACCTGTCAGTTTTTTGATTGCTTCCTGTACTGCAGGAATACGTGTGGAACCACCAACCAATACGATTTTGTCGATATCGTTAGCTGTCATTCCAGCATCGCTCAGTGCACGACGAGTTGGTTCAAGCGTACGCTCAACCAGACCAGCAGAGATTTCTTCGAATTTCGCACGGCTAAGGTTCAACTCCAAATGTTGAGGAACGCCATCAGCCACAGTAATGAACGGCAGGGAAATAGTTGTAGTCAATACGCCGGAAAGTTCTTTTTTCGCTTTTTCCGCTGCATCTTTCAAACGTTGAACTGCTGCTTTATCTTTACTCAAGTCAATGCCTTGATCTTTTTTGAACTCACTTACGAGATAATCAATGATTACTTGGTCGAAGTCATCGCCACCCAGTTGGTTATCACCACTAGTTGCTTTAACTTCAAAGAAGCCGTCACCCAGTTCAAGGATGGATACGTCGAATGTACCGCCACCCAAGTCATATACGAGAATCGTTTGGTCTTCGGATTTCTCCATACCGTATGCCAAAGCTGCTGCTGTTGGCTCGTTGACGATACGCAGAACTTCCAGACCTGCGATTTTACCTGCATCCTTTGTTGCTTGACGCTGGCTGTCATTGAAGTAGGCTGGTACTGTGATAACCGCTTGAGTTACCGTTTGACCCAGATAAGCTTCAGCATCAGATTTCAGTTTTTGCAAGATGATTGCAGAGATCTCTTGTGGAGAGTAGTCTTTGCTATCGATTGTTTCTTTGTGGGATGTACCCATATGACGTTTGATTGAGATGATCGTACGATCCGGATTTGTGATCGCTTGACGTTTAGCCGTTTCACCGACAACGCGTTCTCCATCTTTTTTGAAACCCACTACGGATGGGGTTGTACGTGCGCCTTCCGGATTTGGAATAACGACAGCCTCGCCGCCTTCCATAACCGCTACGCATGAGTTTGTTGTTCCTAAGTCAATACCGATTACTTTGCTCATCGGAAAATTTCCTCCCTCGACAATTTAAATGGATCAGATTGATCCTTATTTGTATTTGTTGTTCCTAATCATGCTCTATGTGTGTACTAACCTTTATATTAAACTTCGGTGGCATCGTACAATCAAGAGTGAACTCAATTCATTCTGTAATAGAAATTATGAGCTAACTTTGACCATAGCCGGACGAAGTACTTTATCCTTCAGCATGTAGCCTTTTTGGACTTCCTCGACAACGGTACCTTCTTCATACTCGTCGCTCTCCACTGACATAATCGCCTGGTGGAATTCAGGGTTAAACGGTTGTCCTACCGTATCCATTGACGTCAGACCTTCATTGTTCAGCACGGTCTCGAACTGACGGAAGATCATTTCGATGCCTTTGGAGAAGGACTCGACTTCAGTACCTTCCGGTACAGTAGCCATGGCACGCTCGAAGTTATCAATGACAGGCACCAGTTCGGTGACCAGCTTCATCGAAGCGTATTTCGCCAGTTCTTCTTTTTCTTTTTGTGTACGACGACGGAAGTTATCAAAATCAGCTTGCGCACGGACAAAACGCTGTTGATGTTCCTCAGCTTCCGCCTTCAAACGTGCGATCTCATCTTGCTCCTGATCTGTCATCTCTTCCGCCTGTGCTTCTGCAGCTCCGGCTTCGTTGACAGGCTCCTGTTCCGATGCTGTAGTTGCTTGTTGTTCCTGTTCTTCTGCTGCGAATGATTGCTCCTCTTTCAAGATGTTCACCTCCTTATAAGAATGAAATGCTTCATTCCCTTATTTGAAGCGATGCGTTAGCATGGCCGTCAAATCACGGGATAATGTATTTAAAATATGAATGACACGTGCGTAATCCATTCGCGTAGGTCCCAAAATTCCGATGGAGCCCAAAGCCTCTCCATCCAATGAATAGGATGCCGTTATCAGGCTGCAATTGGCGAAAGCTTCATGATCATTCTCGGTACCTATTCGCACCTGAATACCAGATCCACCCTGCACGGGCATCATCAATTTCATGAGTGTTGGTGTCTCATCTAGCAGGTCAAGAATATCTTTTACCTTTTCAATATCTTTAAACTCTGGCTGGGTCAACATATTGGTGGCACCACTAAGGAACAGACGATTGTCATGCTCGTTGTCAAAGGCACTGTTCAGCACCTGCATGACTTCCTCATAACGTGTAATATGCCGTTCCATCTCTTGCCCAAGCTCCGTATAAAGACGAGACTTTAATTTGTAAATTGGCACGCCAACCAGCTTGCTGTTTAATAAACGAACTACATTCTCCATCTCGGCGACCGAGATTTCTGGTGGAATCTGGACCGTCTTGTTCTCTACCTGACCTGTGTTGGTCACGATGATTGCCACAGCTTCACTTTCGTTCAGCGGAAGCAATTGGAAGTGACGAAGGGACGTATGGAATACTTCCGGTCCAAGCAGGATCGAAGTATAATTCGTCATATGTGACAAAATATTGGATGCATGCTGAATAACTTGCTCCATGACGTTCAGCTTTTCGGCGAAGAACGACTTCAGATCATCCAACTCTTGAGGCTCCACCTGATTCCAAGGAACCAAATGATCGACATAATATCGATATCCTTTATGGGATGGAATGCGTCCTGCCGATGTATGCGGTTGTTCCAGAAAACCCATATCTTCAAGGTCCGCCATTTCATTACGGATCGTCGCCGGACTGTATCCAACATCTCCCCTTTTGGAAATGCTCCGGGACCCTACGGGCTCAGCTGAACGGATATAGTCATCCACTATAGCGTTCAGAATCATTCGTTGACGCTCTGTTAACATGGTGAGTATTCCCTCCTTCTGACTGTACTGTCCCATGTCGTTAGCACTCCGGTTAGATGAGTGCTAAGCGGTAATACAAAAATACCAAAATGACGTGAGCATTGTCAAGTCAGTTTGATGAGTACGCTCATCTATTTATAGTATAGACCAATGTCTCCAAGACATAACAACTTTACTGTACAGCTCATGAATTAAAAAGAACCGCAGGTGAGATAGAGTATACTCGGCTCAATCCATACGGTTCATTCATTTATCAGGCTGAAATATTCAACTCTTTCAATACAGCAATCTCATCACAGCAATCCTGCTTACTGCAATGAACACAGTCGGTCCATACTTTCTCCGGGAAAATTTCCTTGTTCACAACAGCAAAACCGTTTTTGAGAAAAAAGGACACTTCATATGTCAATGCCATGACCTTGGGAATTTGCTGCTTCTCCGCTTCCTCTACCAGTCGGTCCAGCAATAGTGAGCCAATGCCCATGCCTTTGTGACCTTCGGAGATGCCGAGTGATCTGACTTCCACCAGATCATTTCCAAGACGGCAAAGAGATCCACAGCCTACAACCTGACCATTCACTTCTGCTACAACAAAGTGCTCCAGCTGACGTTGCAGTACTTCCCGTGAACGCGGAAGCATGATCCCACGCTCTGCATAGCCCTTAATCATTTCAAATAATGGTTCAACATCTTCCGGTACGGCTTTTCTGCATATGGCCGACATCCAGCTCTCCTCCTATAAGAAGCTTTCCAGAGGAAAGCCGACTTCGTAGTTGTATAAATTACACGCTCTGTAAAATCAATATGAATAAATATACAACAGAGCGTATAGAATTTCAAGCTACGAATTCAGCGATATAGACCCGATAAACTCGGCAAAAACGTCATTTCCGAACAGGATGCCCTGCTCACTAAGCCGGAAGCCGTCTGGCGTCTTCTCCAGCAGTCCTGCATTCAGCATTTTGCCCAAAGGCTTCGCAAACACTTCCTCCATAGGCTCCCCGAACTGATCGCTAAATCGCGAGGATGAAGCACCTTCCAGCATTCTCAACCCAACCATCAGATAATCTTCCATTGCCTCGGCGCGGCTGATCTCAAAATGATCGAGACGCGGCAGACCTCCTTTGGAAGCTTCAACATACGGGTTTATACCTTTTATATTCATATGGCGTTCGCGGCCTACATATCCATGCGCACCTGCACCGAGACCGTAATAATCCTCATTGCGCCAGTACGTGATATTATGACGGCTCTCGAAGCCGGGTTTGGCAAAGTTACTGATCTCGTATTGTCCGTAACCTGCTTCTTTCATACGCTTCATTAATAGAAGATACATTTGCAACTCGTCGTCTTCATGAGGAAGCGGTAGCTGGTTCTTCTGATACAACGTATGGAAAAGAGTATTCTCTTCCACCTTCAGACTGTAAATGGAGTAATGGGGCAAATCCAGCTCCAGCGCTTTATCGATACTCTCGTTCAGCATCTCGACGGTCTGGTTTGGCAAACCAAACATCAGGTCAATGGACAAGTTATGCAATCCAGCTGCTCGGGCATTTTCCAAACTGCGGTATACATCATCTGTATTATGAATCCGGCCAATACCTGTCAACAGATCATTTTGAAAAGCCTGTACTCCAAAGCTGACGCGGTTCACTCCGCCTTCTTTCATAACTGCGAGCTTCTCTGCATCGGTCGTGCCCGGGTTAGCTTCCATTGAAAACTCAATATCGTCTGCCCAATTCGGGAAATAGGTTTTAACGGACTTCAGGAATACGGCCATCTCATCCGGTTTCAGTGCAGTCGGCGTGCCGCCGCCCACAAATATAGTTTTGATTTCTCCCGGCGGATTCGCTTTAACCGTATGTTCCATCTCCCGTTCCAGCGCTTCTAGGTACTGCATAACAGGCTGGTCCTTCAATACATAGGAGTTAAAATCGCAATAGAAACATTTATTTGTGCAAAAGGGAATGTGAAGATACACCGCTTGGGGTGCACCTGTTTTCCGGCTGTGTGCTGCCAATGTCATGGCAAGTCCCCCTCTATTTGAAAAAAGGAAAGCCATCCGGCTTCCCTTTCAGCTTGGTTTATTGGTTATTCTGTGCTGTACGTCAAAAATCCGTTCATCCTTTCATACACAAATTATTGATGTACCGAAAGGGTTCACGTGACGTTTGCAAGCAAACGTCTTTTTAAACGCATTCTCCGATACACAAAATTTGATGTACTCGAAGATTGCGTTCTTAGTCATCAATTTTCAGCACCGCCATAAACGCTTCCTGCGGCACCTCTACGTTACCAACCTGCTTCATCCGCTTCTTACCTTCCTTCTGCTTCTCAAGCAGTTTCCGTTTCCGCGAGATGTCACCGCCATAACACTTGGCAAGTACGTTTTTACGCATTGCTTTTACCGTTTCACGAGCTACAACTTTGGTTCCCACAGATGCCTGGATCGGCACCTCGAACATTTGCCGTGGAATCAGCTCGCGCAGCTTCTCACAGATAATGCGTCCGCGGTTATACGCACGGTCACGGTGAACGATGAAGGACAAGGCATCGACTTGCTCACCATTAAGCAAGATATCCATTTTCGCCAGATTAGACTGACGATAACCGGACAGCTCATAGTCGAAGGATGCATATCCTTTGGTGCTTGATTTCAACTGATCGAAGAAGTCATATACAATCTCGGACAACGGGATCTCATACGTAATGGTAACCCGAGTTGTGTCCAAATATTCCATATTCACATATTCACCGCGTTTATTCTGACAAAGCTCCATGATGGTACCTACATAATCATTCGGTACGATAATCGAAGCTTTAACATACGGTTCTTCAACATAATCAATTCTTCCCACCTCAGGATAGTTGGATGGGTTGTCAATCTGCATAACTTCACCATTGGTCAACGTCACGTGGTAAATTACGCTTGGTGCAGTCGTTATCAATGGAATGTTGAACTCACGTTCAATCCGCTCCTGGATAACATCCATATGAAGCAGTCCAAGGAATCCGCAACGGAATCCAAAACCGAGTGCACTGGAAGTCTCCGGCTCAAAGCTGAGCGATGCATCGTTCAACTGCAATTTCTCCAACGCTTCACGCAGGTCAACATAATCCGATGTTTCAATCGGATAGAGACCGCAGTATACCATTGGATTAATTTTGCGATAACCCGGCAAAGGTTCAGGTGTTGGATTTTTGGCCTCTGTCACCGTATCCCCGACTTGTGTATCACCTACATGCCGGATACCTGCAACGATAAATCCAACATCACCGACGTTCAGCTCGTCCACTATAGTCATGCGAGGTTTGAACGCTCCAACTTCAATGACTTCAAACGTTTTGCCTGTTGCCATCATTTTGATTTTGGAACCTGATTTGATTTTGCCGTCTACAACACGTACGTAAACAATTACGCCTTTGTACGGGTCATAGTGAGAGTCAAAAATCAGCGCTTTCAAAGGCTGGTCAGGATCACCTTGTGGAGCTGGAACACTTTGAACTACTTGCTCCAGAATCTCTTTGATACCGATACCCGCCTTGGCTGAAGCCAAAACTGCATTGCTTGTATCCAATCCAATGACATCTTCCACTTCCTGTTTAACCCGATCCGGATCAGCACTTGGAAGGTCAATCTTGTTAATTACCGGTAAAATTTCAAGATCATTATCTAATGCCAGGTACACGTTAGCCAGTGTCTGGGCTTCAATACCCTGAGCCGCATCCACAACCAGCAAAGCACCTTCGCATGCAGCAAGGCTGCGTGATACTTCATATGTGAAGTCTACGTGTCCAGGCGTATCAATCAGATTCAACAGATACTCTTCGCCGTCATCGGCTTTGTAAGTTAGCGCTACCGCCTGCAGCTTGATCGTAATTCCACGTTCGCGTTCAAGATCCATTTGGTCCAATACTTGTTCTTGCATTTCACGTGTAGTTAGCGCACCTGTGTACTCCAAGATCCGGTCCGCAAGTGTTGATTTGCCGTGATCTATATGTGCAATGATTGAAAAGTTACGAATTTTACGTTGTCTTGCCCGAATGTCAGTCATTCCTTACCCCCAGAAACAGCCTAGTGTCAATCACTTCATTATAACAGTTGATGCAGGGTGCATCAATCCCGCGTTGCCTCAACTTTATAATTATCGTCACAATTGCGAACTCCCAAGGGTATATTTTGCCTATGTTTCATAGCCTTTTATTCAGCGACTCCGCTAAATAAGGATACTACCCACTTCATTCCGTTATGGGACAGATTTTGAAGAAGACCTGCCGTTTTGTCAGCCAGCACGTCGACCGGCGCTTTGCTCTGCTCTGCGCCAAGCACCTGACTCGGTGACAGAACAGGTACTGCTGGAGGTTCTTTAACCTCCTGTTGTACGGACGTGGTCGGAACAGACTCGGCAACCGGTGACACCGGCTCAGTTTTCACCACTGCAGGGTTGCCGGTCGAATCATCGCCCCTATTAAAGCTGCTGCCTGCCAGCTGCATTCCAAACAGAACACCCAGCAACATTAATACACAGATGGAAAACAATCTTTTGCCGAATCTGGACACATTCCTCGCCTCCTGTTATATCTTCGATTCTTCTATTCTTCCATATCAGGAATACTAGCCATTAGCCACCTTGTGACGTCTTTTCCACACTCGCTTTGTCCACCTTCTGATCGTCCCAATACACCTCTGCAATCATGTCAGCGAGTACTTTGGATGTTCGCTCCAGTTCAGCCGCTGTATTGTCGATGCCACCAATCTCAATCAATATGCTGTTGGGAGAAAGGGTCTGGTTATATTC
>NZ_JAAIFP010000046.1:0-5568 GCF_010747435.1 Paenibacillus sp. ALJ109b
CGCTGTTATCCCCAGATTTTTTGATTCCACTTTTTCAAAGTGAAAATCCGGTGATAAAGGCGAACGCTTCGCTTCTTCAGCTTATTTCTGTCCTCTGCGTTCCCAGCTGACCCATCATTCAGTTCTCTAGCCTTATGAGAGTATTATATTAGTCGTTCAAACCAAGCTTTTTGAAGATGGTGTCTACGTGCTTCAGGTGCCATGATGGGTTGAACGCATCTGCGATTTCCTCTTCGCTCAGCACTTCAGTGATTTCCGGTGTAGATTTCACGATATCCTGGAACTGGCGTTGTTCTTCCCATGCTTGCATCGCACGTGGTTGAACGGTATCGTACGCTTGCTCTCGGCTGAAACCTTTGTCGATCAACTTGGTCATCACTCGACCGGAGAATGGCACGCCGAAGGTACGCTCCATATTGCGTTTCATATTTTCAGGGAATACCGTCAGGTTCTTCACGATGTTACCAAAACGGTTCAGCATGTAGTTCAGCAGCATCGTTGCATCCGGCAGAATGATACGTTCTACGGAAGAGTGCGAGATATCACGCTCATGCCAAAGTGTCACGTTCTCGTATGCCGATACCATATGTCCGCGAATAACGCGGGACAGACCGGAGATGTTCTCACTGCCGATTGGGTTACGTTTGTGCGGCATTGCAGAAGATCCTTTTTGACCTTTCGCAAATGCTTCTTCCACTTCACGGAACTCGCTCTTTTGCAGCGCACGTACTTCTGTAGCGAACTTGTCCAAAGATGTTGCGATCAATGCCAGTGTAGCCATGTATTCTGCATGACGGTCACGTTGCAGCGTTTGAGTCGAGATTGGTGCAGGCTTTGTACCCAGCTTCTCGCAGACAAACTCTTCAACAAATGGATCGATGTTCGCGTAAGTCCCAACTGCTCCAGAGATTTTACCGTATTGTACGTTGTCTGCCGCGTGGCGGAAACGCTCCAGATTCCGTTTCATTTCTTCATGCCAGAGTGCCATTTTCAGACCAAATGTCGTTGGCTCCGCATGCACCCCATGTGTACGTCCCATCATTGGCGTGTGCTGATAGGTCTTCGCTTTTTCACGTAAAATTTCGATAAAGTTCACGATATCACGTTCCAAGATTTCGTTTGCCTGACGAAGTACATATCCAAGAGCCGTATCAACGACATCCGTGGAAGTCAGTCCGTAGTGCACCCATTTCCGCTCTGCTCCCAGACTTTCAGATACCGTACGTGTGAAGGCAATAACGTCATGACGTGTTTCCTGTTCAATCTCGTAAATGCGGTCGATGTCAAAGGAAGCGTTCTGACGAAGCAATGCTGCTTCTTCCTTAGGAATGACTCCAAGCTCTGCCCAAGCTTCACATGCACAAATTTCAACTTCCAGCCATGACTTGAATTTGTTCTCCTCCGTCCAGATGGCTCTCATTTCGGGTCTGCTATAACGTTCGATCATAAATTTGTATTCCTCCAAAGATTAGTTTGTTCAATCCATTGTAATCCTTCTTCGACATCCTGACAGAGCAGATTGACATGCCCCATTTTCCGTCCTATCTTCGCTTCGGTTTTACCATATATATGAAGCTTAGGAATCACACCGAGTTCCAACGCTTCCGCGTCAGCCTGACCCGTTCTGGCAATTATACCTTCCAGATGTTCTCCAAGCACATTGACCATAACAACAGGGCTCAATAATGAAGTATCTCCAAGCGGCAATCCGCAAATCGCACGAATATGCTGTTCAAATTGTGATGTGGCACAGGCTTCCATCGTATAGTGGCCGGAATTATGCGGCCTAGGGGCCAGCTCATTCACGTACAGTCTTCCATCTGCCGCAACAAACAACTCCACTGCCAGCAATCCTACTGCTTGTATGGATTGAGCCACTGCTGCCGCCAACTTCTGCGCTTCAATCTGTATTTCGGTCGCTACTCTTGCGGGTACAATCGAAGCATGCAAAATGTTGTTCACATGAATGTTCTCCGCAGGCGGGAACGTCTTAATTTCTCCATTCGTGCTGCGTGCAACAACGACTGAAATCTCGCAGTCAAACTTGATAAATTGCTCCAATACCAGTTCCGCACCGGTAGCCGCGAGTTCTTCATAAGCAGCTAACGCCTGATTGGTTTCGCGAATAACCCGTTGCCCCTTGCCGTCGTATCCGCCGGTCACCGTCTTCAGTACACAAGGAACTCCAAGTTCGCTCACGGCTGCCTTCATTGTGTCCTTGCTTGTAATTTCCCGATAAGGGGCTACACGTACACCAGCCGCCTCAATGGCTCGTTTTTCACGTAAACGATGCTGGGTTGTGTATAATAACGCACTTCCTTGCGGTACATAGGATTCCCGTTCTAGGAGAGAAGCAACATCTGCATCTACATTCTCGAACTCATAGGTGATTACATCACACTGCCGAGCCAGTTCGAGTGCAGCCTTTTCATCGTCATATCCCGCTTCAATCTGATCGGCAATTTGTCCACAAGGAGCATCTACTGCCGGATCAAGTGTTACGAAACGATACCCCATCGCTGTTCCGGCAAGTGTCAGCATCCGTCCAAGCTGCCCGCCTCCAAGAACACCGATGGTTGTTTTTCCTGGGAGCAAGACACGTTCTGCTTCGCCTGATGATCCGGGTTGAATTTTGGTACTAGTCATATTTCGTCACTGCTTTCGAGCACTTCTTGTTTGATTCGCTCTCTGCGGGCTTCGCTGCGACGTTGGACATCCTGGTCAAAAGCACCGATGATCTGAGCCGCAAGCAATCCGGCATTCGTTGCACCAGCCTTGCCAATCGCTACCGTTGCGACGGGAATGCCACCAGGCATCTGAACAATGGACAGCAAGGAATCGAGACCATTTAGCGCCTTGGATTGTACGGGAACCCCAATGACCGGAAGCATCGTTTTGGAAGCGACCATACCAGGCAGATGTGCCGCCCCGCCCGCACCTGCAATGATAACCTTGAATCCACGGCCAATCGCTTGCTCCGCATATTCAAACATCAAATCTGGTGTGCGATGCGCGGATACGACCTTTTTTTCATACCCAATCTCCAGCTCGTCCAGCACCTCACAAGCATACTTCATCGTTTCCCAATCCGACTTACTGCCCATAATCACAGCCACCTGTACTGACATGAATACATCCAACTCCCGTCTGAGCGTTTTGGTTTCATCCTGTTGCTTCTCGTTTATTGTGAAATGAAAAAATCCGCTACCCGCGAAAACATCACATTTTCTCCGGACACCGGACTCCAAGAAATACGTATCCCGCATTTGGGCATGCCAAAGGCAGGCTTGCTGTCCGCATCTGATTTCATGCGTCTCTCAGCCGTATCTCCTCGTAGTCCGGAAATTTACGGTTCCCGGGTAGATACTTCCGGGCCCTATTCCCGGCGTTATACGAGCAAATATCTATTTCCACAAATAAATTCATTAATATTGAAAATTCCACATCTTTCGAACCTACTCGACCTTATATATAACTGATCGACACATCTAACATTCTAACAATCCCCTACAGCTAATGTCAACTTAAAGACGAACATTTAACATATTGACAAATATAATGTTCGGAAATAACCGATCATTCAGAGATACTGCATCCCTTTTATTCCAAAAAAGAAAGCCGACCCCTCTTCAACCTATCGAAGACAGCCGGCTTTTCTCTATTATGTGTGTACACACATTCTATAATTATTTCACGATAAGTACCGGAACCTGAGCATGCTGCACTACGTTATGACTAACGCTGCCCAAGACAAATTCCCGAATTCCACCAAGACCACGACTACCAATAATGATGATATCCGATCCGTTCTCTTTGGCATAATCGAGAAGGACCTCGGCAGCAGCTCCTTGAATCAGATCCACGTTCGCTGTAACGCCTGCAGCCTGAATTCGCTCTTTCGCTTCATCCGTTGTTTGCACCGCCAGATTATAGTAGTCATTATTCAAAGAAGGTGGCAAAGGTGCCAATCCTTCCCCGATGAATACACGTGGAAAGTCAAAGGCATGGATAACATCCAAGACAGCACCCGGAGAAACTTTGGCCAACTCAATCGCACGATCAAGTGCTTTATTTGAAGCTTTCGAACCATCATATGCTACTAGTATTTTGGAGAATAACATGTAAATCCCGTCCCTTCCTTTATATGTAGAACATTCGAAGCCAGCTTCGGTCTGACATAAAATACAAGAACCATGTAACTCCTTAAACATCCCCAGGTCAAAATGAACCATTTATAAGAAACATTTTACATAATCATTCTAGCCACTCACCTGGAGTACAACAGATCCCAATCGTTCAATACATACCTTATTGCAGGAAATACCCATAGATTACTGCATTCAGGAATAACAACAACGGAATGCCGATCGTAAAACTGGGATGTTTGGTTTTGTGACGTTTACGATACATTGCAATCCATACCCCCAATGCCCCACCAATAAAGGCCAGCAGGAACAGCGTTCGTTCGGGTGTACGGTCTCGACGGCGCTGCGCACGTTTCTTGTCTTCCGACATGACCAGGTAACCTACGACATTGATAAATAAAAACCACAGTATCAATCCGGTTTGCATATAATTCTAGCGGTCCCCCTGTCCCGGGACATCTCCCTGTACCTCCATTATAGTCCTCTGAAGGAACATGATCAACGCGGGAAGGGAACCGCAAAGATATTTAGAAGCAATGAATCCCGAATACCTAACCTATGACTCCTGTTTAGGAATACCATTCAGGTTTGGCGCTCTTTTTGCTGCCTTTTCGGGACGTACAGAGATACTCTCTTCCCGGATACTGTCTTTGTTCTGCTGATTATGAATCTTTTCTGGTTTGTTATGTGGCATCTGCGTATCACCTCCTAGGCTTACGTTGCCTGAAAAAGGAGAATCTTATACGACAGTCTTACTCTCCCTTTTTCTCCATGGCTGCCTTCAACAGTTCTCCCAGATTGGAACCGATCGACTCCTGCTTTGCATATTGTTTGACCAGCTTTTGCTGATCACGTTTGTTCACATGCTGTTTGTCTTTATCCAATGTTTCCGTTATGCCGCAAGGCAGGCATTGCACGTACAAACCTGCCTTACCCTCTTTAATTTCCATCTTTTTGTGACACTGTGCACACCGACGATTGGATAATCGTTTCTCTGCCGAACGACGATATCCGCAATCCTCTGTTGGACACACGAGGAACTTGCCACGTTTGCCCTTTTTCTCCAACAAGCGCGCATTACAATCCGGGCAGTGACTATTAGATACATTATGCGGCTTATACTCCGCTTTGCTTCCTTTTACCGTAGATACAAGCTCTTTCGCCATTGAACGAATGCTCTCCAGGAAAGGCTCTGGCTTCCCTTGCCCACGAGCAATATGCTCCAGTTCAGCTTCCCAGCGGGCTGTTAAATCCGGTGTACGCAGCTGAGGAGCAGCCAGTTCAATTAACTGCTTCCCTTTTCCCGTTGGATGCATGCTGTTTCCTTGACGATCGATGGTGTCGGAACTTACCAGCTTCTCGATAATATCCGCACGTGTAGCCGGAGTACCCAGTCCATACTTCTCCATCTGGGAAAGCAAAG
>NZ_JAAIFP010000005.1:0-129137 GCF_010747435.1 Paenibacillus sp. ALJ109b
ATCCTATGGTTTATTATAATGACATTTATTAAAATGGCTAACTTTATCTATAATTTAGTTGAATTATGGATAATGAGTTTTGTGGAAATAATAGTGATTGTTTTTTAGTAGATGCGACTTCACATAACTATGAAGAAAAAAGTTAGAAGAAAAGGAAAAATAAAAAACTTAACTCAACATTCGCAGCTCAAACCTTTAACCAAACCTTGATAGCTGGTTAAGCCAGAGATCCATTCTTGCATTTGACAAATCAGTCCAAACTAAGTGCTATCTGTAGCTAGTAGAATTCCTCATACAAGAAAGTTATGTGAAAGTACGTGATAGATAAATAGATACACGAAGGAGATGTAGAAATGACAGATTTTACAAAAGTCAAAGTTGGTTATGCTCTTGCTTTACTAGCAGCATTATTTTCGTTAAATCCATTATTAGAGAAAATGGGGGGGAATGGGTTTGAGCTATTTGGTATAAAACTAGAGATTGATGTTTTCTATTACCTAATTATTTGTCTTCTCGGACTAGCTGTATACATTTATTCTATTGGATTTATTACTGAGAAGCCTTTAAGTTATTTTGAAAAGATAGGAAACGCAATCTATGCTAGTTCAGTTATGGTACCTTTATTATACTTTATATTATGGTTGCTATCTTTAATTGGTTCATTTTTTGAAATGATTCTTAAAACTAACTATTCAGAGCTTGTATTCTCCATATTATCTGCAATTATTACTTCAATTGTAACCGGAATATCATTTTATTTAGTTAACAAACGTATGAATATAAAAGATCGTAATTCTATATCAGAACAATACGAGAGGAAAGAAATAAATTTAATAAAAGACGCAGAGACTTTGTATAATTTAGGAATGTACAGTGCAACTGTAATGCATGCATTTTCTAGTCTTGAATACCTGGTCAGAAAATTAATCGCAGAAAAAGGAATGCAAAAAGATAATAATGTAAAGCTATTTGATTATGCAATAGATAAAGGTCTTATACCTATTGATCTTCAGACCGATATTAATACAATAAGAGCAATAAGGAATCGTGCTGCACACCCAACAACAGATGGTGAAATAAATCAAGCAGAGGCAAAATCTGTTATGAATATTACGAAAAAAGTAATGAATTCCATACATAATGTATTGTGATTTTCGGAATGGCTTTATTGAATATCATTGCATTCATGCATGTTGCTTTATTATTTTTACTCGCTTTTACAAGAAGCATGCGCTCCTTTTGGGAACGGATCAGTAAATGATACTTACGTGGTAGTAGTTAGAGCTAATTTGAATTTAGTCGATATAAGATAGTGTAATTTTAGAGTCTATCTACTATAAATATTTCTGAAGTTTAGCAAAATTGATTCAAATAGTTATACACATCCGTTCAAAGGTTGAAATAACAGGTAACTTATTGTTTTGAAAGAGAATTCTGCGATAGAACGTTAAAGCTGGATAATTAACGAAAACAAGCCGAAGCGATAGAATTACACGCTTCGGCTTGTTTTTAATTGTTTCTTTTAACCCAATTCTTACTTCCCACTTACCGATTTAAACCAATCATTCACTTCTTGCGTGATCTGATCTCCACCATTGGATTTCCAATTGGCGACGAATTGGTCAAAAGCATCAACCGGCAGTTGGCCGTAGATGATTTTGTTGAAGGTTTCCATCTCGGACTGGCGGAGCAGGTTCCATTTGGATACCATGGTTGGTGTGGCTGCGCCAGTGAAATAGTTTTGTTTACGGATGTCGATCTGGGACATAACGACTTTACCTGCATACCAGTTTTCCGGTTTACGGAATTCGGCCATTTGTTTCTCGTAAGGTGTTTCAGGCTTCTCGCCGTTGGCCAGCTTCACGAGTGTTTTCATGTACAGATCCGGTATACGTGCTGGGCCAGTCAGGAACGGGAATTCGTTGGAGAAGTCTTTGATCTTCTCTTTGTCACTGGTCGGTTGTCCGTCTACCATATCCCAGTCGTAACCTTTGGCGAAGCCGTATTCATACTCACTGCCCGCAGCCGGGTTAGCCAGGTTATCGAGCAGGTAGTTGTAGTACAGGAAGATGGCTTCTGGATGCTTCGCATCCTTGTTAATCATGATACTTGCGTTGACACCAGAGTTCTGCCACTTCGTACCGATCTTGCCGTCTGGGCCAGCCGGAACAGGGTAAGCTTTATATTTTGAGCCAGGTACGTTCTTCAGCAGGTCAGGTGCAGGCCAATCGGGTACCCAGTTTGCGCCAGGCAGAATGCCCGCTTTGCCAGCCGTCCAGCTCTCAGCGGATTTACCTTCGTCCCACAGGGCGGAGTCGGTATGGATATAACCTTTGTTCATCCATTCAGCCAGCTTGGCAAGGGCTTGTTTCGCACCCGGGTTAACGGAGCCGTACTCCAGATTGCCGTTTGCGTCTTTGTTCCATTGCTCCTCGATTGTGCCGTATGCACCGAACAACCAGTCGAGCTGCCCCATCCAGGTGTTGGTGTTATTTTTCAGCGAGATCGCCAGCGGGAATACTTTGTCTGGAGACAGACCGTCCGGGTTCTCGTTCTTGAATTTGTCCATGATGTTCTCAAGGTCTGCAATAGTTTTTGGAGCTTCCAGGTTCAGCTTCTCCATCCAGTCCTCGCGGAGCCAGAGCAGCGTATCGTCATTATCGGTGTACTCCATGATCGGCATGTTGTATTTCTTGCCGTCCTTGGTGAACGGATACCACAGTTCAGGATGTGCTGCTGCGTGATCTTTCAGGGTCTGACTCGCGTACTTGTCGAACAACTCATCAATGGCTATGAATTGACCGGAGTCGATCAACTGATTGGTCAATACGGCATTGGTCGGTACGGATACGAAATCAGGCAGCTTCTCGCCAGAGGCGATAGCCAGTTGCAGCTTTTGTCTGTATTGATCGTCATTGGCCGGATACCAGGTATCTTTATGCTTCATACCCAGCGTTTCCAGCATCCAGCGATCGTGTACGTTATTTTCTTTGGTATCCCCTTGAACATATTTCTTCGGCATCAATACCGAACTGAATTCGATGGGTGGGTCGTATTTTCCTTTGGCAAAAGCAGCTTCTGCTTCAGCTGAACCGACGGTCGCCGGTGTATCATCTTTGGTACCATTGTCACTGGCTGTATCGCCACTGCCGCACGCAGTGATCGTGATAAGCGCGATAACCATGAGCAGTGACCACCATGTTTTGAATTTGATCATTGTTCAATCCCCCTACGATGTATGATCTTTACAAGTGTAACTGTACCAATTTGGGCGGGAGGGCATCTATATGAGTTTGTTAGTTTCGATAGGACTCTATTATGTTATTTATGTTGGTCTCGGTACTCTTGTGGCGTGACGCCAAACTGGCGCTTGAACACTTTGATAAAATAAGCCGGGTCCATATAGCCAATCTCCATGCTAATTTCATATACTTTTTTGGTGGTCGTGACCAGCTTGTGACAGGCCCGATCCATGCGCAGGCGAGAGATATAATCACTGATGCCTTCACCGGTTTCGATCTTATAAATTTTGGACAAATGGGTCGGATGCAGATTAACATGGTCGGCCAGTACACGCAAAGAAACATCCAGATGCAGGTTTTTATCCGTAAAATCCTGAATCTTCTTCACATACTCGGATCGGATATCTTTGATCTCGTTGGACGTACCTTCCTTGAGTTTGCTAAGTACACTAAGCGACCATTTGCGCAGTTTACTGATGGTGGTAAAAGCTTCTCCGCTCTGTAACCACTCGATATCGTCACCCATTAAATTAGCCAAAGTCAGCCTGTTTCGGTGTGCGAGATTCGTGAACGAAGCCGTAATTAAAAAACCAGCCTCCATACAATGCTCCCATGATTCCGACCATTTTTCATCCAGCTCCGTACAGACGGCTAGTATTTTTTCTTCTGCCGCATCCCATTGACCACTCTCTAACAGATGAATGAAAGTGGGTGGGGTATACAGGACATCCAGCGGGCCTTGTGCCGACAGAGTCTCCACGTCGCTGACCCGCATGACGAACTCACGCTCGTCACCGACAATTTGCCGGAAATAAGCGGAGGCCTGCCGAAAACGATCATATAGCTGATCGGGAAACGCGAACCATTCGGTGATGACGATGGAAAGGGACCCCTTCAGAAACTGCTTAACTTTGGACTGAAGCTGTACCGAAAGCTTCTCCAGTATGGTTTCTTTGCCAATGTCGGTGTTGTTCATTTTCAGTTGAAGCAGAAACACCAGATATCCATGCTCCTCCTTGACGCCCCACACTTCCATAAACTCTCCCATAATCTCTTCCGCCATATTGATGACCGCATATTCAAGCAAGGTTTGGTCGTTGTTGTCATATTGCCCGAATTCTTCTTCCATACGTACGAGCATTAACGCGCAATCCCCGGCGTAGAAGGGTAGATCGTAATTCGCAAGTTTCCGTGCCCATTCGCTGGAGGCAATTCGATGTCCCTGCAAAGCCTCAAGCAGCAGTCGACCCCGCAAATGCGGTAGGTTCTCTCGAAGGGTAAACTGGGTTCGTTTCAGTGAACTTACGAGTTCCCATTCGGTATTTAATTGATCGATGGCTTTTTGAACGGCTCCCATCAATTCATCGTCTGTTGGCGGTTTCAGCAAGTAATCAACGGCCTCGAACTGGATGGCTTTTTTGGCGTAATCGAATTCGGAATGTCCTGATAAAAGAATACATTTTATTTTTTTGTCACGGACTCTGATCCGTTCGATCAGTTCAATGCCTGTCATTTCGGGCATCTGAATATCCGAGATCACAATATCTATAGGGTGGGTATCGATCAGTTGAAGTGCTTCGTGCGCCGAGTATGCTTTGTGCACCTGTTCGATCCCCAGCGTATGCCAGGGTTTGGTCATGGATAGGTTATCTACCCAGTGTGCTTCATCGTCTACAATGATCATTTGCATGGATGTTTGTCTCCCTTGGTGGTTGGTATAAAAGTAGAATCTCTGTATTACACGTGGCCACTCCGCGGTCAGAACCATCTTTCGATCGCTGTTATCCCCAGATTTTTTTGAATCCCTTATATAAAGGGGAAATCCGGGGATAAAGGCGAGCGCTTCGCTTCTCCAGATTTGTTCTGCCCACTCCGTTTATCGTGTAATGTAGTTCAACTTATATTAGTATCGTTATTCCTCTTTGGGAATCTCCCAGATCATCTCGGTTCGGAATCCGCCGAGAGGGGAGGGGCCGAATAGAAGGTAGGACTGATTGCCGAATAGGTGCATGATTCGCTGATTTGTGTTCCATAGGCCACAGCCCATTTCCTCCTGCAGCGGCTGCTGCATTTTAAGATTCAACGCCTCCAACTGATCCGGGCTCAAGCCGGGTCCGTCGTCATCGATGTAAATTTTGCAGAACCCGTTTGAGCTCTCGCCCGTAATTCGAATTTCGCCGGATGAATACGACTTCGCCACGCCATGAATGACTGAATTCTCTACAATGGGTTGCAGCATTAATCGTGGTACGGACTGGGCAAGCATATCTTCAGGAATATCGATATGATATTCAATTCGTCCATTGCGCAGCTTCTGGATATCCAAATAGTTGATGAGCAGATTAATCTCTTCTTTCAGGGAAGACGTCTCCCGTTCCACTCGTGTGGTATAGCGATAGTAGGCACTTAGGTTATGCGCCATAGAGACGACGGCTTGCTCGTCCTTCATCTGGGCCATGTTGATGATATAGCCAAGACAGTTATATAGAAAATGAGGGTTGATCTGCGCCTGTAGCTGTTTCAGCGTAGCTTCCTTGGCCCTGATTTTTTCCTGGAACACGTTCTCGATCAGGTCTTGAATCTGATGTGACATATCATTGAATCGATGGAACAAAAATGAGAATTCATTCTGATCCTTGCTATGCAGACGGACGGAATAATCTCCGCGCTGCACGCGGCGTAAGCCCTCGATCAGCTTTTTGATCGGATATTGAATGTTTCTATATAACAGAATCGAAGCGGAAATGCCCACCACAAACAGTAGAATCATAAAGAGATAGAATAAGTTCCGACTGAGCGAGATCGGCTGTAGAATCTGATAGAGTGGTACCACATCGACCAAATGCCAATCCAGATAGGAGGACTTCACCGAGCTCACCAAATACTTTTTCCCGTTCAGCTTGACGACATCCTGTGTGGTATCCTCGGTCGAGTGTTCATCCAGATAACGAATGAGTTCTTCGGACAGCTGCTTGTCTGCACTACGGTTCAGAATGGGCGAATTTCCTTTGTGATAGAAAAAAGGATCACCTTGCCCACCTTCCTTATACGTATCCAGCATGTTCTGAATGTTCTCATAACTGAAGCTGGCTTCAATCACCAGATTGCTTCCCGTCAATGTTCCCGGCTGGGCCAAGGAATCCGTAAAGAACCAGTAAAAAGATTTCATGTCCTCTTGAGATTCGGTACCATCACCGTATGTCCATTGTCCGCTCATATTTCTTTTCAGGTAATCCTCATCATACCCGGATGTTCTATTATAGTTGGCGATGACATCTTGATTCTGCTGTGAATGCACAGCATATCGGGTAGGCCATATATCGGTAACCCCGGCTTGCAGCATCAGCTTTTCCTGAATGACATATCGGGTCTGCATCTTGTCATATCGATCATTCCATATGTTCAAGCCATTAAATGCTCTGACATTGGGATCTCTTGAGAGAATAAGACTGAAATCCATCATCTGATTGATTCGGGAATCGATCTGACTGGACAGAAACGTGAGCTGCTTCGTATTAGAGACCTGTAGCTCTTTGCTTACAACATCATAAGTGACGTTGTTTGAGTAGGTATACATGATAATAATGGGGATGAACAGAACCACAATTAAACAGTTTATTTTGGCAAACAGACTAAACCGGGATCTGGACGTTCTTCCCAATGATATAAAGCGCTTCCATGTATTCATAAAAAGTCTCCTTCAAATTCGTGTGTAAACAACCTCTTCAGATGATGTTCCTAACAAAACACTATCAAGCCTAACAATGTTATATAGTCAGACCTGAGAAATGCCTGATACTATTTATAGCAGAGATCCCCATTACACACAAAAACTTTTTTTGGGAACAGGAGCGCGCTATGGAGGCTAATATGGAAGCTAACCGGGTACCTCAGGCGGACATTGGGAGCAAGCCGAACAGAAAAACAAAAAAACGCTACAAACAACCATGGATTCTGCACTTGATGGTGTTGCCGGCGGCCATTATGGTCTTTATTTTTTCATACATTCCGATGTCCGGGATTTTGATGGCATTTCAAGACTATAAACCTGCACTGGGTTTTTTCGATTCCGAATGGGTCGGACTGAAGCACTTCAGATACATGTGGGAAAATGATTATTTCCTGCAAATTACATGGAATACGCTGTTTTTTGCCTGTTCCAAGATCATTATGAACCTAATTATTCCGTTTGTCTTTGCCTTATTGCTCAACGAGGTACGGAAGATGGCGTTGAAAAGAACGATTCAGACGCTCGTGTATCTTCCTCACTTTCTATCCTGGGTTACGTTGTCAGGCATTCTGATCGACATTCTGGCGCAGACGGGTATTGTCAATCAGTTTCTGGTTTCGGTATTCGGTATCAAGCCGATCTTCTTCCTTGGGGATGGTAGCTGGTTCCGATTCACGATTATCGCGAGTGATGTCTGGAAAGAGTTTGGCTTCAATACGATTATCTTCCTCGCGGCACTGTCCGGCATTAATCCGGCGCTGTATGAAGCAGCTGAAGTGGATGGGGCGGGACGCTGGAAGCAAACGATGTATATTACCATCCCGGCACTTATTCCCATTGGGATCGTAATCGCAACCCTGGCACTGGGTAATGTGCTTAACGCCAACTTTGACCAGATCTTTAACTTATATAGTCCATTGATTTACCAGCAAGGAGATATTATCGATACGTTTGTGTACAGAGAAGGTCTGCTCAGTGGGCAGTTCAGTTTCGCTACCGCCGTGAATCTGTTCAAATCGGTTATCAGCCTGATCCTGATTGTGATCTCGTACCGACTGGCTTACCGATTCGCCGGATATCGAATTTTCTAGAAAGGATGACGAACTCATGTATCATAAAACGATGCCTTACCGCATATTCAGCATAATCAACAATGTGTTACTGACCATCCTTTCACTGCTCTGCTTGCTGCCATTGTATCACTTGCTCATGGTATCGCTTAGCTCAACTGCACCTGCCAATGCTGGACTCGTTACGTTCTGGCCGATTGGTTTTACACTGGAGGCATATGCCAAGACGTTTGCTAATACAAATTTCCTTTCATCCCTGTGGGTGTCCGTAGAGCGGACGGTACTTGGAACAGGGCTTGCTTTAATCGTCAATACGATTGCAGCCTATGCGCTCTCCAAGGAGACGCGGGTGTTCCGCGCACGTAACATCTATCTGTGGTATTTTGTCATCACGATGCTGTTCAGCGGTGGTCTCATTCCGGGGTATATCCTGATTCTGAAGCTGGGACTGATGAACACATTGCTGGCCTTGATCCTGCCAGGATTGGTTGCGGTGTTCAACATTATCCTGCTGCTGAATTTCTTCCGTACCGTTCCCAAGGATCTGGAGGAAGCTGCATTTATTGATGGGGCAGGGCACTTGCAGACATTTATCAAAATCTATCTGCCCGTCTCCGTACCCGTTATTGCAACGGTTTCGCTCTTCATGATGGTTGGACATTGGAACGCGTACTTTGACGGGATCATCTACATCCGTGATGCGGAAAAGCTGCCACTCGCGACATTCATGCAGACGATTATCGTGCAGGCCGACATGTCGAAGCTTGATCCGGCAGCTGTTGCGAATCTGTCCCAACGGACCATTCGGGCTTCACAGATCTTTATCAGCGCGCTGCCGATCCTGCTTGTGTATCCGTTCCTGCAACGTTATTTTGTAACAGGGATTGTGGTTGGAGCTGTGAAGGAGTAGTTGAATGTAGGGGTTAGAATAGGGTTGTAAAATGGAGTCACTGAACTGGGGAAGGCCAGGAAGGTGGCTTCTTTTTTTGATAAAAGAATAAATGTGTGTTTTTACCTATCCCTTCAAAATAGTGGAATAAGAAACCTTTAAAACTCCATGCTCATATCCTTCAATTAACGAGCGCTTTTCTCTTATTCAAGAAAAGCGCTCGTTAATTGAAGACTTGATTTAAAGATAACTTTATGCCTCACTCACTTTAAATGTCCGTCAACGCCTACCGCTGAACCGTTTGATCGCTTCCTCGGTCACCGGTTCGAAGAGGTTAACGAGGTTGCCGTCGGGATCACGGAACAACACAGAACGATTCCCCCACGGCATCGTGGTTGGTTCCTGTACCCAATCAGCGACAAACGGCTTCAAGCGTGCGTATTCGGCTTCGACATCGTCGACTCGGAACTCGATGATGACAGTATGATTGTTGGCTGCCACTACGGAACCAGCGCCGAATAGTTGCGCTGTCTGAGAGTGGCCGATTGCCAGGGTGCATGATGGCACAACGAGTTCGGCAAAAACGGGTGCGGGGCGCTCAGCAGTAACACCCATAACTTTCTCATAGAACTCGACGAGACGATCCACGTCGTCGGTAATGATGCGTACAGAAGCGAAATTCACTAAATATCATCCTTCCTATAATAAATAATACGATATATCATTTTGGACCAGAACCAGCGAAGCTTCCGTAAGGGGCAGAGTAGCTGTAGTAAATAGCCAAGCATCAAACAGCCCATTAGAAGGCCTAATTTGCGGGTTGGCCGATGTTCGCTAGTTCTACCTCGCGTTGGTCTAAAGACCATCCTTCCACGCCTAGTTGCGGCTCAATTGATCCATAGAGTGTCCCCAGCGGATGCAAGACATACTTCTCATTTATCTCGCTCCTTTGCGTTACTTTTCTTCAATTATAAAAAAACGCTACTGACAACGGTATGTCAGTAGCGTTTTAATATCTTTTTGGCTTCCTCACGAATCCAATTTCGGTACGGATTATGGCTACGGACAAGAAAGGGTACTGCATGTTCTATCATCGCCAGAGGTAAACGTGATTTATTTTCGCAAAGAGGCATGAAGATATAGAATTTAAAACGGATCATCAGACTTTATATCAGGAAATTCAGGGGATCGGTGCCGAAATATCATTGTAGTACCATGATACCGTTACAGCGTCGAAGTATCTTTGGCATAATTCAGTCCCAAGAGATGCGCCTGGTTCAGCAATGTCTCATAATGCTCAGGCTTGGCATCCAGCGTTTCATATAAAAATTCAACGCTCGACTGGGGCACGCCGCAGTAATTGGCAATACCCACATTGAGCAGATTCGTGATTGATTCATCATAGTTTCGCTTTTGCATCTGTTCTTCCGTCACGCCAGCGAGAGCAATCCACAACATCTGCTGATGATGAAGCTTGTTCGAGCCGTAGGCAAACCCGTTGTTCATGACACGATCCACATACCCTTTCAGCATGGCTGGCAGATGCCACCACCAGAGAGGAAACACAAAAGCGACAGCATCGTGCTTCTTCAATCGCGCAATCTCCGCTTCTATCTCAGGTGAGAATACCTGATGTTCTTCGGTAAAGTCAGGTTCATCTATGCCTTGGAGGACAGGGTCGAAGCCAATGCCATGCAAATCCAATATCTCAAAATCATGACCCGCTTCGGCAAGGCCCTGCACGAAACGATTGGTAACCTGAAAGGTCAGGGAATCTTTTCTCGAATGCGACACAACGACTAATACATTCATCTTATCTTTCACTACCTTTCTGCATTGCAGTCTTGTAGCCATGAATCGCCGGCTGATGCTATTATAAACAGGTATGAAAACATCTGGAAGTACGCACTTTGATGTACTATAGGAAGAATGAAGTGCCATAGGAACATCAAAGTACCCTGAATCACTACCTCGAAATGGAGTTCAAATAACGAAACAAAGAGAAGTAAGAGGGTTATGATTTTACCTCAGCCTCAGCTTGATGAAGGAGGGATAAAAGTTGACGGAACATGGAAAAACGAGCACTCCAAAGAAATATAAAGTCGGTGTGGAGGCGGCCTTGGAAGTGATGGGCGGGAAGTGGAAGCCTTTGATTATATATCATTTGATGACAGGGCGGAAACGTACATCGGAGCTGCGTCGGTTGATACCGGACATCACGCAGAAAGTGCTGACAACGCAGCTCAGAGGTTTGGAAAAGGACGAGATCGTGCAGCGAAAGGTGTATTCGGAGGTTCCTCCAAAAGTGGAATATGAGTTAACGAGTTACGGTTGGGGACTCAAACCTGCTTTGGACTTTTTGTGCTATTGGGGAGAGGAACACCTTGAAAAGGTTCACGGGGATAAGTTCAAGGTATTGGAGCTGCTATACTTTTGCGAATGAAGGGTTTTCATTAAAATGAGAACTGTATTCAGCATGTTTGTTCTGTTCACAGACCTATCGGCAGAGCTGATTTATGTGTTCCTTAAATCCGGCTAATTCCTTTCAAAGCTAGTCCGTTTTCTAGGAAGTTTTCAAGAATAATATTGAAGGAGAAGACAATAGTTATAACGTTTCGTATGATACATCAATTTATTAATTAACAGAAAACGTACGCGTTGAATTACTAAAAGAAAATTTAAACTTAAAGAAATTATGATCCTTGGGGGTTTATTCTATAAAGGGAGGCAAGCTGTTCAGGAGATTGGAAGTATTATTTCTGTTATTAGTGGATCAATTCAAAAAAGAGAAAGGGATAAAAAAAATCGCCGAAAAATTCAATTGGTTTTAACTATTAATGGGATAAATTTCATGAATAGACTAGTACCAATTTATCAAAAACTTGTAGATACTATTTTTAAATCTTTCCAAACACAAGACGCTGTAATACTCATCCAGCTGTTGAAAAAAATCAGTAATTAAACTTAGTGATAAGGAATTCTATCTGATGGTACGTATGCAACAATTGGTTATATACAAACATCCATTTGATAAAATGGCATTCAACCAAGGAAACGCCTTCCTAACTGGGCGTTTCCTTGGTTGAATGCGACATTAACTAATTTGTATCTCAGAAATAAAGTGTGTAAGTATGTTTACTTGTTCGGGGCTTATGCTTTGGTAAGTATAATCATTTCCGATAAGATCGTATGAAAATACATGACAGACTGTGTAAGATTCAGCTTCATTGTGCTCAATGATATAAACACCATAATTTAGGTTTGTTGTTTTATGTTTCCTGCAAATGAATTCCGAAGTAGGGCTAGATTCTATTAGTTGTTTGATGTGTCTGTTTAAATTTGTAGGTAAGAGGAGTGTCTGTGAATCAAAGTTATTTGCTGGAAATTTGTCTTTGTTATTTAGCATTTATTATCATTCCCCCTTGAATTCAGTCCGTAACTAGTTTCATTTCCTTTGTCTTCTATTATACCAAACAAATGTTCTCTTTTTAAGTGAAATACCCACTAAATTTCGTATGATTTTGGAAGAAGATAGGAGGCGATTATACTGCGATTGAAAGTGTTTTCGGCGAAAAAAAGACGATTCTAGGCAGAATTTTGTGACTGCCTCCTTTCATGTGAAAAAATAGAGCGAAAAGATGTGATTAGAAAAGGTACGGCAACCCCTTCGATAACTTTTAGGTTGCAAAAAATAAGTGATGTCATAATTTCGACTGCCGATTCTTCAGGGATATTATAAGATGAAACGTTATGCTACAATATATAATGTCAACCTGTTTTTATGCAATATTGGTTATTATTTTATGTATATTTGTCTAAAATGACATAACTGAGGTAATCAAATGAGATCCATTATAATAAAAAAATAATAAATAATGGCCTCTGATATATTGTGAGACGTAACGAATCGCATTATAATAACTAAAGGTGAATAGGAGGGTAAACATGAAATATAACATTAATTTGTTTGGTTATAATGTAGACTCTGAATTAAAAGTTGAGAATGGAGTATTACGTGTTGAGATTCCAGATGAGAACCAGAATTCATTGAGGCAATATCTACTGCGTGTTCTTCCTAAGTACGGAAGAGAAGTTTCTGAAAATACGACTTTAGAGGAATTAGTACAATTAAGTATAGATGCAGAACGGACCTTAGATGGGCACATGGTAGAACCAAAATTGAAATTACCTTATGAATTTCAACCTGAAATAAAAGAAAAACTTATTGAAGCGGCTGCTCTGCAAGAATTATCAGCAACACAGCTATTGATCCGCATCATAGAAAAGAAATACCAAGAAATTGTAGGATAGGAGGCAAGTGAAATATGGCTTATGGTAATAAAGTAAAGTTTCACTATGATGTTCCTGCGTATATCAAAAAACAACTTGCAGAGGCTGCGAAACAAGTGAAGATGACTGCTACGGAATTGCTATCTAGAACTATCGAAGAAGAGTACGATCGTATAATGCGTGAAAAAGGGAAAGATCACCTCAAACAATCTTAAGTTTTGTTATAATACTACCGAATAATTTAATTTGATATGAGGGAAGGCACTGGGATGAACAGTCCTTCCCTATTTTATCATAGTGATACATATGACATATTTTGTATACTGCTCCAAACTGTTTTTTCTATCAAATATATAAAGGTATTGGGGTATTCTTCATTGATTTCACAAAAAAATAAGGGGAATAAACTCCCGTCAATCATTTCTAAGATATGATGTAAACATCTTGAAATAATACATTCTCTAAGGGTTTAAGTTGATTACAACGTTTTCTGGACTGGTTAGCAGTTTGATTTAGCCCCTTTGTTGTGTATATCAATATATCTACAGTGAAATAAAGAATATATTCCTTAGTAGTATATTTTTTCGTGAAATGTTAGCAGAATCTTTCAATACTCGGCCTTACAATATTGAAATATCTTACATCATTAACCAAAATACAAATTATTTTTGGATAATTATACTAAATTGGAGTGTTAGATATTCTATGTTAGCTCTGCTTGCATTGTAATACAAAGTAATGTATTGAGAAAATTTCAAATATGAGCCGATTCCCATGAAGAGGATCGGCTCTATTAATACTTGCCTGACAGGTCGAAAAAATAACTCTTGGGCCACAGTAAAAGCCCCGTTCTTGCTTCTAATGAGTCCAAGGTTCAACTACTCCCCGGTGGATTCTACCATCGATTGATTCGTTTAGATTCCATGAACTGTAATGTCTGGAATAAGTGCAGTGCTAGTGGGGCTAGTTCAGGCTTATATTATTCGCTTCTCAATCCATTAATGTGTATAGTTCAAGTTGCAGTTTGCATACTACGATCAATTCTTCAACTTACTATATTGTTTTTGCTTATGGCTATGGGTATACCAAAGCAAGTAGTCCTGTTGAAATCTCGGGATCTGGTGTAGAAATTCGTGTTTATGGTTATTGCAATCGTACTACAGGTATTGTAACTAGGTTTAACAAGAAGTATTATGCTTCTGAGCTATACAAAAATGCTCCGATAAGTATACAGTTAACAACTTATAAAAGACATTGTTACTTTTTGATGAAGTAAAAGGCTAGTATTATTAAACAAATAGTTCTTTCTTCAGTCTTAGGTAGCGACCTTTCTCTGTAACTTTCGGGTGAAGGTCGCTCATTTTGATTCAGCTTGATTAGATTCTTTCAAATGCTAATTGTTAGTTGCTAATTGGAGACTTTTCGTTCGAAGAAATCTTTATTAAATTGTCTCAACAATTGCTTAAATAGCATGAGGGTTGTTATTTGAGTGAGCTTTGATTCTTTTATAGACCAAAATTTTTTATAAAATTTAACATTCCAAATGAGAGTATAGGTTAGCTAAATTGAGAGGATTGTTAACTAGTTGGGTCATTATTAGAACAAACAAAAGGAGGATTATAAAGATCGGTTATCACATTCCTAAAAACCGAGATTACAAAGGAATATTAATAGTTTATGACGACACTGGCAAATTGGTTTTTGAACCAAAAGAGGCGTTGGGCGCGGATCGAATAATCCAAGAAATAAGAATGAATCATACGAATTGGATGCTTCAAAATACAGACATTTTCGACAGGCGTAGCTAAAACTAAAGTATATGACAAAGGAAGTTCGTTATCGTCATTTGGACCCCATAAACGGATAAGGCTGTATGAAGCAGTCAGCGTTAACTTTCTGACAGCCGAAAAAAATAGACGTCGGGAGATTATGATGCATGGTGGAGATTCTTCAACCAATTCGTCATTGAGGTGGTATCCTCTTAGACCAACGCATTGCTGCATTCGTTTGTGCAATATGATCAGGGAGATTTGATAGATGTATTGGTCAAAGACGGAAGTACAGGTAAGATAACCGTTCTGCCTCATGAGAATAAAAATAATTTAATAAAATATATTGCGTAACGATACGTTATATTATATAATAAATTCAGGTCATAAATATATTAAATTGAACAAGTAAAGGGGATTTACTTGCTTCGGTTTAAATCCCCGATATTTATGCCACAAATATTGAACTCATTATTGGAGGAATTTATTATGGCATATGTAAATACGGACACAACTTATTATGGATCTAATGCAAAAGAAGTCAGAGCGACTGCAAATGGTGTACCATTTGATCCTCAAAAATTCGAATCGGCCACTGTAGCACTGGTTCACGATTCTTTGAACCGTACGATTGTTCTTAATCGCGTCGTGGAACTAAAAGGAAAAACGACATTCGTAAATCCGCTTCCTATCCTTTCGTCAGATCCTCGTGGTACCTATTATGTATTGGTTATCTGGTACGATAAAAATGGTAACGAATTGACACGAGCAAAATCTAACTTTATTTATTTGACTTAATAATATCGACATCAGTAAGGGTTAGAATCACTTTGGCCTTACTTATTCACCTAATAAATATAAGGAATATGTCATGAATTTAGCAGAATAAAAATTAAAGCGAAAGAAGGTCATTTGAATGGATGCAAGAGTACTACAGACACAAATTTGGCTCAATAATACCTATGGTAACCGAGTAGGGTACAAACCAGTTGTTGAAGATGGATTAACAGGTTGGAATACAATTTACTCCTTGATCCGAGCATTGCAGTTAGAACTAGGAATCCCAGGAGCTGAAACTTCAGATAGCTTTGGACCTAAAACGGAAAGTCTGTTCAAACCTTTGAGCAAACAAACTACAGGTGCACCGGCTAATAACTTCAATTTTATTCTGCAGGGAGCCTTGTTTTGCAAAGGTTATAACCCAGGTGGATTCACAGGAGGCTTTTTTGATGGTACAGAGAGAGTTGTAAAGGAACTTCAAAGTGATGTTGGTCTAGCAGTCCAGGATGGCGTAGTCACGGCAGCTCTAATGAAAGCTCTCCTTAACATGAGTTCTTATAAACTGGCTTCTCTGCGGGGCGGTAGCGCTTCGATTCGTAAAGCACAACAAAATTTGAATCGTGATTATAATCGATATTTTGGTTTAATGCCCACAGATGGTATCTATTCTAGAGACACCAACAAAGCGCTAATCTATGGCTTGCAAGCAGAGGAAGGACTCGCTGTAGGTGTGGCTAATGGTAATTTTGGTCCGAGTACCATTAGTCTGTGTCCGACGTTAAGTGAAAGCAATAGCCCACGAGGGTTTGTGCGTATTTTGCAGTACGCCTTGGTTTGTAACGGATCTGAGTATGATACAGGTGAATTTGACGGAGTCTATGACTCGGCTGTAACCAACGCCGTAAAGAAGTTTCAAAGTTTTATGATGCTGCCAGTGACTGGGGTAGCAAACATGTCAACAATTAAACAGTTAATGACTAGCAATGGGGACACTAATCGAAGTGCTACAGCATGCGATGCTTCTACTATCCTGACAACTGCACACGTAAATACACTAGTCAGCAATGGTTATACAGTGATAGGACGTTATTTAACTGGTAATGTATCTACTGGTAACGGTGGAGTACGTTCTAAAGCGATGACTCCAGAAGAACTACAAATAATCTTCAATGGAGGCATGCGAGTTTTCCCGATTTATCAAGATGGAGGACACCGAGCTACTCATTTTGTTACAGGTCAAGGTAAGGTAGACGCACATAAGGCCCATTTGGCAGCAAGGAACTTGGGATTTAGTTCAGGCACTACCATTTACTTTGCTGTAGATTATGATGCGTATGATTATGAAGTAACAGAAAAGCTGATTCCGTACTTCCGTGAAATTAGAGAGGTGTTTGATGCACTCGCAGACTTGAGTAAATTGCCACGATATAAAGTGGGTATTTATGGCGCGCGTAATACGTGCATTAGAACAGCGAATGATCTTAAAGCAAAAACTGATTACAGTTTTGTCTCTGATATGTCTACTGGATTTAGTGGTAACTTAGGTTTTCCTATGCCGGATAACTGGGCATTCGATCAATTTTTTGAGACTTCAATAGGTTCAGGCGCAGGGCAACTTGCTATTGATAAACTAGCATACTCTGGTAGAGATACAGGCGTCTCTTCTGTAACGCCGCCTGCTGACTTGAAAAGAGAAGCTCTCTTCACTGCATGGGTGGATATGATTACATCATTCCCACTCTTAAAGGATACACCTGCCTTGTACTCCACCAATTTTACATTTAACACGACACAACGAATTTTCTCATCTTTTATGGTAGATATTGATGTGACAACCCAGACAGAGTATGAGTTTACAGGAAACGATATGCACAAAATCAATATCGTGAATGGTCAATTAGGGGTTTCCGCTGAGAGTATTTTAGGGGATACCACAACAAAATTATCTGTCGATGAAGTGAAAGATTTCAAAAACTTTTTAAACAATGTGTCGTTGTCAGTAGAGAATGGTATTATCGCAATTAAAGCAACACCGCAAGGTAATAAACTGATTATGGAAATTAAAGTGTATAAGAGTGAAATTCCGCTCACTGACGGCACAAAGACAAAACTCGAAGTGACGGTTGTCTATACGTTTAAACATGTTCCAACCGAAACAGAGCCAAATTACAATGCACTGACATACCTTGTAGGTGGAGTTGGGGTTGCAGCTGCTATTATCGCAGCGGTTATTTTTGCACCTAGTATTGGGGTAGGGGGAGCAGTGTATGGAACAGCATCGGCGATCATTGCGTTCTTTACATTCCTATTCTCAGGAGATGGAGATGGAGATGGAGGGGCATAACGAGTTTAACTGAGGTAAACTAGAAGAAGTAAAGAAGTGGACATCCTCATCTGGATAGGGGGTCCACTTCTTTTTTAATACGTTCTAAAACTTTAATGTATCGCACTTAACATTTATGCCTGTAGTTTAGGCAAGAGGAAAGTGTCATAGTAGTGTTGAAACTCCTGACTTAATTGTTCACAAGAAATCGCCCTTTTAGGGATAATAATGCCTTGGATGTCGGTCATATATAAAAAGTAATGCTCTGTATCTTCCCTAACAATGGAGATGTCATCCCATTTTAAAAAGGAAGTATTTTTTCCGGTGCTCCGAGAAATTCCTTCATCACTAAGAATCATTACATTATTGCCGAGTATCATACTTAGATTTTGTTTTTTTAAGTTCCTTTTCAACGAAAAAATGGTCAATTTGATGTACGCAAAGGGAAAAGTAATAACAAATAATATAATGATAGCTAAACTTATAAGGGAAAAAGAGGCCCGTAGAACTGTGAAGAAAATAAGAAAAGAAAAAATTATAGTCATAATCAATTTAATTTTTTTATGTTCTTTGGATTTTCGGACAACATCCTCTTGCATATCAGCCAGATCTTTAAGCTCTAGATTAAATTTTAGTTCCATTCTAGCCCTCCAATAAATCATACCTGTCACATATTAAATTATTTCAGTTAGTAGTCTTGAAAAAGTGAAAAGGCAACAACTTGCTGTTGCCACGCGTGCTATATGCAATTACTTCACAAGATTCAGATTTGTCCAAGGAAGCTGTTCTGCGTTGGTACCGTCTGGTAAGTAAACGTCTGAACGTGGAAGAGATGCTGGTTCTTTATTATTTTCCAAAGAATGATAGTCATTAAGTAGGCTTTTCCATGGCATATGGTCAAGTTTAGTGCCATCGGAAGTATAGACACCTGTTCGAATTGTACTTTGAGTTTGCTTCTCATCAACATTGCTCGTTGGAGTAGACATAAATATACTACCAAAAAGTAGGAAACTAGTGGTTCCCAATATAATCAAACTCTTATTCAATGATTTTCTCTCCTTCTTTCAAAAAATTATTTCTTATTTCTATTCTTTAAATTATATCACATTATTTACTAAAACAAGTTTACAATGTTGTTCCAACCTTTTTGGTTCTTATAAAAAATTATACATGTGAAAAGGTCAATCTCACCATAGTTATGGACAGCCATTTCTGGAAGAGAAAAAACTCCCTAAGCTGTGTTGTGTATGTTTATAGATCAGAAGCTCTGTTAAGAAGCTATCAGCCGTCCTCAAATAGCGTAATTGGGGTAAGTAACTGCAAAGAAGACCCCAACCAAAAAAATGAGCTGCCAAAATCTATAATATGACTATTCGCTGGAATTAAAGTCACCAGATGTACTTCTCAACATGTCCATCTTGCGGTTAGCATAATAAACCAAACGATCGAATCTATCGATGCACCTGAAGGGTGAGATCCTGTCGGTACAATCACTAGCATACGTTGACCTAGGATAGTGGGAACAATCTTTCAGCCTAGGATCCTACAGTATGCACAGTGTTAGGGATGGCTCAGCCTTTGTCTAAACAAGTAACGGACTGGGGAAGCAATAACAAGCTAAGAATCCGACAGCTTTAGTAAAAGCTAGCTCTTCCAGCTTTAAACGTCATATCCTAATTAGTGACTCGTCATACAATATAATTATACAAACGTTATTCTTACATTAGAACTCGGTCTGTTCCTGAGGTGTAGCCTAACACCTTTGTCTTTTTTATGTATTAGAATCAAAAATGGGAATAACATTTATATGGCAAAGAAGGAGAACATGACAGTTCTTCACTGTCTATGTTCCCCTGTTTACTGATTGTGATTAAGTTTTTGGAAGGAAGATACACGTTTCTTGTAGGATTAAGGATTGGAATATAAACATTGGATATTTTAAGCTATGGTACCTGAGCCGATATAGTATTCAGTACCATTAATGGTTCCCCATGCTTCAACAGTAGTTCGGTTTCCGTCATCATTGTGCCAAGAAGTACTACTATCATCCAAAAAATAAGCATGGTTTTCGGTAGAATAGTAAGACCAATTTCGAACTGATCGCACTACGCCGCGATAAGTAATCTGTGTTCTAAAACTGCTGTAATCCTTGGTCGGGTACTGTAGACCATCAATATGAATACCAATTCCACCATGTCGTTCAAAAATGCCGCTAACTGTTGCCATAAAAATCAATCCTCTCATAAATAGATAGTTTTAATAAAGAATAGAAGAAGTACTCAGGATACGTTAAGAGCAGTATCAATAATTTTAAAACGTTACATTGCGTATTGTTGCGCAATATAATATGTCTGATTATTCAGTACTGGAAGTAGGAAGGAACATTTTCTCCTAGATTGTGAATGTTAAGCATTGCAATAAAATGAATACTATTTATTAAAATATGTTACCTGATCCGATGTAGAATTCAGTACCATTAATGTTTCCCCATGCTTCAACAGTGACTGGGTTCCCGTCATCATTGTGCCAAGCAGTGCTACTATCATCCAAAAAATAGGCGTGGTTTCCAGAAGAATAGTAAGACCAGTTTCGAACAGATCGGACAACTCCACGATAAGTAATCTGTGTTTTAAAACTGCTGTAATCCCTTGTCGGGTACTGTAGACCATCAATATGAATACCAATTCCACCATGTCGTTCAAAAATGCCGCTAACTGTTGCCATAAAAATCAATCCTCTCATAAATAGTTTTAGTAAAGAAAAGGAGAAGCTCTCACAATCCTTTTAGAAAAAGTATCACTTCCTGATTTATACAATATCATATTGCGTTACGTTACGCAATACTAATTCTAAATTATTTAACTCTATATTTTGTTGGATAGAAAGATATCAGGGCAAACTCTTGAACTGGGTAGACCAAGTACAAGCGGTGTAGTAAAGAAATGAGATATAATTGAAAATAGAAATACGATAGGATCTGGAGATAAGTAATGGAAAGTTAACCTCCAATTGAATCAACTTGACTAACAGAATCCCACGTGATGATTTCCTAATTTTGGCCGGTACCATATTGCATCATGTTAAAACACTATGAGATACATTCTGTAATATGAGAATAATAGATGAATAGATTATTTTTCAAAAAAAGTATTGCGTAACGTAACGATATATTATATTGTAGATGTAAGATATCTAGTTTGCTTTTAACTCCATTGATGCCAGATACATCTATGAAGTTAAATATCTGAGCAAACAATATCTCCTAAAAATCTATCAACCTATTTATATAAGGAGTGAAAGTCAATGGCGCTACATTACATTGCAGTAAATAAATCAGGAGTTGCAGTACCTGTTTATACAGACCAGAATAATAAGGGCTCACGTGTCGGTACAATCTATAATCGAGAGGTATATTGTGTGACAGGTTATACAGAGGGAGGAGATACTCCCATCATGTTCCGTAACTCGAGTGGTAATATCGTATACGGAATCTTTAACCTCGGTCTTTTAGGAATTTCAGAAAGCGCAGAGTCGCCGATTGATGAATACGCATATCATAATAATGCTTCGTTGTATATTCCTGGACAGGGGAATTTCGCTGCAGTAGAATACAAGACAAGACGGTCTCTACGAGCCCTAAATCAATCAGGAAGTTTCTGGACAAACATCCCCTCTGGTTCTTCAATCTTTGCTAAGAAATCTTACGGAGCACAGAATGGCGAAATTAATGAACAGTACCTTCAGTTTAATGCTTACAGAGATCCAAATGGTAATTTGATCTACGCACCTTCAAACATTGGTTTTATTGATATTGGCATCAGTGGTGGGTCCACACCAACATCGATCGGACTATATGGTACTTGGTAGGTGTTATTAGTTAGTACCTAGCATTGATGACTCAGTAAGAGCTATAATTACAGCTCTTACTGAGTTTATTATCGTTTAAGAGACCTTGTGTTTTACAGTACGTCGAATAAATGTGTCGCTGAAGAAACGTGTGGTTCTTCATAGGCAATATCGATCATATATTTTTTTGCCGATATAAACAGGAAAAACTGTAAAAAAAACCTGGAATAGCGTACAATAAAGAACGACAGTATCATGTTGAGCTGTTCATTTTACGTTATCCATGCACCATGCAGCTAAGGACAACAGTGATATTATAGGGCGATGCGAACAAGTTAAATGCGGAAATACAAGAGAAATCATTACTTCATAAGGATGGAGAACGAATGAACAAAAAATGGATTGTTGTTATTGTTTTAGTTCTGATTGTTGGAGCGGGTACTATTGGATATGTAACAACAACAAAGAATAGCTCAATGGTCGAAACAGAGGGGCCTCAATCTCCTTCTGAAGAAACAAATAATTCTATGGACTATCAATTTATAGGAGATCTTCCCGAGACTCTTTCTTATAAACGTCTGTTAGCAGCTGTAGATGAATGGTATGTTGCTCCACATGGCCCAATTAAACCAGATGATGCTGGTAAGGTTGCAGAAATTGAATTCCCTGAAACCCAGCCTCAATCCTTAACCGAGTTATTGGCTGAGATGGCAGCAATGTATCGAGGGGAGACACCGTTTACTCAGGCTCGCATCGTTTCTTTTGAGTATTTTTCGAGTATTGAACCGATTTCGATTGAGATTGAAGAATATGGACCATTGCCAATTCCAAACATAAGCGACGCAGATAACCAGGATATCCGTGTAGTCGATATAGAAAATGCATATAAGAACTTCAAAGCATATGTTAATAACGTTAAGGTTACTACATCATGAAACTAAAAAAGGTAACGACTTAATAAAGCACAGTTCTAAAAAAATATAGCTTGTTAAAAAAGGTGATTCCTGTATTCTACAGGGTCACCTTTTTAAGCCTCATTGTTATCTCTAGTGATCATCATCTGCTGTTAAGAATCCGACTCATTCTGAATGCATGAGGTATCTTAATAAAGCGAAGAATCATCTTATTCTCAAAAAGCGTGTGCACCTATTTCCAGTTACATATTTCAGTGAGGGGATCAGCCATCTGCTAGCTTCGTACATTGAGTGACAATGCCGACTACATTTTAATTCATAGCCGATTCTATTTAGAGATTCGGCGTTTTTTTCATAGGGTGGAATGTTGTTTACGGGCTAGTGGATTTTCTAGTTCCAACATGGACCATTAAACTCTCAGTTGCATTTCCGTCAACAAGCAGGTCGATACGTGTAACTTCCCTGACTAGTTGTTGTCACTGGTGCAGTATTTTCAGGAGCAGAACCCTGCACTGGACCAGAAGAATTAAGTTTGCTACCACAGCCTAGCGCTAGTATGCTTATGGTACAAATAGTGATAGCCAGATAGAGTTTTTTAAAGGTGCTTGTAATCAGTGGGTCGATGTTAGCCAAGACGAGTCGGGAGAGAAAAATGACGATCTGGCCGGCACAGCGGGATCAGTCTGTCGTGGGGACCGGTACGGTTGGTTTCGATATTGATGAGATACCATGGACTATAGACACCTTTGATGAAGAAAAAGAGTTTATGCTACGCATGATTACCACTGCAATCACCGAAGCAGCGTGGACGAAATTATGTTATGAACCACGTAAAGATGGGGTCATACAATGTTTTAGTGAGGAGGAGAATCCGATGAGAGCCTATATACAAACTAATAACAATGGAGACTTCTATAATGTTAATGCGTTTATTGCTAATGAAGGCTTCAGTTCATTGGGTTGGGAAACCATTAAGTTTTTTGATTTACGAGAGATCCAGGATCATAGCCCCGAAAGCCTACTAGTGGGAGGCATAGGCAATGTAAGAAAGCGTCTAGAACAATTAGGATTGGGAAGAACACAAGGAGAAATAGATTATCCAACTGCCTTAGCAGGTTACCTGAGAAGAAAAGTATGGAGTACAACGATAAATGATCTTTTTCAAGATAAAGAAAGTTGGAACGTGTTCATCAAACCCAAGGATACTACCAAAAAATTTGCAGGAAAAGTGGTGAAAGAATACATCGATTTTATTGGACTTGTGGAAGAGAACGAGGATACTAGCATATGGTGTTCCGAGATTGTTGATTTTAAGACAGAGTGGCGTTGCTTTATACGTTACGGAGAAATTCTGGATATCAGGCGATATAAAGGAGCATGGGATTCAACGTTGGATTCTAGCGTTATTGAGAAAGCAATCAGCGATTTTAAGGATGCACCGGCTGCATATGGAATGGATTTTGGCGTAGATCAAGAAGGAAATATGAAACTGGTAGAGATCAATGACGGCCATTCTCTAGGAACCTATGGAATCAGTCCAGTAAACTATGCGAAATTCCTCTCAGCCAGATGGTCAGAATTAACGAGTACCATAGATTATCTAAGAACCTTATAGACAAATGGAGATTGCCGGAAAGGAAGAGCACATGCGAAACTCCAAATTCACACCGTATTTAAGTTTCATAGGTTTTGGTTTAGTCATTTTGACCTTAAGCGTGAATGTAAGCTTTAAGCTAGGAATTGAGAAAGGTTTGGATGAAGGTTCGCTTATGCTGTTGTCAGTTGCTAATGCAGTGTTACTGGTATACCCATTGGCGTGGGGATTATTTGCAGTACTTGAGTTCTATATGTTATGGAAAGAAAAACAAAAGATCAAGTCTAAGCTGGAACGCGGAAAAATGAACAAAGAAGAGTGCTTGGATCAGATCAAGAAAGTTAAGACCAGCTTGGGAATCAACATCAGTTATATTGTGATCCTGCTGTTTCAGCTTGGATACGTCATTATTAACTGGGACGAGGTTGATGTTTAGTCTTCTGATCGGCCTTCCTGTTTTTGAATAGAAGGATACATAACATTTAGGAGGAATATTCATTGAAAGCATTATCGATCATCAGCCTTATTTGGTTCGTACTTAATTCTTTATTAATAGCAGTTTTTTTTCTAGATAGTTCGCAAGAAAGTTCGGATGCCGCAGCAGGAATGGGAATTCTGGGTGTCTTGTATGGTCTGTTTTTCTCAATTCTAGCTCTGATCATATCTAGCAAGAGAAAAAAGGCTCCGGTGAATGTTCATGAACAACTGCTACAGTTGGGTGAATTAAAAGAAAAGAATATCATCTCGGAATATGAATTTGATCAAAAGAAAGAGAAGCTGCTTTCCAAGATTAAGTAGTTCAGAGACAACTACATACAAAAATAATGGAGGCTCACCTAAGATAATAGTTATCAGGGTGGGTCTCCATTATTAATAAATATCTTCGTTAATTAAATGATCTAAATCGACCTTACTCGTTCGTAATATTTAACGTTTCATCGGTAATGGTCTTACCATCACTCCCCAATGCCTGAACAATCACATGGTGATGCAAAGACTTACCCACAATATCCCAAGTTATCTTCCAACCATCGTCCTCGTTGGTATCATACCCAATAAGTTCTCGTTCTCCCCAAGTCTCAGTTCCTGTTGGAACGGCCCAGAAAAGAAGTGTTTCCGCGTTAGTGGCCTCTACTGTCACATTTAACTCTGTGCTATCTGTAGGAACTACAATCCAACCTTCTTTTTCGGGATAGTTAGTCTCAACATTTGCAATCATGGGCATAGCCTCATTTCTTGGGATAACCTCAGTGTCATGATTTTCAGTAGGAACTTCTGAAGCGCAGGCTGTGAGAAGAAGGAAGAGCAGAAGCAACGGGAAAAATGCTCTATTTCTCATGATTATTACCTCTTTCTATATAGTGGCATTCACAAATCCTCCAGGGTAATTCCGTCGCACGTGGTTTGACAATACGATATATGCATGTAAACATAACAGTTAATCAAATACAGTTTAATATAAGTAAGGAGTTGTCAATCAGGATGGAATTCTTTGGAGCTCTTATAGCGTTGATCCTATGTTTTATTGTGTTTCTTATCGTTGCTGCAGTTATACGTTATGCTATAGATTCATCAAAAACATCGAAAAGACTTGAGGATCTAATAAAAGAAGTACACTATTTGAGAACTGAAATTAAAAAACAAAATAACAATAAACAAGGCGATAATAAATATATTATTGACGAGAAAGTATAGTATAGGTGCCTATTCAAGAAGCAATACCTTGCATCATGCAGGTCGTTTTATGGAAGGAGGGTTAAGATGCAAAGTGATTTCATTGAGCTCTTGGAAGAAAGTGATGAGAGGTACAAATGTTATGTTTTGAAAAATACAGTCCAAATATTTAAGCAATCCAAAAAGGATGAAGATTTAAAGGATGTCCGAATCTATATATCGACGACTATTCAGTTAGATGCAATTGCTGATGTAATAGATTCATATCTTCAATGGTTTACGGAGTGTGAGGCCGTATTTCGAAATTACTATGAGAACGAACTTCGTGAAAAAGTACATAAGGATTGGTTTAATGAAATTGAAGTATATCAAGTAGATATCACATTTAATAGTAAAGAGGACTACGGAGCAACAATAGCCTGTGGAGACAATGTGTTACAAGGTCACATCATGATTATTGATTTTGATCGAGAACATATCCAGGCTATCCACTTAAATGGATAGGCTAATTATATATACCATCTATGATGATATTTTGTAGTCTATTGTTTTCTCTTAGCTCCAGGTAGTTAAGAAATAGGAGGAGCGTTATCAGTACAAGGATCACAGACGCGAACTTTTGGAATTTCCCCATGGTAGATTTAACCTCCCCGTTATATTAAGTAAATTACGTTGTAAAACAAGTTAATTCGATACTGCCATCTGTATTACATAACACCCGAAAGGAATTAAAGTTACGTGCAAAATGAAAAACAGGACTATTCCTCTAACGGGAATAAGTCCTGTTTCTATTTACAACTGCTCATCTCAATGATGATGATGCGCATGAGCATCCGGTGCGTCACCTTTGACGGTGCATAATACCGAGGTGTCGTGAAGATGCTTCTCAGACTCGACTTGCAAGGTCACATGTTTGATTTCCTTATGCTCCAGCAGATGTTCAATCTTCTGAACAAGTACCTCAGATGCGTATACATCCATCGTTCCATCGACCACGATATGAGCGGTCAGCGCATTCAGGTTGCTGGTAATGGACCAGACATGCACATCGTGGACGCCTTTGACGCCATCTACTTTCTGAATGGTTTGCACAAGGTCATTCACATCGACATTCGCTGGCGTTCCCTCCATCAAGATATGCAAGGATGATTTGGTGACAAAGAATCCACTGCGCAGAACCAGTACAGCAACAATGACACTCGCGAGTGGATCGGCCCATCCCCAACCGAAGAACATCATGAGCAAAGCCGCAGCAATGGCGCCAACCGATCCCAGCATATCACTGATGACATGGAGATAAGCACCGCGCATATTCAGGTTTTTCTCTGTATCGCTACCACGCATCATGATCCAGGCAACCAAAATATTGATGAGTAGTCCAATGGTACTGATGATCAGCATGCCGACCGTTGCGACTTCTGGCGGATTAATGAATCGCCCAATTGCTTCATAGAAAATGTAAAGAGAGATGGCGATTAAGGTGACCCCATTTAACGTGGCTGCCAAAATCTCAAAGCGTCTGTACCCGTACGTTTTGCCTGTGTTCACCGTTTTTTCGCCAAAGGTGAACGCCAGCAAGGCGATCCCCAAAGCTATGGAATCAGACAACATATGACCTGCATCGGAGATGAGGGCCAAGCTGTTGGTGATGAATCCACCAACGGCTTCAACTATCATATAAACGGTAATAATAATGAAGGAAAACAACAGTACTTTCTTGTTATTGGTATTACCATGATTGTGTCCATGGTCGTGGTTGTGATGATGTCCGGACATATGAGATCCTCTCCTTTGGAGCCGTGCTCCGTTATGTAATTGATTTCTTTTGTAACTAAAGTGATCCTCGACAATGATAAAGTGCTAATACATGAACATATGAGCATTTATTCATATGTTATGGTTTTATTATAGATGTGCCTAATAATAGTGTCAACCAGATTTGAGAAAATATAAACATGCCCGCGGGGCCTCATTGCATGTACGCTGGCGATTTACGGTGCTTTTGTGCTACCATCTGTGCAGGATCAAAGTCGCGAATCTATATTATTGGAACTTACAGAAAAGGGGCGGACAACAATATGAAGAATCTGCTTCTGGCGGACGACGACGCCAATATTAGAGCACTCCTCCGGCATGTCATGACCAAGGAAGGGTATCGGGTGCATGAAGCACAGGATGGAGTGGAAGCGGTCAAGGTTATGCAAGCAACGCCGATCGATCTGGCGATTCTGGATGTGATGATGCCAGGTATGGACGGACTGGAGTTATGTGATTTTATTCGGCAACATTATGACATTCCGATTATGCTGTTGACAGCACGGGATCAACTATCCGACAAGCGGGATGGGTACTTGAGAGGTACAGATGAATATGTGACGAAGCCATTTGAACCCGAGGAACTGGTCTACCGGGTTAAGGCATTATTTCGCCGTTACCATCGCACGTCCAGTGATATCATTCGCATGAATCGCATCGTGATTGACCGGAACAATGTCGAGGTCTCCGATGGGCAATCCATTCTCTTTTTACCAATGAAGGAGTTCGAGCTACTCTCTCAACTTGCTCAGTTTCCGGGGCGCTTATTCTCGCGCGATGAACTGATTCGGTTAGTCTGGGGTGCGGATTACGAAGGAGATGATCGCACCGTGGATGTACATATTAAGCGGCTGCGTGATCGTTTTGCCGATTATGCGGATGATTTTGTCATTCAGACGGTACGGGGGATTGGTTATAAGATTGAGGTGAAAGCGCATTGAGATCACTGTACTTTCGGGTGTTTATGATTACAATCGCGGTGATTCTGGTCAGCGCCATGCTGGGTTTTCTTTTATCCAATATTTATTATCATGCGAAGCTGAAGTCTTTCAATGACGAGAAGTTAGTTGGCATTGCGGCGCAAATGAAGCAGTTTGTAGAGCAGGAACCAGCTACGGTAGAGCATTATCTGAACAATGCCGCAGAACTCGGTTACGAAATTTATGTGACGGATGGAAAAGGGAATGACCAATTCTATGGCCGTGAATTCCGCCAGAAGGATCTGGATAAGCAGGCTGTAGAGCAGGTGCTCAGTGGTGAGATATACCACGGCGTCGCTGAGTTTCCCAGCAAACCTTTCATTACCGGTTTCTTCGATAATCAATTGAGCAATACCGTTGGTGTTCATCTACAGATGGGCAATGCAAGTTATGCGTTGTTTATGCGCCCGGATGTCATTTTGCAATTCGGTGAGCTGCGTATCTTTTTTGCGTTGATTGGAGCGTTTACGGTGGGCATTAGTATCCTGCTCTTTATAATCAGTACCCGCTATCTGGTGAATCCGATTGAACGTCTGTCCGAGGCGACCAAACGCATTGCTCAAGGAAACTATAATCTGAAATTGTCCACGACTAGGCGTGATGAGATTGGACAGCTGGCCCAGCATTTCATGACCATGAGTCGTGAATTGGAGCGAGTGGATCAGGCACGACAGCAGTTTGTATCCAACGTATCTCATGAGATTCAATCGCCGCTGACCTCGATTCAGGGTTTTGCCCAACTGGTCGCGGATCGGGATCTGCCTGAACTGGAACGGGAGCACTATGCCTCCATTATTGAAGAGGAGAGCCGCCATCTCTCGTTGCTCAGTAAACAATTGCTGCTGTTGTCCTCTCTGGAACAAGGTCATGAGGATTTGACCAAAGTGAGATTTTCTCTACGAGATCAATTCCGCCAAGCGGTTCAGGTGCTGCAATGGCAGTTGGAAGAGAAAGAACTGCTGCTCCGGATCTCGGTACCCGAATCCATTCAACTCTATGGCAATGAAGTGCTGCTCATGCAAGTATGGATGAATCTGCTGGGTAATGCCGTGAATCATCTTCCACAGGGGAGAAGTATCGAGATTCGTGCAGAAGAGACCAATGCCCAGTGCGTGATCCATATTCGGGATACAGGAGATGGGATTGCGGCAGAGCATTTACCGTTCCTGTTTGATCGTTTCTACCGAGTAGACCGTGCGAGAGAACGTTCTTCCGGCCGAACCGGACTTGGGCTTGCCATTGTGCAGAAAATTATCCGCATTCATGACGGCACGATTGAGGTCTCCAGTTCGACCGAAGGAACGGTCTTTACCGTGACGCTCCCGCAGATGTAATCTGTTATTCATTTGCCGTTCATTTTCGCCTCCTATACTTGGGTTATCAAGAGGAGGTCAGAGAATATGTACTTGGCTATTAGAGAGATGAGGTTTGCCAAAGGGCGATATGCATTAATTGCTACAATTATGGTGCTTGTATCATTTCTGGTTTTGTTTGTCACAGGTCTGGCACAGGGGCTTGCGTATGACAACGCGGCATCCATCAAAAATATGGCAGCAACCCATTTTGTTCTGGAGCAGGATTCGAATCATCGTTTTACCCGCTCTCAGGTGAATCAGGATCATCTGGAACAGACACGCTCCGTTGTGGGGCAAGAGAATGCTGAACCGCTGGGTGTAAAAATGACAACAGTCAGTCCAGCTGGCGATACAAAGAAGATTGATGTAACGCTATTCATGGTGAACCCGGAAGGTTGGCTGGCTCCAACCGTAACGGAAGGCTCTCCAATTACGGATCTGAAAGACGGGCAGGTTGTAGTAGATCAAAAGCTGTCTGAATCTGGCGTGACGATTGGGACGGAACTGGTCGATCAAGCCTCGGGAACGAAGTGGACCGTAGGTGGATTTGTGGAAAATGAGTCCTTCAGTCACTCACCGGTTGTGTTCTTAAACGAGCAGGAATGGCTCGCTATTCAAGAAGGTTCTCGTACTTCGCAAGGAACAGCAAACTCTAATGCTCCGGTATACAATGCGATTGCCGTTAAAGATGCAGGTGAGAAGGTAGACAGCCTCAGTTCCGCTTTGCCGAATACGGAAGTGATTACGAAGTCCGATGCGGTATCCGCTATTCCTGGGTACAAGGAAGAGCAGGGCTCACTGCTCATGATGATTGCCTTTTTATTTGTCATCTCGGCGTTTGTGCTTGCGGTATTCTTCTACGTCATCACGATTCAGAAAACGAGTCAATTTGGTATTTTGAAAGCCATTGGAACGCGAAATTCATATCTGGCGGGCAGTGTTTCATTGCAAGTATTGCTTCTGTCCATCGGCAGTCTGGTGATCAGTGTGCTGTTGGTTCAGCTATTTGAATCGATCTTGCCAGCTTCAATGCCGTTTCAATTAAGCTTGTCCACCCTGGCACTAACCTGTGTGTTATTCGTGGTGATGTCTATGGCGGGTTCGCTATTCTCGGTGTGGAAGGTTACCAAAATTGATGCGCTTGATGCGATTGGGAGGACAGCAGCATGAGAAACCGACTGGTATTGCAGGGAATTACACAGACATTCGAAGATGGTGGGGTCAAACGGACGATATTGGATAAATTGGATCTTAAGGTGGCCGAAGGAGAGCTCGTCGCGGTCATGGGGCCTTCTGGCTCAGGCAAAAGTACATTTCTGTCCATCGCAGGTGCACTGCTTGAACCGACGGAAGGACAGGTTATGCTGGATGGCGCATCGATTATGGGCAAAAACAAACAGGACATTTCCGATGTACGGCTCCAGCAACTCGGGTTTATTTTTCAAAGTGCCAACCTCATTCCGTATCTGAAAGTGGAAGAACAACTGATGGTGGTCGCCAAGCTCGCTGGAACGGACAAAAACAAGGCAGAGAAGCGGGTCGATGAGCTGCTGGATACGGTAGGTTTATCGCATCGTCGTAAGGCATATGCCGAGAAGCTTTCCGGCGGAGAACGCCAGCGGGTTGCCATTGCCAGAGCTTTGATGAATGATCCAGCCGTCCTGCTCGCGGACGAACCGACAGCCAGTCTGGATGCGGAACGCGGACTAGATATTGTGAGCATGATTGCACGGCTCGTGAAGGAACAGGGTAAGAGTGCAGTCATGGTTACGCATGATGAGCGGATTTTGCCGCTATGTGATCGGGTTCTCTTTTTGGAAAACGGGAAACTGGTACACCATTAGTGGTCAGAGTGAATAGTATAGACATTCTTTAGTTCAACTGAAATGACAATAGAAGGTCCATGGATTCCCGATGGGAAAAGTGGCCTTCTTTTTTCTTTTTTGATCTATAATGAGAGATAGAACTTATAATGGAAGATTTATTTTACATAGAGAGGATCGGATAGAAAAATGAAGACTTTGGATCGGGAACAGTTCCCGGCGCTCAGCACATCGATTCACTGGGGAATTGTTAAAGCGGAGTTTAGATTGAATGACATCGTGGATGAAACGCTGGTAAGCAATGTGAGCATTATCCCGTTTGTGGGGGAACGAGTGGTTGTTTTTCAGATCGATAACGGAAAATGGGAGCTGCCCGGAGGAACGTTGGAGGTAGGAGAGAAGTATATGGATGGACTGCAACGTGAAGTGATGGAGGAGCTCGGAGCCAAGTTGATCACGTATCGGGTGTTTGGGCAATTTCATTGCATGTCGAGCGCACCTGAGCCGTATAGACCGCATATTCCACATCCTCATTTTGTGAGAATTATTGGCTATGGAGAAGTTGAGCTGGTCGGTAAACCATTGAATCCGGCAGATGGGGAACAGGTAATTGCTGTAGAGGTTGTGGAGATTGGTGAAGCGATTAAGAGATTTGAAGAACAGAATAGATATGATATCGCGGAAATGTACCGATTAGCCTATTTGCTTCGAGAAGAAGCAAACGGTGAGTAGCTGGAATGCTAGTGTATTCTAAATCTTAAATCTTAAATCTTAAATCCAATAAACTTCGGAGGTTATGATGATTAGAGATGAAATTAATGAGCTGTTGGATGCTCTACCGGACCATGAACTGAACGTGATTTACTCGCGAATCGAGCTTGTGCACCGCAAATATATGTATAACAAAAATTTGGAGGACAAGGGGGTCCTTGTGACTGAATTGTGCGAGGAATCCGAAGAAATGATACAGAAATGGGATAACACATTTGCCAAGAACATCAGTGAAGAGGTAAAAGAGGCTATCTATTATAGCCAGTACAAGTGGCATATGTTCAGTTATGAGAAACAGGATTGCCTAACAGACGATGCAGCACGAGATGCTTTCAATGCCGAAAATAAAAACGAATTGTATGTCATGTATCAACATACACCATTCATACAGGTATTTCAGAATGCGAATAAGGTCATCGCAGAAGATTTTGATTCGGAACAGGATATTTATATTTTTGACCAAGCGTTCACGTGGACGTATGTACATACCCATGAATCCAGGTGCGGACCGTATTTTTATAAAGTGAAGTAACAAGGAGCAGTAAGGAGTCACGAGTGAGGAGTTTGGAGTCTACTTAATAAACACACGAATATCTGCCGGAGGAGCCATCTGATGCGTAAGAGGTCGATTAAAATATTCAGACGCGCCATGCTTAGTATTCTTTTACTCGTAATAATCGCACTAATCTTTCCCACTTGGACCCCTGGGATCAAGGGAGAGAATAGTATCAGCACATTAGGACAGGTTGAGATCAATGGTGCAGGTCATGAGGTTATGATTCGCGGTGCGGATCGGAACAATCCTATCCTTCTTTTTGTACATGGTGGCCCTGGTTGCTCCGAGATTCCTTATGTAAGAAAGTATCAGCAGGAGCTTGAGCAACATTTTACCATTGTGCATTATGATCAACGTGGAAGCGGAAAGTCATATCATTTCATGGAGGATTATTCGGATGTGACTTCAGATGTGCTTGTAGATGATTTACTGGCTTTAACGGATTACGTCACTGCTGAACTGGAGCAAAGAAAGGTTACGCTGGTCGGTCATTCATTTGGTACATACATAGGGACAAAAGCGGCGGCCAAAGCACCTGAAAAATTCGTTGCGTATGTAGGTATTGGACAAGTAGCTGATACTGTGCAGAGTGAGTTGGATAGTTTGGAATATACGATCACACAAGCGAAACAAGCCGACAGTACAGCTGATGCGGAAAGTCTGGAACGTCTTCGGAATCCGATTGAGCGAGGCGAGAAATACACACCAAGAAAGTTGGTTCGCAAATACGGCGGTACGGCTAGGCTTATTGATGACAACAGGGACTATATGCTCGGCTTTCTTTTGGGAACCGAATATAATGCACTGGATGTGATTCGCTATTCCATGGGAGTGCAGGCTACACAGGAAATTCTCCTGAAGGAGGAGTCCACCAACCATTTGCCAGATATTGTAGATCAGCTGGAGATACCGACTTATTTTGTTATGGGAAAGTATGATTATATGACGTCTGTGGATGCGGCAAGGGATTATTTCGATGAGCTTGGAGCACCCGAAAAAGATTTTGTTGTATTTGAAGAATCGGCTCATTACCCACAGTTCGAGGAGAAAGAACGATTTGCAGCGTGGTTGATGGGGGTATTAAACTTTTGAATAAGCGAGGGATCTTGATGGAGCAAATTAATACTAAACTCATAACTAGACTTGCGTTACCGGAGGAAGCTTCCATTGTGTTGAACCTATGGCAGGAGTCTGCCCGATGGCTGAACTCCAAAGAGATATTTCAATGGCGTCCTGAGTATTTCAATTTGGAACAAGTAAATGAATTCATGACGGATGGATCTGACGTATATCTTGCTGAAATAAATCATGAAATCGTAGGGACGTATACCTTAACGTGGTCAGATCCCCTGATTTGGGAAGAGCTCGACAACACCAATTCCGGATACATACACCGATTTGCAGTGAATAGAGATTTTAAAGGGCAAAATATAGGCCTGCTCCTTCTAAAATCAGCAGAAGAGAACATTAGGCAAAAAGGTAAAACTTTGATCAGGCTGGATTGCATGGCAGATAACCTGAGACTTAATCAATACTATAAAGACTATGGATTCCAATACATTCGCAGAATGAAACAGGGGAACTGGAGTGCCAGTCTGTATGAAAAACAATGATGGTGTCTCTATCGACTTCATTAAACCCGTAAGTGTATAAAAAGGGGGACTATTCATGCTTTTATCCTATCAACCAATGAAAATAGTTGATGCAGAAAAAATCGCTACCTGGAAGTACGAACATGAATATGCGATGTACAGTTTCTCTGAATCCAATGAAGATATTCAAGAATTGATGAATGGGGAGTACTTTTCAGTCATGGATGAAATGGAGAGGGTAGTGGGATTTATTTGTTGTGGGGAATCAGCACGTGTACCGGGAGGAACCTCAATCGGACTGTATCAAGAAGAAGGATATCTGGATATAGGCCTTGGATTAGATCCAGATCTGACAGGGCAAAAGATAGGATCGGTATTCCTTAAACAAAGTTTAGCATTCTTGCAAAACCAATTTAATAGTTCTCATTTTCGACTGGTGGTTGCCACATTCAACGAACGAGCAATTAAAGTGTATGAGCGGATAGGCTTTAAAAGAGATAAGGAGTTTTATAGCAAAGTGCATGACGAGGACATGTTATTTATCAGTATGAAAATGGAAATGCCCTGCTACTCTTTTGAAGAAATAACGGAACAGGATTTGACTGAAGTCAGAGAAATATATAACTACTACGTTTCCAACACGACCATCTCATTTCATACCGAAGAATTGACCCTGGAAGAAATCAAAGCATCTGTCATAAACAAAAATCCGCGCTTTAAATCGTTTGTCATTAAAGAAGAAAACGAAATTAAAGGGTATGTGCTAATTACTCAATACAAGAGCAAACAAGCCTACGACTTCTCGGGAGAAGTAACCATTTATTTGAAACCGGATATCGTAGGGAAGGGTATTGGTGGAACGGCACTGGGATTTATAGAGAATGTTGCGCGCGAGCAAGGGTTCTACACCTTGATTGCTACGGTATGCATGGAAAACACACGCAGCAAGTCCCTGTTCGAAAAGCATGGGTATGAGCAATGTGCGATGTTTAAAGGCGTGGGATATAAATTTGATCGCAGATTGGATATTGGTAGTTTCCAAAAGGTGTTGTAACGTATGAATAATATTCAATATAATCTAAAATTCGAAAAACTCGTCGCTGAATTAGAACTTGGTGAGTTGATCAGTACACCCAAGGCAATCTCGGGTGGGCTTTTACATCGCATGTATGCCATTGAAACTACACATGCCAAATATGCTGTGAAAGCACTGAATCCTCAAATTATGAGTAGACCTACAGCTATGCAAAATTATATTCAAACCGAAAAAATAGCAAACGTGGCAGCAAATTTTATCGATGCTCAACCTGCCAAAGTGATAAGCGGTTCTTCGATGCAGATCTTAGATCATCAATGTTATCTTATATTTGACTGGCTTGATGGTAAAAGTCTGGAGCTTCATGAAGTAACCGAAACCCATTGTGAGCATATGGGCATGATTCTTGCGGATATTCATAAAACTGATTTTTCACAGCTTCATATTCCTGACCTTCAGTTGGATGATTCCAAAGAAACCGATTGGAATGATTATTTAACCAAAGGGCAGACAGAAAATTCGGATTGGACAATCTTATTAGCTGACAACATTCAAAAGCTCTATGAGTGGAGTACCCAGGCAAAAAAAGCATCAGTAATGCTGGCCTCAAATACAGTTATTAGCCATAGAGATCTTGAACCTAAGAACGTGATGTGGCAGCAGGACAACCCCATCATTATTGATTGGGAATCAGCGGGTTATATCAATCCGATGCATGATCTGGTGGAAACAGCGATGTATTGGTCTGTAGATCAGACCGGAAACGTGGGCAAAGAAAGGTTCTTGGCTTTTATAAATGGATATCGGTCTCGAGTGGGGAATTTAAACGCCAATTGGAGAAGGGTTCTCGATAATGGTTTTTCCGGAAAATTGGATTGGCTCGAATACAGTCTAAAACGCTCTTTGTGGATTGAATGCACAGACGATGAAGAACAACAAATGGGAACATCACAAGTTACATGGACTATAGAGGCTTTAAAACAATATGAGGATATGATCTCAGATGTTGAGAACTGGTTGAGTAGCTAAATCCGAGATAATTGTTATCCGATACAGGAAGGGGTGACTAACATGGCAAACACTAAAGGAACACTAAGAACATGCGAACAAGGGCATTCCTATTACAAAAGTAGCGATTGTCCAACTTGTCCGGTATGTGAGAAGGAACGGAAACCGAAAGAGGGATTTCTCTCATTGCTGTCGGCACCCGCTAGACGTGCGCTGGAGAACCAGGGAATTACGACATTACAGCTACTCTCGCAATACACAGAAAAAGAGATTTTGAAGCTGCACGGGATCGGGCCTTCTGCGATGCCAAAACTTCGACAAGCACTTGAAGAAGAGGGATTATCTTTTAAAGAGTAACCCTCTTTTTTGGTCAATGGCTTTAATTGGAGAAATTGGTATCGCATCACTTCCTCGCATTGTATAATAATACAGTTGTGTAAAAGTTTACACGAGAAAGAGGAGTCATCTCAGAATAACAAAACAGAATAGGAGGTGTTATTTAGTGGAACCACAAATTGAAGAAAAGAAGGTTGATTATCGACCTTTGGGTATATCAGGACTTGGGGGATGGTTGATTCTTGTCCATGTTGGACTTTATCTCACCATCATTATGCTTGTTGTGCAATTATTTCAATACCTTGTACCTTCAATGACGAGAGAGACTTGGGAGCTCTTAACTTCCAAACAATCTGACTATTATCACGCATGGTGGGGCCCGGTTCTCATTTTTGAAACGGTATATAATGTGCTATTTTTAGTATTTAGCGTATACACGCTGATTACGTTTTATAGAAAGAAATCGATATTCCCTCGTCTTATGATTATGTTTTACAGTGTCAGTCTAGCCGTGGGCATCATTGATTATCTGTTGTTACTTCAGATTCCTATGGCGGTAGAACTTGAGGATGGAAGTTCGTTAAAAGGGATAGGTAGGACGGTACTCACCTGTGCCGTATGGATTCCTTATTTTATAAAATCAGTTCGAGTTCACAATACGTTTGTGAAATAAAAACATAAGCCCCGACCTAAGATGGAAGATCTAGGGCCGGGGTTTGTTATAAGAGGATTCAAATAGAGGAGGAGATATCTTGAAGATTTTCTTAGTAAGGCACGGCATGGATGAGGAGGGTTACAGAGGTGGTTGGAGTCAGCGAGGGCTCATTGAGGAAGGTATTACTCAATCGGCGAGGCTCGGAGATTACCTGTACCAACATTCAGAGCAATATAAGATAAACACGGTGATTAGCAGTGATCTTCCGCGTGCAGTACAGACTGCCAAAGAGCTTGAAAAAAGACTGTACATAAAGGGGCTTTATCTGAAAGACTGGAGAGAAATGAACAACGGAGATTTGGCTGGAATGCCAAATAAGGAAGCAGAAGTGAAATATGCAGGAGTTTATTTTAACACCCTTGGAATGGACACCCCGTTTCCAGGAGGAGAAAGTCCTCGGAATTTTTATAACAGAATATGTACATCCTTTCGGGATTTATGCCGAAGTATAGAGGAGCAACAGATCAAATCGAATGTTCTACTGGTCACGCACGGCGGAGTAATCAACATCCTTTATTATCTCTTAGGAAACCAAAATTGGACCAATACATCGGAGTTTCATTCTATTGGGAATACCAGTGTCCATACGCTTGAAAAAGGGGTAAATGGTTGGGAGTTTTGCAGCATGAAAATGATGAATCATCTGGGTTAGAAAAAGGAAATACGCATAAGCTGAATCAAAGTCTTCATTGCTGCCCTGCCATAACCTTTTCCTTGATGCTTCTCGTCAATCATTATGGCAGGAATCCAGTAGTTATCATCCTTGTCTGGCTTCGCACAGAATACGAGAAAACCGACTAAAACCTCTTCCGAGTAAATAGCACGCAATTCAAAATCATCAACATATTTAGATTCAGCAATCCAATAAACGACAGGTGCAGGAAAGATATTAAGCTGTTCTGGCTTAACTTTAAGCTGGGTACATTCACACCAATTTTCATTAGACACTGGCTTTAATACAACTACCATACAAAACTCCTCCCAAATTTTACTTCGCAGAGGAATTTATCCTCTGCACTTACTTCGTATTCTTCCTAAAAATCATTGCAACATGGTTATTCTTCATACCACATCACTCCTTTCGAAATGAAAAGCTCTAATGTAGTTTATTTGATTTTTGCTTAATATATCCTTCTTTTATCAGGGGAAATAGATTGAACATATCAATTATTTCAAAACAAATAGTTGAGTAAATGGCCTATTACGCTACAATGGAATGAAATGGAAGTATAAGGAGGTTGCCGAGATGAGTGATAAACCAAGTGATTTGTTGCGTGGGTTGAAGTCCTTGTCTGGACCTTTTCCAGCTTGGAATACCGAGCTTTTACCGGATCGACCAGGGGATCTTTTTCTGGAATGGCTGAGACTGGCTATAGATTACGGGGTGAAAGAACCTCATGCGATGACGATTTCGACAGTGGATTCGAATGGTTTTCCGGATGCACGAGTATTGATTTTGAAAGACGTGGTTGACGATGCTTTTTATTTTGCATCTGGCTCGGAGAGTCGAAAAGGACAGCAGCTGGAGAACAATCCGTATGTGGCACTGACCTTTTACTGGCCTACATTGGGCAGGCAGATCCGCATAATGGGAGACGCCGTGGATATGGGCGAGGAAGCAGGTGCAGCGGATTTTCGGAAAAGATCGATAGGGGCACGCGCAGTTGCGATGACAGGACGACAGAGTCAGGAGCTGGAGAGCGAGGAAGAATTGGAACGCGCCATTGCCGCTCAGAAAGAGCGGATCAGCCGAGATCCTGATGTTGTGACACCGAATTGGAGACTGTACGCCGTGAACGCAAAGGAAGTTGAGTTCTGGCAGGGAGACCCGGAGCGAAAGCATGTGCGAATCCAATATGTTCTGCAACATGGGCAATGGAAGCACCGGCGATTATGGCCGTGATTTGATAAAGGGGGAGTATTGATGAGTCGTAGAACTACAGGGACACTGCTGCTGGTCATAGCGGCATTTCTATACGGTGTTCGATATTTGAGTGCTGCCATTTTTGGTTCTGGAGTAACTTCGTGGGATTCGGACTTGTTTCAGGAGTTGCTGAATTATGTTGGAACCGCTCCGCAAAGTTGGAGTATAGCTGCTTTAATCTTGGGCCTGTTCTATTTAATATGGGCGGAATATGAAGCAACCAGCTCCAAAACCAAAGAAAGTCTCAAGCGTTTTGTGAGTGATGGAATTGTAGATCAAGAAGCGGAAAGCCAGAACAAAACAGAATAACGGGATAGTGTGATTCCTTATCAATAACGGTTGTTAAACTAATTTGAATAAGCCGGGGAGGCATGCATATGAAGTCCATTGAAAGTTATTTTGACCCATTTCCGATATTGGAAACAGAACGCTTGCTCCTTAGGCCCATTACCTATGCTGATCTGGATGAGATGTACCGTTATTGCGCGGTTCCTGTGGTATCGGAGTACACAACTTGGGACGCACATCAGAGCAAGGAGGATACCAAAGTCTTTATTGATTTTGTCATGAGTCGATATGAGGTAGATAAGCTGGGGCCATGGGGAATCGAGGATAAACAAACGAAGAAGTTGATTGGCAGCTGCAATTATTTAGCATGTGACAGCAACAGTATGAGGGTGGAATTAGGTTATGTGTTATCCAATGAGTACTGGGGCCAAGGAATCATGACGGAAGCGGTTAGCCGAATCATTCAATTTGGATTTGAAGACATCGGGTTGGAACGAATTCAGGCTAAATGTCTGGTGGGTAACATCGGTTCCGCAAAGGTCATGGAAAAGACAGGCATGAAATTCGAAGGGCTTTTACGGAGTTACATGAAAATTAAAAACGAAATGCAGGATTTGAATTTGTATGCGATGACCAGAGAAGATTTTCAATCGTTATAACCTGCTGAACATGTTTGAAAGGAATGTTATTGTTGACCAAAGGAATACTATTTGTTGTTCTTTTTATGACTCTTTTAAGTACCTCTGAAGTATCCGATAGTCTTTCCGAAGTCTCTAATCTGCCTCCTGCGACTACGATACTTACAGAAGAAGAATTTAAAGTTCAGAATAAAGCAAAGAATATCACCGTTAAAATCGGAGATACTCGAGCAGAGGTTGAGCAGCAGTTGGGGAAACACGTGGATTATTATTATCATACGAATGTTTACCAGTATAAAGGTATGTGGATTCATTACAAAGAAGGAATTGTGGATGGAATCGTGATCGATGATGCGGCAGCAAAATCAAAAAAATATAAAACGCCAAGTGGCATAGGCTATGGAAGTACAATTCAAGAAGTAATCCAGCAATACGGAAAGAAAGCCTTTATTGATTCTAATCAAAGAAAAGTACGCACGATTACGTATCTCATGGAGAGAGATAAACAAGGCAACTACAGTGTAATAACATCATTTGATAAATTCGTACTTGAAGGTGGCTATGAAAATTTGATGATTTTATCCATGGTGCTCGATCAGCAAAGTCGTGTGTCATTCTTGATGATTGCAGACTATGAATTTGCATATCATCCTGAGCATAGATGGACTGAAACTCAATAAAATGGCTGGGGGTTACTCTGTTCTTCACATCCCAACGTACATAATGTCATATCGAGCATCGACCGGGATCCGCTATAATCTCCAAGTTGAAAAAACATGGATAAGGAATCGGGAGGTACATTAAATTGACAACGAAAAACAGATATAAATCACTTGAGCTTGAAACACCCGGCGTATATGAACTGGAAGGACTGGAGGTCGGCGTGACCTCCAATTGCAATTACAAATGCGACTATTGCTGCGCCTACAATCGGGACGATGGGCAATGCATCAGCGGTCAGGAGGTTATCCGAATCATCCGTGAGCTTCCGCGGCTCAAGCGGGTGCGTTTGTCCGGGGGAGAGGTGACTCTGAAATATCAGGATTGCCTGGAGATTGTGACGTATTGTGGGGAACATGGCATCGACACGCAATTAAATACCAATGCCAGCCTGCTAACGGAAGAACGAATTCATGCTTTGCGGGATGCAGGCTTGTCCAATATTCATATATCTTTTAACTATACAGACCGGGAGGCTTATGCAGCCTATTACCGTGTACATCCGCGCATGTATGAGCGATTGGAGCATAACATTCATCTTTGTACTGAAGCGGGGCTGGAAACTGTGCTTGAAACGCTGTTATTCGAAGGAACCCAAGCGAACATGCAAGCTATTAGCGATAAAGTCTATGAACTGGGTGTGCGCATCCATGAGATTCAGAACAGCATCGTGATGCCACACAGTAAATGGAGCAAGATTGCCTCCAAGGAGTCCCTCATCCAGTCCGTAAATGATCTGATCAAGCACAAGAAAGAAGATACGACATTATATTTTACCTGTATGGATCGTTTCGCGGAGCAATTGGGGTTACGAGAACAACCGGGTGTGTATTTCTCCAATTGTGTGGATGGGACGAAGCAGCTGCATTTACACGGTAATGGGGATATTCTCATCTGTGAGTTATGCCACCCAGTCGTGATCGGCAATATCTACGAGGGTACGTCTTTGAAGGATATTTATACCAAGCAGCCACAAGCGTTAATGGATTATCTAGAAAAGCAGCCCTGCCCTGCATACGATGCTCTTTTTGCTGGTGAACAGTCCCGTTTATAGAAAGTTGTTTAGCATCGTACTTGTCCCTATTTAGGGTACATATATAGATTGAGATCCATCATTATCACTTATATGGAAGGTTGTCTGATTTCCTCTCGGGGGAAAGGATGACCTTCTTTTTTTGCGTTCAGCCTGTTTCAGATTCATTTAAGCTAGCCCGCCTATGATGAGCCTTAAGAACTTAGAAGAAGAGGTGAGCTTCACATGATGAAGATCTATCCAAAAACCAACGAGAAAGACCCATATAAAAATGCAAAACCAAGGCGCAAATGGCTGATAATCACCCTTGTTATTGTTCTGGGAATTGGTACCGTGATATACAGTCTGGCAGATCGCTACTTAATCCGGCATGTACAGGTTGTTGTAGCGGATGACAATACATCATCAGCAACCAGCACCTCCAATGATACTTCAACCCCGACCACTGAAGTAAATGCAACGTCAGATGACTGGAACTATTCCAGCGATGATATGCAGGTCAAAATCGACAAGGTGCAGACGGGGTCCGGCTCAGATCAGATTACGTATTACGTCGCAGATGTACAGCTGACAGATGCGAGCAGCCTGCGCTCGGCTCTGGCAGATAACAGCTTTGGCACGAATATTACCGAAAACACTTCAGAGATAGCATTGGCCAACAATGCCATCTTTGCTATCAATGGTGACTATTACGGCTTCCGTGATGATGGCGTAATTATCCGCAATGGTACGGTATATCGGGATGATCCGGTGCGTGATGCGATGGCATTGTTCAGTGATGGCACGATGAAGACATATAACGAGACGGAAGTATCCTCATCGGAATTGCTGGCTGAAGGTGCGACCAATACGCTATCTTTTGGACCAATTCTGATTCAGGACGGTGAGATTGTAAGTGACTTCAGCAGTGTGAAAATCGATAACAACTTTGGCAACCGGTCGATCCAGGCTGCCAATCCGAGAACTGCAATCGGCATGATCGCCCCGAATCATTATGTATTTGTTGTGGTTGACGGCCGGCAGGATGACAGCCGTGGCATGACGCTGGCAGAGCTTGCCGATGTCATGAAAGGTCTTGGAGCAACGGAAGCCTACAATCTGGACGGCGGCGGTTCATCCACAATGTATTTCATGGGTCGGGTTGTTAATAATCCGCTGGGGAGAAACCAGGAACGCGGCGTAAGTGACATCCTTTATCTGAAAGAGGGACAATGATCATGACTATATTAATTCCATCATACGAACCGGATGTTCGTTTATTGAATCTCGTGTTGCAGTTGCAGACGTTTCAGTTAGGACCCATTGTCATTGTAGATGATGGTAGCGGACCAGGTTACAGGGGGATTTTCGAGACGGCAGAAGCCTATGGGTGTACAGTCCTGACACATACAGTTAATCTGGGCAAGGGACGTGCACTCAAGACAGGATTTCAATATATTAAGGAACATGGCCCACAGGGCGGTATTGTGTGCGCAGACAGTGACGGACAGCATCTACCGCATGATATCAAACGCATCTTTGATGTACTATTGGAGCAAACGAACCCGGGGATTGTACTGGGGAGCCGTCGGTTCAGTGGAACCATTCCAGCGCGTAGTCGTTTTGGCAACACGGTCACACGAGGTGTCTTTTCTCTCACGACAGGTACGAAAGTATACGATACACAGACAGGCCTGCGAGGTTTTCCGTACTCGATGCTGGACTGGCTGTGCCAGATACCGGGGGAACGATTTGAATACGAAATGAACATGCTGCTAACAGCACATAAAGAAGGGTATGAGATTACAGAGGAGTTTATTGATACGGTCTATCTGGATCATAACAAATCTTCTCATTTTCGCCCATTGGTAGATTCATTCCGCATTTATATGCCGATTCTGATGTTCAGTACGTCTTCGGTGTTATCGGCCTTGATCGATTTTGGCTTACTGTTCGTGATCCAGTACTTCACGCATAATCTGTTCCTATCGGTCGTTGCAGCGAGACTGTGCAGCTCCATCTTCAACTATACGATCAATCGGAAATATGTATTTTCAGCTGGAAAAACGTCCAGAGTCCGTCAGTCTTTACCGAAATACTTCTCATTGGTCATTCTGGTGCTGTTATTAAATTACGGATTGTTGTACTTCTACAATGAAAAATTGATTATCCCGCTGATTGCAGCCAAGCTGTTAACAGAGGTATCGATCTTTGTGTTCAGCTATTGGGCGCAGCGCAGATTTGTATATTAACTTTGTATATTAAAACTCATAGACCACAAGAAGACACGGCCACTCAAAAGAATATCATGCGCTTCTTGGTAATAAAAAAGGTCGAGAACAGGGTAAAGCATACCCCTGTTCTCGACCTTTTGAACTCAAGGAGGACGAGCGTTACATCAGTTTCTTAATCTCATCCTTCAGAATTTCGGACTGGGTGCCGAAGATGACCTGCACAGCTCCGCCACCAAGCCTCATGATGCCGGAAGCGCCAAGCTGTTTGAGCGCCTGGTCGTTGACGGCTTTGTCGTCTTTAACAACAAGACGGAGGCGAGTGATGCAGGCATCGATGCTCTCGATATTATCTGTTCCACCGATCTCGGCGAGCACTTTGCCAGCCTTGGTGTCGCCAGACGCCGCTGCCACGGCGGAAGCATCAGTGGGGCCATCGGCATCATAAGCGTCATCCTCGCGCCCCGGCGTTTTCAGGTTGAACTTGAGAATCATGAACCGGAACAGGAAATAATAGACGACCGCAAATGCGAGTCCGACTGGAATCATGAGCAGCGGATTGGTCGATAGCTTCATGTTCACGAGGTAATCAATCAGACCTGCGGAGAAGGCGAAGCCCAGCTTAACATCCAGCAGGTACATGATCAGGGCCGCTACACCGGTAAGAATAGCGTGCACCACATACAGCAGAGGCGCCGCGAACATGAAGGAGAACTCGAGCGGCTCGGTAATACCCGTTAAGAACGAAGCCACCGCTGCGCCGATAAAGATCGAAGCGACCATTTTCCGCTTTTCAGGCCGGGCTGTATGAATCAAGGCAAGCGCCGCCGCCGGAAGAGCGAACATCATAATCGGGAAGAAGCCAGACATGAACATGCCTGCCGTAGGGTCTCCGTTGAAGAAGCGGGTCAGGTCCCCGTGCACGACTTCCCCGGCTGCATTGGTATAATCTCCGATCTGGAACCAAGCGATGGAGTTGAGGACATGATGCAGACCGAGCGGGATGAGCAGGCGGTTGGCGATCATGAACACCATGGAGCCAACGCCTTCAAAGCCTACAATCCAAGCGCCGAAAGCGCCGATGGCATCCTGAATCGGGCTCCAGACCATGCCGAACAGGATGGCCAATACCAGCATGGAGCCGGCGGTGACCATCGGCACAAAGCGTTTGCCGGAGAAGAAGCCGAGCCAGTCAGGAAGCTTGATATTATGGTATTTTTTATACATATAGGCTGCAAGCAGTCCGGCAAATATCCCACCCAATACGCCCATATCCAGCTTGACATCGTCAGGAATATAGCCGAATACACCTGGAACGGCTCCCAGAATCCGCGTCAGCACCATATAAGCGATCAGGGCGGAAAGAGCGGCGACCGCATCCCCCGCCAGTCCGATTGCCACCCCGATGGCGAAGATGAGCGCAAGGTTGCCAAAGATCGCCCCCGCTCCCTCATTCATGAATGGAACTACATACTGATTGAGAAATCCCCCTATCACGGGTCCAAGCGGAATGTCCTTTTCATAATTAAGAAGACCCAAGCCTTGAAGAATACCTGCTGCAGGCAGGGTTGCTACAGGAAGCATCAGGGATTTCCCTAGCTTTTGCAATGCTTTCAGCATATTGTTCTTCCTTTCTTTTTTAGATTCATGTTATTTGGGCAAGCTGACTTTCATGATAGTTCCCAAGCCCGCTTCTACGTTGCCATACGTCGGGTGTGACTCCCACGGCTGTTCTGCCGCATTCGCAACGATGACAGGGGTGATGACCGGATAACCAGCCGAAACGATAGCATTCAGGTCAAATTCGATCAGGGTCTGACCGACAGCGACCTGATCCCCGGTCTGCACTTGGGGTGTGAAGCCCTGTCCTTTCAGACTGACAGTATTCATACCGATATGCAGCAGCAGCTGTAGCCCAGAAGCATGCTCAATCATTACGGCATGATGCGATTTAATCAGGTGCACCACAGTGCCGTCGATAGGTGCGACCAGCCTGCCCTCCTGGGGAATCACTGCAACTCCTGGACCCATTAGTCCTTGCGCGAACGCTTCGTCAGGCACTTCTTCCAAACTGACGCAGGTTCCGGTGAGTGGGGAGACGACGGATATTGTCTCAGATGTTTTGGCAGATTTATTGTTTTTCCATTTCCAGATCATTGTGTGTTATCCTCTCTGTTGTTGGTTTTGGCTTGGGTTTGAAAAAGCCGGTATAAATGCATGGCGAGAAAAGCCGTTTCTTCCTCGGGTACCTCTGTACCCAAATCCTCGGCCATTACAGCACTTAGCTTTCTGGCCAGCTGGTATTCGGACGGATATTCATTTTTCACATATTGTGCGAAGGTGGGGGCCGTCATCGGCTGCTGATACAGGCGTTCCATGGAGAAGCGCAGGTGTATCAGGAGTCTTGCCTGGCTAAGGCTGCCCTGCTCAAAGCGAACGCCACCCTGCTCTTCAATAATGGACTGAAGCTTGCTGATCACATTGGATACCTTAACCAACTGTCCGACAGGGACGTGATTCACGGAGGAGTACACATGGTATGTCAGGAACCCGGCCTCATCCTCCGGTACCTCTACGCCAAATGCCTCTCCGATCATGGCCGCCGCTTCCGAGGCGATTTCGAATTCTTTCGGAAAACTGAGCTTTGTCTCCGTGAGGAAAGGATTCAGAATCTCCATCCCGTTGCGGATACGATATAAGGTGAACTGAATATGACTTGGAAGAGCAAGGTAGATCTTGTCATTCAGCTTGCCAGGAAACTGATCAGCGATGAGACGGATAATCTGATCAGAGATGTCGATGACATTGGGGTCCAAGTCCTTCATCAACTCCTGCGCCTGCCCCCACTCCTCCCGGTCCTCCAGCCGGAACCTTTTCTCAATCCGCGGATCATCGGACTGAATGGTGCTTTCCACCTTGAACGCAAATCCCAACCCTTTGCCGATCAGTACGTACTCCTTGGTATTCTGGTGCGACCGGGCCAGAACAATATTGCTGCCGACGACCCGCTCCACCTGCAGCATCATTCCTTTACTCACGGTTCACCGCCTCCTCGTTTCTAAAGTTAACGCTTCCAGGTCTCCGGAACGCAAAAAGAGCCAAGAAGCGAGTATAGTCTCATGTTCGCTTCTTGGCTCATGCCCTCTGGGGTGGTAACACGCCAATTCATTTTATGTTTTTATGCAGAACGTTCTTCCTACATAATATAGAAGCTGATCTGCCGCCGTCAACCATAATTTTGTCATCCGTCTGTTCGTCGTTTAATATAGGGAATGTGTAAATGAAAAGCTACCTTCGCCATGAAAGACTGATGCGGGGAAGTAACTGCGTCTATTCGGCTTCGATGCTCATGGATTATCTGACGGACTGCGCGCTTCTCGGGCACACCCGCTTTCTGCATATGGGCGCTTTTCAATCCGATCCAGGCTATCAGATGGTCAAAGAAATCAAGCGATTCCCGGACGAAAGCACGTGACGAACGGCCTCAATCCCCACTATCAAGGTCGTCCTTCGTATAAGGTATGGCAGGAACGGGAGAACTCATCCACACTCCGAATTCATGTTAAAAAGATATGGGAGGAATAATTTATGGTTCCACAACGAGTGAGTCTGGTCACCATTGGTGCAATGAATTTGCCTGAGCTGCGTTCGTTCTATCAGAAGCTTGGGTGGAGTGAGACCGCAATCAGTTCAGATCAATACAGTGTTTTTGAAACAACAGGTGTATTGCTATCGTTATATCCCATTCAGGAGCTGGAGAAAGATACGGGGATGATATTCAGTGCATCTGATGGGTTGAAAGGAACGCTGCTGGCCATCAATGTGGATCAAGCGGAAGACGTTGACGATACCATTGTGAATATCCGCGCTGCCGGAGGCAATGTAATCAGAGAGCCATATGACGCTGCCTGGGGCGGGAGAATCGCTTATTTCCTGGACCCGGAGAATAACTGCTGGGAAGTCACTTGGAATCCAACCGCCGTATTTGATGAAAAAGGAGCCATGATCACATTTTAGGGTGAAATGAGTGTGACCGGATGTTGAATCGTGTTCGCAAAGATTTGCGTTATTATCTTCAGGAACATCAGGATCGGAACAACCTCATCTTGCATTATTTCGCATTTTTATCGGCGTTTGCGGCTTGGATTTTCTTGTTTATTAATTTTAAAGTCATGCTGGTTCTGGCACTTATCCATTACGCCCTTTCCTGGATTGGGCACTTCTATTTCGAAGGCAACAAACCGGCGGCATTCCGATATCCGCATATCGGTTTTTATGCCGGGTTCACCTGGTTTTTTATCAGGACCATTGAGATCATCACCCGCAAAGAAATCATCCATCCGTGGATCAATAAACAGGACTGAAACCAGCAGGAGTCGAACTTTATAAAATAGGAGTGTGTCTATGTATCTTCGAAGTGTGGAGTTACTGTCTGCTAAAGTCGAGAATCCGGATCAATATCCGTTTCACATACCGTCCATACAGTCTCTGGAGCGATTGGAATTCAACAATAACATTACTTTCTTTGTTGGTGAGAATGGATCGGGTAAGTCCACACTGCTCGAAGGTATCGCTCATCAATGTGGATTTAACACAGCAGGGGGCGGGAAAAATAATGCATTTGAGATTGATGCTGCTGAATCATCATTAGGTGACTATTTGCGTCTATCCTGGTTGCCCAAAATCACGAATGGTTTCTTCATGCGCTCGGAGTCCTTTTATCAATTTGCATCGCATGTAGATGAATTGGGGCCGGAGTCGCTCAAGTATTATGGTGGGCGTTCGTTGCATGAACAATCCCACGGGGAGTCTTTTCTCAATCTGTTCGTGAACCGGTTCAATTCCAAAGGCATTTATCTGCTCGATGAGCCCGAAGCCGCCTTATCGCCAGCCCGTCAACTCTCCTTATTGCGTATTCTTCATGATCTATCAGGCACTTCCCAATTTATTATCGCGACGCATTCGCCGATTCTATTGGGTTATCCGGGTGCATGCATTTTGAGTTTTGACGATGGTGGTATTCAGGACGTAGAGTATGAAGATACAGAACATTATCAGATCACCCGCAGTTTCCTGGAAAATCGCAACCGGATGCTGAATGAGTTGTTCAAGGACTAATTGTTTTTATTTTGAAAGGAGACAGGAGCCGAACATGAGTATCAAATTGGTGCTGTTGGACCAACTCGCTGCCTGTCATCATGACAAGAGCTGGTTTGTCCCGCTGGATGAGATGTTACGTGATGTAACCGCTACGCAGGCCTTATCGCTGAATGATGAGGGGCAATCCATCTGGAGGTTGGTGAATCATCTGACTTTCTGGAATGAAACTTGGTTGGATCGGTTCATTAAGGGTGAAGTGGTTATGGACAATAGCATAGATAATGATGAGACGTTCATTATTAACCCATCCCTGGTAAGTGAAGAAGATTGGCAGAAAAGCATTGCACACGTTGGTGCAACATTTAGTCGCTGGATACAGGCTGTAGAGGAATGTGATGATGCAAAATTAGGGATGACCATCCCATCGTACTTCAATGCCCCATGGTGGAATGTCATATCCAATCTGTGTATTCATAATGCGTATCATATTGGACAGATCATGATGCTGAGAAAGAAAGTAAGAGGAGAGATGATATGAAAATAGGTTTACTGATCGTGGATATGCAAGAGAGTATTGTACGAGATAAGTTAGATCAAAAAGCTATAGACCGCGCTTGTGAATATATCAATCATGTTGCAGACGTGCTTCGTTCGAGCGGTCATGTGGTAGTTCATGTACAAGACGTGGAAGGGATGGAGAATTCAAATTCTGAGGCGTATCGTATTATTTCTGAGGTTGATGTGACTGAGAAGGATCTGACAGTGACGAAGGAGAGTTCCAATGCATTCTGGCAGACAGACTTGGAGCAGATTCTGAAGAGTCACGGTGTTGAGCTGTTGATCATTTCGGGATTTGCCGCCGAAGAATGTGTTTTGTTTACCTATAATGGCGCAATGGAGCGAGGATTTAGACCGGTCATGTTGCAAAATGGGATTCTAAGTACGCATTCCGAAGCGGTGATTTCAACCTATAGAGACCGGAACGTGATTTCTTATCCTGTAGTTAATTATCTAATCCATTAAGTGAGATTACTCATGGACGCGACGATGTCGTGTCCGTTTTTGGTTAAACATATCCTTTTATGATGGGAAGGATTCTTCATCGTTTAAATTAAACTTTACCTATATTTACTGGAGTTGAAGCGATACATTTAAGTGGTAAGCAGGGGCGTGATATGCAACTAAAGATGGGGAATTGTGGTTTATTAATAAAGTGAGGTGTAATGACATGAATGTACAAATCACGAGTATTTTGGCAGAAAAGAAAGAATTATTTTTAAACTTGTACAACCTTTATCTATATGATCTTTCCGAATTCTCGGGTGAGGATTTGCTAAAAGAGGGGAAATTCGATCCAACGAATACCTATCTCTATCTCGAACGGGCGGAATTACATCCGTTTTTTATCCAATATGATGGAAAGGTAATCGGATTTGTGCTGGTTTGCTCTCCTCCTTATGTAGATGATGATGTCGATTATACGGTACAAGAGCTGTTTCTGGTCAAAAAGTATCGTGGACAAGGATTAGCGGCTCAGGCGGTTGATCTGGTGTTTGCACAATTTCAGGGCAGATTCAAAGTGGAGCAACTGGCTAATAACCGATCGGCTGTTTCATTATGGAAAAAATACTATGAACAACATCACATTGAATATGTAGAGTCGGAGTATAGCATTGAAATTGAAAACATCGCTGGTAGCCATCGGATTCTGTCTCAAACCTTTGTACGTGCAAGAACGGATTAGTCACTATTTCAATCTAACTCATTCCATGTTCAAGAAGGTTCTGTCTCCTCCCTACTTTGGGAGTCTGAGAGGATCTTTTTTGTGTTCTGTCTAGCCCAAAAGGAGTTGAAAGTAGATCATTCTGAGCTTATATAATAACTTCGCATTTACCAATACATGGGTTATGATGATTGAAAAGAGTTCACTGGTGAGAAAACATGAGTTATTTCATAGGAAGGGGACGGAAATATTTCGATGCACCATTTTGTTATTGAAAATAAGTCGGAAATAAATGAATCTATCTACACCTCCTACTCATGGGATACTCATGGCGGTATACATAAAAGCAGACTAATGGCAGAGGAACATGCTTACTTGGAAGATGAGTTTATTTCATACATTCAAGATTCTCTTAACTGGCTGAATACATGGAACCCATCTACCTGTAAAAGATGTAGTGGACTGAACAACTATGGAATAACGGTTATTGAAGAAAAAGATACTTTGTTGAAGTTTCATCAACTAATTCGCGCATGGATTGATGTATTCAACCTTGCTCCTGATCAGATGAAGCTTACAGGAGATTATTGTTTTGATGGAAATGAACAGAGGGGCTATTACGAGAAACTCATGTATAACAGAGTTGAATTGATAAACGAATTAAATAAGCTTGCGAATATGGCAAAAGATGCTGAGGTAAATGGGAAATGCATTTTGCATTTTGGTATTTGATCATTTAAATACGTGTGATTGCATCCAAGCTAGCATATTCCTCAATTGAAGATGCTGAAGATACTCAAAAATTGGTTTGCTCATATTTTATATGACAAACGCTTTTCATAATCTTACATTTAGCTGAAAGATGAATCACTCAAGTCATACATTTAAGTTGCAGTAGTAACCCATCATCCTTGGCATATGAAAAAGTAAAGGAGAAGCCTATGAACCAGTTTTCAGTGCCTGAGTCGATTGAAAATTCTGTAGAATCATTAAGAATGACAAACACCTCCACTCAAATTTTTTTCGAGCTTTTAGTTCTAAGTGGGTCGCAGACTGCAACAGTTGATCGAGAAAAAGAATTTATCATTTGGCTTGCGCAACACGACCAAAATTGTGTAGGCCGTGGGAACGTTGGGTTTGATATGGATGAAATGCCATGGACAGAAGAAGATTTTTATCCTATGAAACAATTCTTGTTAAAGACAATCAAAGGGGCGCTACATAAAACGGGATGGGCTGTGTTGAATTATGAGCCCAGTGTGCAATGGAGCAACATCACATTTCAGCATTTCTATCAAATGATTGAAAGTTTTGAGCAAAAACATGTAAATTCTCAAAATTACCTTGAATGGATAACACCTTATGAAGGTGACGAGGTGCCAACGATCCCAGAGGGCTATCCAATGTGTAATCAGCATTCGGTGTATTTATCATGTTTTGGATGTATCATCTGCAATTCTTTGTAATGTAAATCCCCCATTTTAATAGAGATAGGAGCATTTATTATGCCTTGGCCCATGGTTCATTTTGCAATCGCATCGGAATTATTATCTGATCCAACCCCTGAATTAATAGTGGGAAGTCTTGCCCCTGACTCCATTCATGTGAGAACGAATGAAAGAGTCGAAAAGTCAAAAACTCATCTCATGCCAGAGACAGCACGGTTCGCAACAGACGAAGAGCTCAGGGCATTTTTCAATTCCAACAAGAAAGTTGCGGATAGTGACCCTAAATTCATGCAATATTTGTGCGGTTACATTGCTCATGTATATACGGATCGTGTATGGACTTTCGAGATTTATCCTGCATATGAAGTTCATCCGAGTGGACGAAGTATTTATACGGAGGATGTTACGAAGCTGGAATTTATGATTTTGAGAAAAGGGTCTGATGGCCATGATTTGTTGAATAAGCTGGAAGCGGGTAAAGCTTTTGATTTAGGTGGATTGCTGGAGCAAGAGGTGTACCAGTATAGAAAAGAAAAAGTAGACTTTTTGAATAACCTTGAACATGAGCCCTTAGATGATTTGAACATTTTATCTATGGAAGCTATAGAAGAGTTTATACAAACAACGTCCCAAAGACTTAGACAGTTGTTTACAAAGTGGGATGTGTTTGAAGATTTATGCTGCATTGCTTGAGCAAGGGAGTGATATTCATGAAGGTATACAAGAAAAAAGTCCGTAAAATGGTGATAAAAGATGTTTCGTTCCTGTACGTTGTAGACGAGCAAGCACAAGACATTATAATCCGTATATTTTCGAATACTTATAAATCTACATTCGTGGAGTTTGTTGTCCCTTGGGAAGATACGTGGGATATATTTGTCTATGAGCCCAAGCTGATTTCTAATCTCATTCAACATGCATTAGAACAAGGATGGGACTGCCGCCAGAAAAATAATCGGATGAAATTCGACAACGCGACAAGTATCATAAGAGTGTTAATGGCAAAGAAAGAAGCTTGATGATGGGCATGGTTATACCATCTGATTCACTAGAAGACTTTAACAAGGAAAGGAGAGGTGTTCTAAATGAAAAAACGGATTAGCCTCGCCCTATATAATCAGAAGTACGCTCAAGACTTGGCTAATTTTTCATTAAGTGATGAACAGGTTCAGTTTACTGCAATGCCTGCGGAAGTGATTGAGGAGGCATGGCAAAATCCGAACAAATATCCGGTAGTGATTTTAAATGATGAGACTCCAGTTGGTTTCTTCATATTACATAAAAATTCTGAATACGTAGAGGAAAGAGATACTTCCCGTACAATACTGGTACGTGCATTATCCATTACGTTGGAACATCAGGGGAACGGGTATGCACTCACTGCCATGAGGGAACTGCCTACACTGGTTAAGCAGCTTGATCCGAAGGTCGATGAAATTATTTTAGCTGTGAATGAGGGGAATATTGCAGCACAAAGGCTGTATCTAAAAGCAGGTTTTCTGAATATGGGAGAACGGAAAATGGCATCAATGGTCTTCAACTGATTTTGCAATATAGAATGGTGTAGGGGGATGAATTACGGCAGACAAGACGGCTTATTTGATAAAAAGGAGGAGTAATGTGGCGAACATACACAAGGGAAGATATTCGGCTGAGATCGATGGCGAGTTTGTTGTTTTTATTATTGGAATGAGAGTTAATCGCCTGTGGGCCATACATAAGTGGTTACCTGTTTTTAAATCCATGGGCCCAATGATCAAAGAATTGTACATGAACCCAGATACCGGGCTTCTGGGGACAGAATTTTTTATGAGCTGGCGTGGAGTGACTCTGCTGCAATATTGGAGATCTTATGATGAATTGGAGAAATACGCACGCGGTGGCCTGCACTTGGAGGCTTGGAAACGTTTTAACCAATCCGTTGGATCGGATGGAAGCGTGGGCATATATCATGAAACGTACAAAGCTCAATCCGGTTCATATGAGACCATCTATGCGAATATGCCCAAATTCGGATTGGCTAAAGTGTCTAACCATGTTCCAGCGACAGGCAGGAAAGAAACGTCCAGACGTAGAATGGGTGGAGAGAGTGATCCGGCAGTAGAAACACCAAAGAATCCTTAACATATGATTAGTGAAGTTCGAATGTACAATCATCGCAAGTAGAGAGGAGCATGTTATTGAAAGTTAATGTCAAACCAGAAGATTTGGGTTCTGAGCAGCTTAGTTGGCTGTGTGTCCAACCGATGTTGATCTCCGTTCGTGGTAAAGATGTTGCAGCAAAGGTAGAGGTATATCGGCAATTACATGAAGGACAACAAGCGATATTCTTGTTCTATTCCTATCATAACCATACGAAGAGCTTGGCGGAGTTTTATTGGTTTTCGGCGTACAACATTATCGACATGAAGAGCTGGAATGGAATTAAGAACGGGATGCGCTATTTTAACCAAGATGGAATGGTAACTCTGCTGGACGACATCGAGCGTTTGATTACAGATAAAAATAATGATGGAGACACGTGGCGTGAGGTCTTGCCCACGGATTTGGAGAAAGATCCGATTCTGCTGCAAAGAACGGAAGAACTATACGTTAAATATCGAGCCGCGGCTCAGGAAGCAATTTTACACATGAATGAAATAATTCGGCAAAATCAGGAGATGTATCTGGAGATTACGGAGATCAACGCCTAAAGTAATCTCAAAATATAAGGAGTGATCATTTCATGAAATCTCCAGGTGGATCTATTTTTCCTTATTATTATAAAGGTGGAGAAATCCATTGTCTGAAATATGGCAGCAAGCATAAGGACCAAAATAAGCTTTTCGATGTGATGAGACAAGAAGAGGCTTTCATCTTAGGGATCAATAAAAAACTCAAGGTTTGGGTGGATATGTATGAGACGAAGATTACCAAAGAAGTCTTGGAACAGTTAATCTGCAACATAAATAATTTCAAAGATCATGTGGATAAGCTCTCATTTGTAGGACTATCAGGGATGGATCGTTGGAAATTGAAAAGAAGATTGAAGAGCCTGGGGATGGGGCAATCTGTATCATTTTATGCTGATCCTGAAGAGGCAAAGACATGGCTGATAACGGATCGATGATTTGATCTTTAGCAGCAGGTGTGGGAATAGGTCAATAGGAGAGCTACTCTTCATGGAGTAGTTCTTTTTTTCATGATTATGAAGGCGAAACTATGCTGTGTTAATTCGAAATTCTTCTAACATAACAAGTACTTCACATAATTCAATTCTATTTCTATGCTAGAATGGATAGCAGGAAAAAAGCGGAAGAATTAAACAATATTCTGAAGTAAGCAAGGGGTACTGAAATGAACGAAGAAGAGGTTTTGGAGTTGTACGGTTTAGATCCCGATACCAGACACAGGCAGCAAATCAGAGAGTTGTTGCAGCAGGAAATCGAGAATCAAGAAGCAGTGGATCATGAGTATCTCAAAACCTTATGTATTATGTTATTCTGCATCGGAAATGTAGAGGACACTGGGCTGATCTGGCAGGCAAAACGCAAGAATCAGGATACGGGCAGTTATATTGATGTGCAGCTTCTGTGTGGTGCCGGTTATGAGAAGACAGTGATTTATCTGGAACAGAATCTCGAGGACTCAACGGGAGAGCAGTTGAACTATCTTAGACAGTGTGAGTTATATGATTTTGTTGATTTTTCCAAGGAGGAATGTGTCTCTTACTATAAACAATATTATGAACAACCTTAGTCACATCCAACATGTGAGAAATGAGATGATCAATGATGACAAATGCTGATTCCATCCAGGAACAGATGCAGATGTGTCAGAAATATAATGCCGACTATGTACCGAGCGAACTACACCATAAGATCGGAATCGCCTGGAACGTCAAAGAGAAGTTGGAACCGATCCACGGCATGCGTATTCAGCCCGTGGGAGATACAACAGGATGGTATATTTGGGCGGATGAATACTCGGAGGCAGATGACTTTTTTGTCCCATTACATGTCACGCACATCGATGACTGGGACCCCAAAATTAAGAAGTACCTCGGACTTGCGACGGGATGGCGGTTTGTGATTGCAGAAGATTATGAGGATGTATGGTTTGACGAGCAGTTGCTTAACAGATCATAAGCAGAGCAACCAACGAGTTAAAATGGAACATTGAAAGGAGTCATACAATGCCAAGTGTGCACGATAATATCATATTAGGTTACGAAGTCGATTTGGAGTATGAACGCATTAGGATGCGTACCCGTTCGTATCACTCTGATTTGTCTGAAGATACGGATATCCTTTTCTCGGATGTATTGGCACATTCGTTTGATACACCGTTGCAAGGCAGCATTATCTTCGATATTGACGAAGTTGGTTTGGATTGTTTTATTAGTTACAATCGCGATTTGTTGGAGAAAGGGAAAGGTCAGGGCTGGCCTATCATGTATGAAACTGATGAAGAACTGGAAACCAAGTTGATCGAGGGGGAATATCTGTACTTGGTCATTACATCATCATATGGATTAAGTGGCTGGGTATTGGCTAAAAAGGTTGAGATGATAACGAAGATGCGGAATGAACAAGATGAAGAATAGATTTGGTCATGAACCGAACAGGATCCGTAAATTACCAGTAGTTATGGGTCTTGTCACTTTAGTTGTCATTATGATTATTACCAATCCAACCAGAAGTGATTTTTATACTTGGCTGGAAAGCGAGTATGGTATACATGTCTCCTACGATGTTAATGAAGGAACGACGTATACACAGATCACGAACGGCCAGGAAAAAAGTCTTAATTTCAGAAGCGGGCATATACAGCATGTGGGAATCTTTACTACGTATAATGAGACTTTTATGAATGCTGAGGGTAATGAGATCAACATTAAAGCCACTGGTGTAATGAACATGTTTTTTAAAAGATAGTTGGTTGCTGTTCAGATGTTGGAAAGGGGTTATACATACCACGCTTCTTTGTATGATGAAAACATGCAGAGCATCGTGGTTTTTGTGTTGAGCAAAATCCGTAAGGAGGGGGAGGATTACGTTATTTGGTTCATTCGCAAATTCCACATTATGGGTTATGATGTACCTACAGAGAAAATTTAACATACATAGGAAGTTTTTTGGGGATTGAGATTATTCCAGTAGGAGGAATAGAATGAAAGCTATTTTCCTTGATTTTTATGGGACAGTTGTTCATGAAGATGATGATATTCTACCCGTAATTTATAAACAAGTTCAAGCGACAGCGCAGGTGGAATGTACAACGGATGAGATCGGTGCTTACTGGTGGAAGGCTTTTTCTACATTGTTTTATGCAAGCCACGGCAGCCAGTTTACCACGCAAAGAATGCTGAATGTGCAATCTCTGGCAGAAACGCTTCTCCATTTCAAATCGGAGCTACAAGCTGAGTCGCTTAATCAGGAACAGTTGGCACATTGGCGTAACCCTGGCATATTTGCTGATTCAATTCCCTTCCTTCATTCTCTTAAAATTCCAGTATATATCCTGTCCAATATCGATACGGATGACGTGAAAGCTGCAATGAAGGCACATAACATTGAAGTGGCCGGAGTAATTACCAGTGAGGATGTTCGTTCTTATAAACCAAGGTCAGAGATGTTTGATGAAGCGATCAACAGGTATGGTTTGCAGCGAGATGAGGTGATCCATATAGGCGATTCTCTGGTCAGTGATGTACAAGGAGCGCAAAATGCGGGAATTAAGGCTATCTGGTTGAATCGAAAAGGAAAACTCAAACCGCAACAGATTACACCGGATTATGAGTGCAAAGATCTTGGCGAAGTTGTGCATATGTTGGAGGCTTGGATATGAAAAAGTTAACCGTGTTGTCGTTACTATTTCTATTCTTAATCGCCTGTCAGGATAAAACAACCCATGAAGCTGTGCAGAAACCAACGATTCCAGTGACGGAAAGCGTTACTGATGAAGAAATCGAGCAGAAGGACGATGAAGCAGAAGCACCCAAAGAAGACAAAGGCATTCCTCCTGTCTATCTTGATGAAACGAAGTATAAAGGTGATGAACTGGAAATCGTCAAACTGATGAACTTGCGCATGCGTTATATATGGGAAGAGGATGAGGAGGGCTATATGAGCCTTTTTGATCCACAATCGCCAGTCTCAGGCATGCCAGTTTCAAAAGTTCGCAAGGTGATCTCTATGAGCAAGATCAAGATTCGAGAGCAAAAGAAGCTCTATGAGGCACTTGTGATGGTTACTGAATTAAGAGAGAACGGGGAAGAGTTCGGCCCTAGCATGGTGTTTTGGAAGAAGAAAGCGGATGGCGATGCTGCGAAGTGGATTTTTGCAGACATCGATTAACAACAACTGAAGGAAATGAAGTAAAGGGTGATGAAATCATGACAAAACAATTGATACTTATTGAGGGATTACCGGGTTCAGGAAAGTCGACGATTGCCAAGATGGTTTCCGAGATTCTGACTGAGCAAGGCAAAAGGGTACAACTCATCCAGGAAGGGAATCTGGATCACCCTGCTGATTATGATGGTGTGGCCTTTTATTCTGCGGAAGAGTTCAGGTCTTTGGTGGATGCTCACGAGGCATATAAACATATATTGGAGAGCAAAGCTACAGCCTATCAGGATGGTTTCCTGATTCCGTATCGCAAAATGAAAGAGGAATTCGGAGTGGATTTCCCTGATTATGTGGTGCAGGAGATATTTAACAAAGATATTTATGAACTGCCTTTTGAACAAAATTTGAAGCTGATCACCGAAAAATGGCGGAGTTTTACCGAAAGCGTGATAAGTGCGGATGATGATTCCATCACCATATTTGAATGTTGTTTCATTCAAAATCCACTGACCATAGGTATGGTGAAAACCAATCAATCCAGAGAAGAAAACGTGCAATATGTTCTGGAATTGGAGCGCATCGTTCAACCATTGAATCCGCTCCTAATCTATATTCATCAGGAGGATCTTGCACATACCTTTGACAAGGCGATCCAGGAAAGACCCAAGGAATGGTCAGCTGGATTCGTACAATATTACACAAATCAAGGATGGGGACTCGCGAAAGGATATCATGGTGTTGAAGGCACGGTGAAAGTTCTTCAGGCAAGAAAAGAGTTGGAAACCGAGATTTATCAGTTACTGAAGATGGACAAGCACTGGCTGGACAATTCAGAATATAACCGCGCTGCTTGCCAGGAGGAACTGGAGAAGATTCTGAAAATTTCACTTTGAGATACTAAAGTACAAGTACGAGATTTCTTCGTGCGGTAATACAATACATAATGGAGGTTTATTTTCATGTTATTTCTCGAGGCAACACTAATCGTCATTACCGCTATATTGTTCATCATAGGTGTAAGGAGCAAACGCAAAACATGGATTAGATGGGGTATAGGGAGTTTAATTTTGTTGATTGTACTTTTTATTCCATCGTTTGTTAATGGATTTGTGGAGGGATTATCTTCGGGCTGGTCGGCAAAGTAACCTGGAAGCAGTTAAAATTATGGGAGCCTTAAGCATTACGTTCAGAAATAGGAGGAGTTTGTGGATATCACATTTATTCGTCATGGTCATGCTGAACATTTGCTTCATTATCCTCATCAGCTAAACCAGTTGCATCCGGGACTTACTGAACAAGGAAAGAGGCAGGCGACTGCATTGCAAAAGCAGATTAAAATGTTACCGGAAGACATAGTGTTGGTGAGTCCTACGAAACGAACGATAGAAACGGCATCCCTCTTAACATCAAGAGCTAAACTGACAGTCTGTCCACTCGTTGGCCCGAGAATGTTCCCTCAAAATCCGGAGTTCTCTGTTCTGCGCTGTGATCATATCTATTCGAAAGACGAATTAAATGCTCAGTATACAGGGTTGCGAATTCTTGATTTTGAACTTGACTGCTGGTTGGATGGGATTAATCGAATGGAAGAATATCTATTTGAGGTTTATGCTGGACAGCTAATTCAATGGTGCAGGGAGCAGAGCGGAAGAACTTTTATCATTTCACATGATGGTACGATAACAAGTTATAGAGCTTTTCTTGGAGAGCAGGGGTTAACCCGAAGTGACTTTCTAGGCGAAGCGGGTCATTACACGATTAGAGATCTGTAATATAGAAGGTCATTATATACACTAAGGGGGAGTTTTCGTGAGATTATCGGACTATGAATATTTAGTTTTGGCTCTGAAAGAGGCAGATCAGGCGCTAATAGAAGGAACCTATCCGATTGGAGCGATAATTGTGGATGCGGATGGGGATGTCGTGAGTAAAGGAAGAAACCGTGTCTTCTCCGAATGTGATCCCACTGCACATGCTGAAATCGATGCTATTCGTCAGGCAGGGCAACATTTGCTGGATGTAAGTAAGAAACGATACACGAAGAATGACCTGACCCTCTACACCACCTGTGAACCTTGCCCCATGTGTTCATGCATCATATTAATGTCGGGGATCAAAAAGATCGTATGGGCTGCGGATGATGAAGGGTATGGCGGGCTTAGACGTTTTAAGGAGGGCCCTCATTTTATCCATCTGTTCGACACACTTTCCTGTGTTGCAGCACCATATCTTGATTTGGAAAATAGACAGCGAGCATTGCTTGCCCAATGGAATATTGGTAGAGGTTTGCTTAATACAGAGTGGGAGACTCCCAAACAATGAAATCCATTCCGATCTCCATTTTACTAGCCAGTGTCATTTTGGGAATATCGTTCATAGTTGGTTGCCTGTTGCTATCAAATCAGGGGAGAGCTAGTGAATCGGCTCAGGCAGTGGAACAGGATGTGCCGAACAATAACAAAACATTAATGACGATCCAAGAAACGGCGGAGTATCTGAGTATGACTAAAGAACAGGTGATGGACATTATTAAGGCCGAACAAGGAAGTTTCTCGGCATCGGGTTTCTTTGAAGGAAAAATGTTTCCTTTCATCAAGGTTCAAGATCAATTTTTGGTTAGTAGAATCGAGTTGGAATTGTGGGCTCAGGACGCATCTTCAAGTCATAGAAGATATATTAATGGGCAGATGCAATAGTCCTAGGGGAACGACGGCCTAAACAAACAAAGGAGATAATTTGAAATGGAGTTCGCAGGACAGAAGATAAGAATAACACCTGTCACAGAACATGACCTCGACTTTATAAGCAAAATTGAATGTGATGCGAGTATATGGAGTTTTGAGGAGACCGTTGAAACGGATACGGAGAAAGTTCGCGATAAATATCGTAGTCATTTTTTTACTGTGGAGGAAAAGCCGTATGCCTATGATTTCATTATTCGTCGTTTGGAAGATCCAGAAGGTGAACCAATTGGCCTTATCCAAATGTGGAGCTATGTAGGTCATAGAAAAAGCTGGGAACTCGGATTCGCGCTGCTTCCGAATTATGTAGGGGAGGACTACGGAAGTGAGGCTACGAATCTTTTATTAGAATTTGCATTCAACGGGTTACACGCCCATAAAGTGATAGGTATGTGCAATGCTCAGAATGTCCGATCGGCTGCGCTGATGCAGAATGTAGGTATGACACGGGAAGCTGTGTTCAAGGAAGAACTTTGGTGGAACAATCAATGGACGGATCAATATTTCTTCTCCATTTTAGAAAAAGAGTTTAGTGAACAAAGAGGGAGAAATTCAGATGACCAAGTTGGTCTTGTTAAGTGATTTATATTTCAAATCTAACCACGAACTAAATCAGAAAATTTTGAGCTTGTTCAACTCTGACCAGCCTTCCATCGGTTATGTGCCTTCGTGTTCCGACCCGGAACGGAAATATTTCGAGCATACGAGACGTTACTATAATCAACTGGGAATCAAATCAATTGATTATTATGATCTAGACCTAGAATACGAGGAAAACAGATTTAATACGATTTTTGAAACCGACGCGATTCATTTATCTGGAGGGAATACATTTTATTTTCTAAGTTTATTGCAGAAGAGAAATACAATGGGATTGTTGCGTTCCTATGTGAACAAGGGCGGCATTCTGATTGGAGTTAGTGCAGGCAGTATTCTAACTACACCAACGATAGAAATGGCCGGATATGGTAAAGATGCAGACGAGAACCATGTTGGATTAATGGACAAGCAGGCTCTGGCGCTCGTTGATTTTGAATTTTCACCACATTGGGATGGAACGGAAGAAGCTCTGGAGTCATTACGAGATTACGCGCGTGCCAACTCTACAACAATCTATGCTTGCAAAGATGGTAGCGGGATTATTATCGATGGTGAAGTGGTAGAGTCATATAGCGATGCACATCGTATAAACTGAAAATAAGGTGGGTCTACAATGAGTGTAGTCATGGTGTATCATTATGATGCTTTTTCGACGGTTCCTGGTAAAGGAAATCCGGCTGGAGTCGTCTTTCATGCCGATTCGCTCTGTGAGGAAGCGATGCAGCAGATTGCGCATAAAGTTGGCTTTAATGAAACGGTCTTCGTGATGAGATCCAAGTTGGCAGACGTTAGATTACGATATTTCACACCGGGTCATGAGATTAATCTGTGTGGCCATGCAACAATGGCATCCATGTATGGGTTAAAGACTAGAGGGCTACTGGAGGATAAGCAGTCGATCACCATTGAGACTAATGTAGGCATATTGCCGATTCAGTTCCAGCAGGATGGCGATACGATCAACATTGAGATGAAACAGGATCAACCCCGTTTCATGCCATTCCAAGGTGACATAGAAAAGCTGGCAAATTCCATAAATCTAACTATGGATGATCTTGATCTATCCACACCCATCGTCTATGGAAGTACGGGAACCTGGACGTTATTGATACCGATTCGCAAACTGACTTCTTTCCAACAAATGAAACCGGATTCTTCTCTATTTCCTGAGATATTAGTTGAAAATCCGAAAGCTTCTCTGCATCCCTTTACTCTGGAAACTCGTGATTCAGATGCTCTAATGCATGCCAGACATTTTACTTCGCCCTTTTCGGGTACTACGGAAGATCCGGTTACGGGAACAGCATCCGGTGTAATGGGTGCCTATTATTTGGAGTATCTAAATCCTAAGATGAATCAGGCTCATTTTGTTGTGGAGCAAGGGCATGAGGTTGGTAGAGATGGGAAAGTTCATGTCAGTGTGGTCAGAAATGGACAGGACCTGGATGTCAGAATACGAGGAACGGCTGTTTTTGTGGAGGAAATGAAAGTGGAGTTGGATACATAACAACGTAAATAAAGGAGTGGATTTAGGTGGATGAACAGGCGGTACTACATACAGTTACCCATTTGTTTGAAGAAGAATGCTCGGATTCCTTGGTAGGAATTTATTTACACGGGTCCATGGCTATGGGGTGCTTCCATCCCAATCAAAGCGATATCGATATACTGGTGGTATGCCGGGAGCAGCTGTCTGCTGATACCTATCGAAGGATTGCGAAGAGATTGATGCAGACCGAAGATGAAATGCATATTGTCACAGGATTTGAACTTAGTATTGTTTTGGAGTCTACGGTTGCTAAACTAACGTTTCCGACTCCATTTGAATTTCATTATTCTGCGTATCACCGGGAAAAGTATAGAACTGATGATCAATATCTTTGCGGTGGATACGAAGATCCGGATCTGGTAGCACATCTGTCCGTTATTGTTGACCGTGGAATTATGCTTGTCGGCAAACCGATTAAGGAGTTATTCCAGCCCGTAAAACGTGAATATATGTTGGCCTCTATTACATCTGACGTTAGTTCAGCTATGGAAGAAATAACGGAGAATCCTGTCTACTATGTTCTGAACCTATCACGGGTTCTATTGTATGTGAAAGAGTCGGTTATATACTCCAAGCGAGAAGCAGGCGAGTGGGCACTCATTCATATTTTACCGAAGTACAAAGAAGTCATCTCACAATGTCTAGCAAAATATAACGGAGAGCTGGAGAGCGTGAATCTAAGTGATGATTTACTTCTGGATTATGCGAAGTACATGTTGGATGAAATAAAAAGGAGACATCATGATGATTATAACGACAGAGGATCTGGAACTGATTGAAGCAGCAAAGAACGTAATTTCGCGTTTGTATCAGGAGGGCAAGCATCACGTTGGGGCAGCAGTACGAACTCGATCTGGAAAAATATTTACGGCGGTACATCTGGAAGCCTATATCGGTCGTGTCTCAGTATGCGCGGAAGCGATTGCTATAGGTAAAGCCATTTCGGAAGGGGAACATGAATTCGAAACGATTGTGGCGGTAAGACATCCCGAAGTTGATCCTAATGATGCACCGAACGGAGCGGAAATCCAGTTAGACGTGGTATCTCCTTGTGGTATTTGCAGAGAACTGATTAGTGATTATGGGAAGGACACACAGGTCATTTTGCAGGGAGAAGAGGGTTATTCTAAAACAACGATTGGGCAGCTATTACCACAAAAATATACAAGAACATAATAAGGAAGGTAGAGTGTGATGTTTGAGATTGTTGATATTCGGCAAAAGCCGGACATGCTGCAGACAGCTGTACATTATTTTTGGAAGCAGTGGGGCTCGGAATCAAGTTATCATTTTTACCGGGATTGTATAGAGCGTTCCGTGGAAACCGAGAGTGATTTACCCCGATTTTATGTACTGTTGGATGGAGACAGGATTGTTGGAGGATATGCTCTGTTAAGGAGTGATTTGAATAGCCGCCAGGATCTATTTCCTTGGTTTGCGTGCCTTCATGTTGATCCAGAATACAGAGGCAAGAACCTTGGTGGGCAACTACAGAATCATGCGATTAATGAAGTGAAGACGAAGGGCTATAATAAGCTGTATTTATGTACGGATTTGACGGACTATTATGAAAAAAATAACTGGGCGTATATCGGTAAAGGATATTTGCTTGATGATGAAGAGACTCGAATCTATGAACATCAAATTTGATGAAGTTCTTCAACATTATTTCTGTGAAGCGAAGTATGTCTTAAAAGCCGTCCCATTTGGACTGACCAATACAACCCAAGTCCTTGAAATGAATGGGCAGAAGTATATCGTTCGAATCTATAATAAGTACATGAAAACGATCGATAGTAGTGAGCTCGAAACTCAGGTGACGACATTTCTTGATGGCAGACATTTATCGTTTCAGGTACCTGTCTTTCTTCATACCTTATCTGGAGAGAATTTCGTCGTTTTAAACGATGGGTCTCTTGCAGCTATTACTAATTTTATAGAGGGCTCTATACCTCCTTTGTCTGATCTGAAAAAAGCTAAACATTTTGGTAGATTGGTGGGAACGTTCTCTTCTGAGATGAGTAAGCTTCAACCAGAAAAAAACGGCTATCAGGGGATATCATTTAGCAAAATATATGATATTCATCCTTTAGCTAATCGTCAGTCAGTTAAGACTTTTTTTGAAAATTCACCTTTTGAATTATCAGATTCAATGTTCTCTTTTTACCAAAGGATGATTACTGATGTGGAGACATCCAACCTATCTTTGGAAGTGCTGCCGAGTCAACTCGTTCATCATGATTTGTTGATATATAATTTGCTCTCTCGTGACGATGAGATCATAGGCGTACTGGATTTTGATTTTATGGGGATGGATGCTGCGTTCATGGAATTGGCGATTAGCTTCAATCATACGATTCAGGAGTCCGAAGGGTCATTGGATATGATTGAGGCTTTTCTTCAAGGATATTCAACTGAACGTAAACATTCCACTCTGGAAATCAATTGCTTACCGTTACTTACCAAAATCTATTTTATAGCGGTGCTTCATTTTTATATTGGTCAGCATTATGCGGGAGTGACGATTGAGCAAAACTTTAACTTTATGCTTAATCAATTTGAGCGGAATATAAACTGGCTACATAAGCATGATTTAAAAATTCAAGAATTGTTTCATAGATATTTGGTCCGATTTGATAACGATTACTATGAGTCAGAGACTGAGGGTTTCCATAAAGGATCAACCTATACCCAATAAGAATGAAAACATACGCTCTAGCAGATCACCCGATGTACAGTCGGATGCCAAAAGAGCTTTGTCCAGAATGCGGAAAATACGGATCAAGTAACCGAACGGAGTGATAGTCATCGAACAAACCATTCGTTTAGCCCAAGCGATTGCCGAGAGAGTCATTCGAAGAGCCGGAAAAGTTGCCAAAGATCATTTTGATCAGATCACCTGTGCAGAGGAGAAGGGCATCTTTGGCGACGTAGTTACTGAAGTAGATCATGAAGCAGAGCGGATAATATGTGATGAAATTAGCATTTGTTTTCCCAATCATGAGATCCATAGTGAAGAGCGGGGGCATAACGGACAGAAGAGTGACTGGCTGTGGATGATTGATCCGTTAGACGGAACAAACAACTTTGCCATTGGCCTACCGATATTTTCTGTTTCCATTACACTAATGTATCGTTCAGAACCCGTTCTCGGGGTTATTTATGAACCTCTGGTGGATCGTTTGTTTGTGGCATCACTTGGGAATGGAGCAAGCTGTAATCTGAACCCCATGAAAGTTCAAAAGAAAGAGCATATTCATAAAGGGACCATTGGATGGATCCAGGGGCATCAGGTGCAAAATGAGGAGAAGGCTGTACGGCTACGTCAACATCTGGATGTTCGTTTCAAACGAATGATGCGATTATGGGCTCCAACCATACAGTGGTGCATGTTAGCTAAGGGGGATATTGACGGTATTGTGCTCTACAATTCGGAAGGAGACGATTTGTATTCAGGCATATTAATAGCGAAAGAAGCAGGTGCCATTGTTATGGATTTTGAAGGGATTCCCTTTGAAGGCATGAATTCAGAGCCATATTTGATTGCCTGTCATCCGGATCATCGTGAGTATTTCCTGAGTGTCGTTCGGGAGGGAATGAACTGATGATTAGCGAGCTTAATAAGCATGAATTCTATAAGTTGAGGCACTTCACGGACTTATACAGAAATATTGAGGTGAAGGCCGTGGTATCTGGGTTGAATCCTGGCCGAATCTACGTTGATGATGCAGCGAATATCACAGCAGCGTTAATTTGGGTGACGGGACAAAACGGTTTTCAGTTGATCGGAGACGCTCGAAGTGAACCCTTCCTGAACGAATTGGAAGAATTCATGAAAGAACACATAGAACCTGAGTTATTAAGATTAAATATCCACACAGTTGAGGTAGGTGTGGCGGATGAAAGCTGGGAAGATGTACTTCATCATATGGCCGCGAATAAAGAGCTCCATAGCGATATTCAGCATGTATTCACATTGGATTCAGACCAAGGTATGACTGAACATCTAAGTCATCCGGGTATTCATGAAGGGTATGCTTCTCAGAATGAGGTTGTCAGGCTTCTCAAATTAGACGAGGCATTACTGAAATCTGGGAAGTTCAACAATCTATCTTTTCTGAAGGACAAAGTCTCACGCTTTTGGGATAACATGGATGAGTTCTTGGAACATGGCTTTGGATACATTGCAGTACAAGGCGAGGATATCGCGAGTGTTTGCTTTTCGGCGTTTATATCAGATCAGTGGCATGCAATTGATATTGAAACTATCGAAGCATACAAGAGAAAGAATTACGGTGCAAGGGTAGCGCGAGCATTTGTAGAAGAATGCAGGATTAAAGGTATTCATCCGTATTGGGATTGTTCCCCAGATAATGAAGGTTCAATCCGTTTGGCAGAGGGTGTGGGTATGTCTCTGAACTTTGATTACAGAGTTTACTGGTACAATCTCTCTTGATGGGGTTTGGAAAAAAATGCTGAAAGGAGACTTAAATGAACGAATCATTACAGAGTCAGATTCAATTTCTTATTGAGATTGATAAACTGAAAACGATTGAACGAAAAACGAGAATCATCCATGGCGACAGACTTGAAAATGATGCAGAGCATTCCTGGCATCTGGCAATGATGGCCTTGATTTTGCAGAGTCACTCCAACAAGGAGGTGGATATTCTCAAAGTCATTAAGATGCTTCTTGTTCATGACCTCGTTGAGATCGATGCCGGAGATACATTTGCCTACGATACGGTAGGGCATGCGGATAAATATGACCGAGAGATCAAGGCTGCGCATCGACTATTTGGGATTTTACCGGAGGAACAGGCCCAAGAACTGTTGAACCTGTGGCTAGAGTTTGAGGCAAAGGAGACCCATGAAGCGCAGTTTGCTTCGTCGATTGATCGGTTGCAGCCGTTGATCCACAATCATCAGAATGAGGGAGATACGTGGCAGAAATACAATATTACAAGTGAACAGGTGTTAAATAGAAATCGGGAGATTGAGAACGGTTCCGAAACATTGTGGACGTACGCACAGCAGATTATCCAAAATTCCGTAGACAAAGGAATCTTGACTAAATCCAAGTCTTAGAGCACATTGCTGAACTTATCTGATTACAGACGGGGGAAAATCTTTATGGGATATATCATGGAGTTGAGAAAGCTGGTGGGTTCGCGTCCTCTAATCATGGCTGGTTCATGTGTGTTGGTCTTCAATGAGCAGGGCCATCTGCTGTTGCAAAGACGTACAGATAGTCTGGATTGGGGAACCCTAGGCGGATCATTGGAACCGGGAGAATCTTTGGAGGAAGCTGCTGCCCGTGAATTATATGAGGAAGCTGGACTGAGAGCGGGTGCATATAAACTCATTACCGTTTTCTCAGGTCAGGACATGTATTACAAGTATCCGCATGGAGATGAAGTGTATAATGTAATGGCAGTCTATGAAGCTACTGAAATTCAGGGCGAACCAACCGTCATGGATGATGAAGGACTGGAACTGCGTTATTTTGATCTGAGTATACCAATCCCAGAGATTAATCCGTTCACAGAATATGTGCTGAAAAAAGCGGGATATATTAACTAAGTAGTGAAAGGAGATCGTATATGACACAGGATTTTTATTGTGATGAAGTGCTTAGTGGTAATACCAAAGTAAATATCGTTATGGAAACAGACAAGGTGCTGGCTTATCATCATACCCGACCATACTACAAGCATCATATTGTTGTTATTCCAAAGATCCATATCCAATCATTCATTTCACAGGAAGAAGATAATAATGATGAACTATTACTGGAGATCATGCGGGTTATCAAAAAGGTTGCTGCGGACATGGTTGTCCAGACGGGTTCTTCCAAAATTGTAACCAACCTGGGCACTTACCAGGATTCGAAGCATCAACACTGGCATGTGGTAAGCGGTGAACGTATCCAATAAAATAAGTCTTAAGTAGAGTCTTCCTGCCGGATGTTCGGGGGAAGACTTTTTGAATTTAATGATTAGAATTCACTCTATCAAGAATGAGGAATTTGATTGGAGAAAGTAAATGGAGGTAAAATATGCTAAAATAGTTTGGTGAATTAATAAATTGAACTATTTATCAATCATGATGATCATATGAATTATGAATTCAGTACGTTGATAAAAAAGGAGGAAGTGTGATGAGCTTTTCATTCATTTCAACATTCGCAGTTTTATTTAACTTGGTGTTATTCGGTTTGGGTGTATATGCCCTCATTTTATATATCAAACTTGCTAAACGCGGGATTCAGGCGTTGGACATTTATCTATATGAGAAACGAGGAGAACGGTTCTAAGCTGTAGAAATATCACTCAACAATAGAATTATCATTTTTCTCTCAGTGTTTTATTGTTGTTCTATTGATATGATTAATTCATCATTCAACTAAAGAGAGGGTAAATGACATGGATACTTTTTTAGAGCAAATCAACGAATTGCAGGAGCTTCAAAAAGATTTGGTCAGTATACATCCTTTATTCGCAGACTATTATCCCGTGGTTGTGGCATTTGAAACTTTATTATATATCTATGATTATTCGTCCAAGACGCAGCAATATGAATGGGTGAAAACCGTCCCGGATGACCTGAATATTCCCGAAGGATGCCTTGCGGCGTTTCGAGTGCATCACATTGATGAGCGGATGTGCGCAGTGGTGACGGATGCGGCGTTCCAAAATTTTGAGCAGAAAGTCTACCTCTTTCATGAATTTGTCCATTGTTACGTAAATGAGCATTACACCGACATGGGTGACCGACTTGAGATCAAACATAAGATGGAGCAAATCAAACGTGTAACATGGGAACTGGATTATGAGTTTCCTTATGACAATGAGATGGTTGTCCAGCGGATCACTTCGTTGCTGTCAGCCTTGAAGAGTAAGGATCTCTTGCAAGTGAAAGAGGCGAGAGTAGCCCTGTTCAGCTCTTTGAGTGAAGAACAAGGGGAGTACTTCAACTGGCTGGAATGGAACGAAGGTTACGCGCGCTATCTGGAGAATCGAATTCGGGAGAAATTTGGACTGGAAATCAATCATATTGGGGATACAGCTCCGTTTAATCGTCTTGTTTTCTATGAGTGCGGGTCGGAATACATAAGCCTGCTCGTTAACGAACAGCCGGATCTTCATACGGATTTGGAGCAGTTATTTGTGAGGATACAAACAGAGCGAGTGCAGGCTTGAACACTGGTTATATTTACCAAATTCATTACAGACATAAAGATAAGTGCTTTCGTGGCCGATACCACCCAGGGTTTAAAAGTGTTGCTCTAAGGATGGGACACCGAGTTGCAGCATGCCAACATAAGAATCTAGAGCTAAATACAGATGATTACGTTGAGAGTGAGTACTAAGTGTTAGTTGAGCCGGGAGGTATATATGCTAATGAAAAAAGCAGGGATTCTCTTAGGTCTCTTTGTAGTGTTACTTGCAGGTTGCAATCCTCCAAATGGAACTAATTCTATTCCGAAAGAAGCTCTGCCTTCGCTCATTACATTAACCTGCAACCCCAACTTCACGATTGAAGCGTGTGAGGATGTGGAATTCGAAGATCCGGTTGAGATTGGAATCGTAATCGAGGCAATAAACAAAGCGGAGCGCATAGCGGGAAGTCTTGATTATAGCGCGGAGTACAAGATGATCTTAACAGATGCAGATGGGTCCTTAACCAAGTATGATTTTTCCATAGGCAAAGATCCCAAGCAGTCAGCCCTTCTGGTTAACCATGAGGATACCCACGTAGGATACAGCATACCCATAGAGGATGCAAACCGAGTGAGGAAACTGATTCAAAGTTATACGGACTGACATAGAAGATTACAGATTACATCGGTAAGTCAGTTTACTATATAGATTCAACAAAAAATTACACGATAACGGAGAGGACAGAAAAAACCTAAAGAAGCGAAGCGTTCGCCTTTATTCCCGGATTTTACCCTTTGAAAATAGGAATCAAAAAAATCTGGGGATAACAGCGATCGGAAGGTTGTTCTGTCATCGGAGTGGCAAGTGTAAATATTCTTTGGTTTAATTTATATAGCTATTGAAACGGAGAGACGGTCATATGAGTCACCTGATTACCATTCAACCTTTAACATCATCGGATATGGAGGGTGCCTGGCGGGTATTCGAGACATCCATAACGAATGCATTTACACAGGAAGGGCTGGGTTCCCTGCACGAAGACATATGGGATGAAATTGAACACAAAAAAGCGATGCTTCACTCAGCTTTGCATCCTGACAACAAGGAATCAAGTGTCTTCTTTCTGCTGGCCAAAAGGGAAGATACCGTCGTAGGCACTATTTCGTATGGACCTTGCGGCGAGGAGATTCAAGAATGCACAGACCACCAACTGAACCACGTAGGGGAATTGGGTAGTCTCTACGTTCTGCCAGAGGTTCAGGGTCGGGGAATTGGCTCTGCTCTCATTCAGGCATTGGCTACTGAACTTCAGAGACGTGAGATTACGCAATTTTGCCTGGATAGTGGGTACCGGACAGCGCAGAAGAAATGGCAGCGGAAGTTTGGAGAATCCTATGCCGTGGCAAAGAACTACTGGGGTAAAGGCACGGACCATATGGTGTGGTTGTGTAATGTGAAGGATTTTGCTGCAATAAATGACTAAGAGATGACGACCTGAACTGAACAGGGGTCATCTCTTTTACTAAGTCAATCTTTCTGCATCGATAGAGGACTATTCTTCGTACAGTAAGAAAAAGGAGTGAAGATATGCAGTACATACAGAGTACACCCGAGCAACGTTTATCGCCGGATGCCATAACCATATGGAGAATCAGTGCGATTATATCGAACGGAATAGGGTTGATTGTGCTTGCAGCACTGCTGGTTCTGGATTCCATCTATGGATGGAAGGCGTGGATTGGTTGGTTGCTGTGGGGAGTGACTGCCATATCAGTGCTGTATGCGGTGTGGGAGATTATTATCCGGCCTTCATTGTTATACAAGCATTGGTATTACGATGCGAATGAGGAGTTCTTGCAATTGAAACATGGGGCTTTGAAAAAGGTACATCAGATCATTCCCATGGCCAAAGTACAATCCGTCACGACGAACCAAGGTCCCCTTTTGAGAAAATATGGCCTATATTCTGTATCGGTTGGCACGATGGGTTCATCTCATACGATCCCGGCGCTGCCAGAGGAAGTGGCGCTTGAACTGCGTAATCAGATTGCGTCGTATGCAAGGATTAATGAGGTGGATGAATGAACGAGATGAAAAGACAACACCCGTTAGCCATGCTCTGGAGTTTGTGGAAACTGGTGAAAAATTCTTTTGCATTTATCGTTTTTTTATTTATTCTCCGTCATGGCTCGGCGTCCACGTGGATTATGTATGGCAGAATCGTCTTTTATGTGGCTATCGCGTTTAGTGTGATAAGCATTATCTGGAGTTGGTTTACACTACGTTATACCGCAGATGATAAGGCTTTTCAGATCTACAGTGGGGTGTTTAATCGCACAAGAAGAACGATACCCTATACCAAAATTCAGAACGTAAACCGGCATACGTCGCTGTTTCATCGTTTGTTCCGAGTCACATCCATCCGTTTTGAGACGGGCATCAAGGGAGAAGATTCTACTTTTCAGCTGCAAGTCGTTTCACTTACGGAATCGGATCGGCTTGAAAAGGTTGTAGCAGGGCATATGTCGAAAGCGAATGTCGTCAGTGATGCTGTAGAACCAAATGAGGAACTAGTGACGCGACCTGAACACGTAACACTGGAAGAAGATATTCAACTACCTGTAAAAGAAGAGGTTGAACGGAATGTCCATTACAAGTCCACTCGAAAAGATATATTCAAAGCTTCGTTTACGTCGCTCAGCTTTCTGGTGCTTATTCCGATTCTTGGATCGCTCTATTCGTCGATAAAAGATTTCTTTCCCGATGAAAAAGTGACGGAAAGCATCCTATTGACATGGCTGGATACCTGGTGGATTACCGCATTGATCATTACTGGACTTATTGCTGTTTCCATTATGCTAGGTATTGTCAGAACCTTTGTGAAGTATGGTGATTTCCAAATATCCTCTGATCGCAAACGTATCTACATTACGAAGGGTATGTTGGAACAGACCGCATTTTCGATCCTGAAAGAACGAGTACAGGCGGTGAAAATCACACAGTCTCCGATGAAAAGACTGCTAGGATTGGCAGAAGTGGAACTAACGACAGCAGGTGGTGTGGGAGAATCCGAACAGGAAGTTAACTCGCTCTATCCTTTTCTGCCTGTGAAGCAAGCTTACGATATGATCTCAGAGATTCTGCCATCCTATCAGGTTACGCAGGAGATGCAAAAGCTTCCACGCAAATCATTATGGCTGCGCATGCTGACACCAAGCTGGGTGTGGATCATTGCAACAGGGTTACTGTTTTATTTCAAACCAGTGATTCTGGGACAGAGTCAGGCCTGGTGGATGATTTCCGCTATTCTGTTACTGTGGATTGGCATATGCAGAATAACTGATTTTCTCCATACTCGATACGTCCTGAATCAGAACTTTATCCAATTGCGAACGGGTGCATTAACCTCGACACTATACATCTCCAAGCGAGAGAAAGTCATTGAGGTACAGATCACCCGGAATCTACTGCAACGTTGGTTTGGAGTTGCTTCGATTCAAACCGTGAATCGTGCCAAACCTGTTCTGCATCATACGCTAAACGATATACCGCTTGAAGCGGTAGAGGCGTTTCAGCTGTGGTATATGGAGCGGAGCCAGAACGTCCAGACTCGATAATGTAAAGGCAAGTGCAGGAAGACTACTAAGTTTACTGTGCACTTGCCTTTTGAATTGAAATTTTTAATTTCTATATCAATTGAACTAAACATTTACAAGAGAACGGAGAGGACAGAAATAACCTGAAGAAGCGAAGTGTTCGCCTTTATTCCCGGATTTTCCCCTTTGAAAATAGTAATCAAAAAAAATCTGGGGATAACAGCGATCGGAAGGTTGTTCTGTCATCGGAGTGGCAAGTGTAAATATGCTTTAGTTCAATTGATATAGCATAGGAGGTGTTCCATTGATTAAAATCGTATTTATGGACGTGGACGGTACATTACTCAGTGAGAAGGATCGAAGTCTCTCTCCAAGTACAGAGGAGTCGATTCGACAATTGGTTCGTAGGGGCATACAGGTCGTGCTGGTCACTGGAAGACCGTACAATTTATGCGGAGATTTCAGGAAACTCGGTATTGATACCATGATTTCGGCTAACGGGGCATTGATCAAGAGTGGTGAAGAAGTGATACATAAATCGGTGCTTTCTGCACGAATGGTTAAAGAATTCAGTGAATTTGCCGAGCTGAACGGCAGCAGTATTTCTTATTTTACAGAGTCATTCGAAATGAATGGCTTATGCACAACGGATGTGCGTGTCACCGATGCATTGAGAGATACACTCGGTCTGATGGAGTCCCCCTTGAAAATCAGTTCTTTGGAACAGGAAGTGTATTGCATTTGTTTATATGCCGATCAAGCCGAAGCGGAGAAATTCCATTCCAGATTTCCAGCATTAAAATTCGTGAGGTTTCATCCTTACGTGTCTAACGTACTGGAAAAGAATGAAGTATCCAAATCGATAGCGGCAGGGAAAGTGCTCGACCACCTGAATATATCGAAAGAGGAAGCAATGGCTTTTGGCGATGGTGATAATGATATTGATTTGCTAGAGTACGTGGGTCTTGGCATTGCGATGGGAAACGGAGGAGAACGCGTCAAACAAAGTGCCGACTATATCACACTGCGAGCAAGTGAGGATGGCATCACACATGCGTTGAGGAAGTTTAAAATCATAGAATAAGCAAAGTTTGGAGTAATAAGGATATCCTAATTATGGGTTTTCATGTAGAATGATGGAGGATGAATTAAGCCCTAAAGCATAGGGTGTAATCGAAGGGTGACTTATGAAAAAGGCTGTCATTGTAATCTTGTCTTTTGTCGTACTTATTGGTGTATCTTCTTCAGCTTATGCCCATCCAGGTAGACTGGACAAAAATGGTGGACATAATTGTTCCGCGAAATCCAAACAAAAGGGCCTTTGCACAGGCTACCATTATCACAAAAAGAAGAAATGAAAATGAGTTTTACAAGGTAAACCCAGCCCTGGTCTGATCTAAGGTTGGGTTTGCATGTTTATAATTCATGGTAGTCGCAGCTAACAGAATAGAATAAACATTACGTTAGAGGTGAGTAGTATTATGGGGTTTATTGGGATCATTTGTGTAATTATTATGACGGTCACACTCATCAGCATAGAAAGTAATACGAAACGGTTAATTCAAGAGCAGGCCGAAACCAATCGGAAACTGGAGCAACTATTAAGGAAAGAACGTTTTTAAGACCAGACAGGAGGAGTATGACGATGAATCATATTAAAGCAATTATTTTTGATCTAGACAATACGATTCTCAACAGAACAAGTACCTTTGAAGGCTTCAGCCAGAGCTTGATCAACACTTATTTTGCTCATCTTGAGACTACGGATGATATTCTTAAACGAATTATTGAGCTGGATGAGGACGGTTACAAGGACAAAGATGTGTTGTTCAACGAGTTGCTCCATGAATTACCTTGGGCTGAGAATCCGCCTCACGCGGAGCTTATGGAGTTCTATGGCAGAGAGTATGTGAGAAGTGCTGTATTGATGGAGCAGGCGCGAGAAGTGGTTCAGCATCTAAGAGGAAAATATAAAACAGGTTTAATCACCAATGGTAAAACCGAGATTCAGTACGGCAAAATCGATCAACTTGGTATCCGGGATGATTTTGATCATATTATCGTTTCGGAAGAGGCTGGAGTCAAAAAGCCCGATCCTCGTATTTTCAAATTGGCATTGGATCATTTCAACCTCTCTCCCGAGCAGTGTATCTACATTGGAGATCATCCCGTCAATGATGTTGAAGGAGCGGCAAAAGTAGGCATGAGCACGATCTGGATGAAGGTCAATCAGCCTTGGCAGGACAGCATTACAACCAAACCATTACATGCTATTGAGCATCTTGGTGAATTAAAAGGCCTACTCTAAGGGGAGAGCTTCAGGTTAGTTTCAAACAACACTACATAACAGAACAGTGAGGTAGGTGCACATGGAGATCAGACAAATGGCTACGGCATTTTTGAGTAATGGCAACGACATGTTAATGATGAAGAAGACAGGCAGCAGGCTGCTCGATTTTGAGTTCTGGGGTGGTATTGGCGGGCATCTGGAGCACGGCGAGCTTAACTCACCAATGACCGCCAGTTATCGGGAGATCGAAGAAGAGACGGGGTTCAAGCAAGCGGAAATTGAGAATTTCCGTCTTCGATATGTTTTGATGCAGTATAGCGACGGTGAAGTTCGGCAGCAGTTTGTATATTTTGGTGAGACGACACATCGAGCCTTTATTCCATCAGATGAAGGGGATTTATTTTGGGTACCTTTGGATGAGCTGCTGGATTTACATACATCCATTCTGATTAAAGCTGCGATCCGGCACTTTTTGCAGAATCAGGAGACCGACGAGATATGGATCGGTAATGTCCTAAAGGGGGAAGGGGCAGCGGCTAGACCGAGGGTAGAATGGAGTATTATGCAAGACACGATATCCTTTGAACCAGTTGTGTAATGTTAGACGTCTTGACCGGGAAAGGGACCTATCTCTGATCGAAAAAGCTATACGTTTAAACGTCTGTAGGCGACTGTTATAAAGAGCGAGGATATTAACCATCCCCGCTCTTTTTTAATACCTCGTATTGAATATAAATTTCCTCATTGGAAGGAGGAAGGATATGAATATCCAAACTTCAATAGGCGGATCTTGGAGCAGCAGTGATCATCCATTATTCAATTCGGTTATTTTATGAAAATCAAGCTATAATGATTCGATCTTTCGTGCGTCTTCTCCGATTCTCAATGGCTTCCTCATAATCTCCAACTAACCTGTCAAAAATGTGATCCCACGAACGCTGTTCAGCAAGTTTTCGACCTTCAAGACCCATAGTCCTCAGTTGATCCATATGATTTCCCCAGAGGCATATCTCTCGAATCAATGCATCCGCATTACCCGGCTCGAACAGAACACCGCTTCGATGATGTGTGACCAAGTCTTTGACACCGCCACCATTCGCAGCGAGAACCGGCAATCCCGAAGCCATCGCTTCCAGCACCACATTGCCAAATGTTTCTGTTGAGGAAGGAAACACAAAGAGATCTGCCGAAGCATACATAGCAGCAAGATCTTCACCATGTAGATACCCCGTAAAAGTGACATTGGGTGGGGATTGCATACGCATTTTGGGAAGCAATGGCCCATCGCCTACAATGATCCAGTGTACACGGGCTTGCATATGTTCTGGCAACTGCTGCATGGCAAGGGTGAGGGTAGCGATATCTTTTTCCGGGGCAATTCGTCCAACGTAGAGTAAAATTAGAGGAGCCGTTATGTTGTAGCGAGTACGCATATTGGAGCTTCGTTTATCAGGTGAATACAGGCTGCAATCGATCCCGCGGGACCATAACTTCAGACGTTGAATACCTTTTGATTGCAATGAGTTTAAGGTCTCCTGAGACGGTGTCAATGTTGCATCACAGGCTCGGTGGAACCATTGGATATACTTCCAGTACAGAGGAATGACACTTTTCAACTTGTAGTATTCGAGGTACCGATCGAAGTGAGTATGGTAGGAGATGACATGTGGAAGCTGATGCTTGAGCGCATACCTGAGACCGAAAAGACCCATATTGAATGGAGTGGCGATATGCAGCAGATCTGGCTGAAAAGTCTTTAGCTCCCTATGGATGGATGCTCGATTAGGTAAGGCAATACGACATTCCGGATAGAGGAAAAAGGGGATGTTGGTCACCGAACGGACCGGAGCGGCATCGTTGCCTTCAATAACAGACTGCGGTGTGAATAACAGATGCTCAATTCCTTTGCGGTTCAAGTGATTACTCAAGCGGTGCAGCGTACCGGCAACACCATTGGTTTCCGGAACATAGGTGTCGGTGAACAAGGCCAGGCGCATCATAACCCCTCCCAAGACTCTTGATGACAAGATCATAACAGCGGATCATTTTCCAAAGGTCAAGTGCAGGTTAACTTTATCCATATTCCGTGTAAAGTGTGCGGGAAAGTGAATTGATGCAAACTTACATCGGATAAACTTATATAACATATTCTGCTATGATGTATAGGCGTTTAGTTATAGTGGACCCGTGTGAAATCATTCGTCCAACTTATATAGATAGAGAGATACAGGAGGCAGAGAGATGAACAAATTACAGGAAGAATTGCAGCAATTATTACCCTTGGATCAGCTTGACAGCATGTCGGGTGAGGAAGTGGTGGGGAGTGTTGCCATGGATCTGTATCGTGCGGAATTTGCGACCATTCGGGAGTGTGGACCTGAACTTCCACAAGTATTGCGAGATACCATCCTGATCATAGATCTGGATACAGAGCTATCGATGAGTGGCATTACTGGTTTTCTTGAAAATGCGAGTGGGCAGTTTCTGGGTGAAACGACGGAAGCGATGCAGCGCATAGGCAACGATGCAGATGCAGAGATTCTGAAGAACATCCAGCATATGTTATCCGAAAGTGGTGTAACACCTGAGCAGTTAAGAGAAAATGTGAATGCACTCTCCGAGCAGGATGTAACGACGACCCTGAATACGCATGGACAGCAGATCCATGAGGTTTTGCAACGGGTGGAGCTGGAAGCGGGTAATTTAAGCATGCAATCGGATAATGAAGAGGTATTTGAACTCCTTTATCAATATGTGGATACGAACAAAGATCGCCTGAAACAGGAGTTGGAGCACCTCTTGTCTAATTGAATATGATACGCAGGAGGGCGTCACTATGATTGTGATGATTAATGGGGCATTTGGCTCGGGTAAAACCTCTGCTGCAACCAAGCTGCAGCCGCTAATTCCGAACAGCATGATCTACGATCCTGAAGAGATTGGATACATGTTAAGAAACGTGATTGCGGATGACGTCCGAATGGAAGTGGAAAAAACGGACGATTTTCAGGATATGGAGCTGTGGAAAGTCCTTACCGTGAAAGTCGCCCGTGAAATCAGGCAGAAGTATGACAAACATCTGATTGTTCCAATGACCATCTACAAGTCAGAGCAGTTCAGTTACATCCATCGAGGTCTGAAAGAGCTAGATACTGACCTTTTTCATTTTACCCTGATGACATCCATGGAAACATTACATGAGAGATTGTTGAAGCGCGGGGATAAGCCTGATGGATGGACTTTTCAACAAGCGGTTAAGTGTGTCGAAGCATTCCATGGATCACGCTTTGAAGAGTACATTCAGACGGATGGGCAAACAACAGATGATGTAGTGAATTTTATAACTTCCAAATTGTTGTCAAACCGTAAATGAGGAGGCAAAATGATGAGTATCAACAAACGATTAGGTGTGGAATCCCTGTTGGTAACTTTGCTATTCACACTGGGTTTTATGGCTTGGAATGTCGTTCAAGGAATGTTAATGACGCTGAATCATACACCTGAAATGATGAACACCGATTCATCCGTTATGATGTTGCGGTCCAAGGTTGCTTTTGGCACCATCGCCCGTTGGGATTCTACTTCCATTCTAATCGCTGCTGTTGGATTTCTCTTGCTTGCTGCTGCATACTATGGACTTCGATCGGGGATACAGCGCTGGACACAGCGTTCCTGATTGTTTATTAATAAAAGAAAAACATAGCCAAAAACAGTTCTACACCAATGAAAGTTGGTAGGAGAACTGTTTTTTGTTTTTGAATCTATTATCAATAGATTATAGATGTTTGGAGATGACTTCTTCCAGACCTTGGGCAACCGAATCTGCACCCCGTGCAAGGTGTCTCTCGTAGAGATGCAGCCGGACAAAGCTCTCATCCGTCCCCATCGCCTCCGAGAAAATGCCACCGAGTCCACGTGCGCGGCGGTCGATCTGAAGCAACAGTTCCAGTGAATCTCCCATCGGGTAAAACAATACTTCCAACTCATCCAAATAACCGCGGAATTTACTCGTTGGCACGAATTCAAATTCCTGTACAAATGGAAGATTGCCACCAAGCTTTGGAGCATAGTCATTGGTCACTTCACGCAGTTTGAAACCAAGGAGATCAATCGCATCAAGCACAGTGTTCATATCTTTTGTAGGAACTACATGGAGTCTGTCCCGGTCTGAGGGGTCCATGGCGCTGGAGATATCGAGCCCAGTTTCAACCCATACCTCTGCACGATGCAGTGTAATTGGAAGATTTTCTGGTAGATCAAATGAGAAGGATTTCTCCAGTTTGACGCCAGGCTGTAAAATAAAACCTTCGGTAAGCAAGTATTTGGCTACAACGGCAGTTTCATTTACTTTTCGATCATTGTGCTCCCGTATGTAATGGGTTTTGATCGTAAGGTAGATTCGGTCTACATTCTGTTCCACGTCTCCACCCTCGATGTACACGATCCCAGAGATGACTCCTCCAGGCGTAACCTCAGGTGTATGTAATTCTGTATTTACTTTGGCTGCTCCAACACCTACACTGGCTAACATTTTCTTAAAAAAAGACATTCATTCAACCTCCACATCCTATTGGTTTATCCAAGTGGCAAAATACGACTTCGAGCTTAATACGGAGCCTACGAGAGAAGCGTTTCAAATTTTAACAAGCACAAGATGAGAATAGATAAAACTCTTTTAGTGAGAAAAAAGTTAACCTGTGGACAGGAAAATCGACTTGTCTGTGTCGAATGTTGTTTAATATGGGATTTTCTTCTGGAGGGATATCTATTGGGCGTGGAATGGTATGCCATGAACAGCTTTAAGTTAAGCTGAAGGAAAATCAGATTGATGGGAGACTTGCTGTGCGTGAGCACAAATATATCTGGAAGGCCGTAAGGCGTTAAAGAAAGATTATAAAATATGAATGCCTGACTTCGTATTTCAGATCTGGAGGTTGTATTTTGGATAGAGAAACTTTAGAACGAAATTTAGGACCAGATAATGTGAATACCAGCTTCGAGCAGATGGTTAACGGGGAACGGAAATACAAGATGGTTTCAGAGGATGGCGGTTATTATTGCAGAACGATAGCTTCATCTCAGGGAGCATGGCAAAATAGTCATTTTCATAACCATATAACCGAGTTCTATGTTGTGCAGTCTGGTTGGATTGCTTATGCAAATTTTGTAAAAGATCAGACGCTTGAAATCAGAGTTATGGGCGAAGGAAATCACATCATTGTGCAACCAGGAGTACACCATAATTTATATATGTCAGCTAATAGCGTTATCCATACGATTAAATATGGTTTGAATACACATAGTGATTGGTCTGCTTCTCCTGAACTGGACAGCGTTACACAGAAGCTAATGGAGAGTGAATTACTTCAGACTTACGGTTAATCAGCTTGGGGGTTGAATACATGCGAAAAAGTACGATATTTTGGCTAACAGGCATTGCGATTATTATTGTAGCAGCTTTCATTGTATATAATAATCTGGCTCCAAGCATTACAGCGCAGGATGTTAACATGAAGGGCACGATTCGGCAGACAGCTACGGATGAATACGAGGTGCAATTAGCCATTACACGCACAAAAGAAGATAAAGGTCAGCACACTATATATCCCCTTGTAGCTGGCTGGGGTTCAATATCTTTTTATGACAAACAGGACAACCGATTTATTCGACCTACTTCCGTCGGCAGCACAGGTGCAATGGAAGAGATTCTTCGTCAAGTGTTACAGAGGCAGTCATCAACAGCGATTACTGAATTTGCGGGGTTCTCCATACCTGATGCAGTGGGCACGTACAAGGTTCGTTTTACCATTCATCCTTTGGGTGAGGAGGCAGAACTGATTCGGCAACCGATGATCTATTATGTTCATCAGGAAAAATTACTGGGCAAAGACCTGAGCTGGGTCTCAGGAGAGCCTCTGGAAATCATTAAGGAGTATGCAGAGTGATGCTAATCTATCAATGGAATGAGATTACGGTACGTTTACTGGATGAAAAGGATGAACAGCGCCTTGCTCAATGGTTGTCTGACCCAGCAGTACTTCAATATTACGAAGGCCGTGATCGGCCGCATGATCTGAACTTGGTCAGAGAGCACTTTTATAGACAAGAGGATACGGCACATCGTTGTATGGTTGAACACGAAGGTAAACCGATCGGCTATATCCAGTTCTATGAACTGGAGGAGGAAGAACGGAATGAGTATGGTTATGGAGACACCGATGAAATCATCTATGGAACAGATCAGTTTATTGGAGAAGCTGATTATTGGAACCGCGGTATTGGTACACAACTAGTAAAATCCATGTTGGTCTATCTAGTCAACGAAAAGCAAGCTCGGAAAGTGGTCATGGACCCGCAATCCTGGAACGAACGAGCCATATCCTGTTACGAGAAGTGTGGATTCAGGAAGGTCAGACTGTTACCAGAACATGAGCTGCATGAAGGGCAGATGAGAGACTGCTGGCTGATGGAGTATACCCCATAGGCAGTACGCGGTGCTATATAAACCATTTAACCAAGGAGGAATGATCGATGGATTTGAGATACCCGATTGGATCATTTGAACATACAGGCGAGGTCACATCAGAGCAGCGGAAGCAGTGGATTCAGGATATTGCGGAGTTGCCGGAGCGCGCCCGCGAAGCGGTCAAAGGATTGAGTGAAGACCAATTGAGGTTACCCTACCGGGAAGGTGGCTGGATGCTCAAACAGGTCATACACCATATGGCAGATAGCCATATGAATAGTATGGTTCGTTTCAAGCTGGCACTGACGGAGGATAATCCCACGATAAGACCATATTACGAGGAGCGATGGGCTGAACTGAGTGATTCGCGGGAGCTGGATGTCGAGTTTTCCCTGCAAATCCTGGATGCGCTGCATCGACGTTGGGTAGCGCTACTGAACACATTAACAGATGTAGACTATGCCAAAACCTTTTATCATCCCGCTTCCAAAGAAACGACCAGACTGGACTACAATTTGGGCGTATATGCATGGCATGGCAGACACCACGTTGCCCATATTACCTTGCTTAGAAGCAGGTTGGGAATCTAGTGGTGAAATATGTGAGGTGTAATTTCTGATGATAGAGAAACAGTGGCTGGATCTCAGTAAATATGATGAATTGGAACAAGAGATTCAGTATGTCATCATGGTTACTCAGTTTCAGGAGAAATACGTCATTATCCATAACCTTAAACGCCAAGGCTGGGAATTCCCAGGAGGTAATCGTGAACCTGACGAGTCAGTTCTTAGGGCTGCAGAAAGAGAACTGTTCGAAGAGACAGGAGCATTGAGGTTCATGCTAGAACCTTTCGGAATTTACCAAATGAATGGAACGTTTGGTATGGTTTATTATGCGAATATTACAAAATTCCGTGCTCTATCGCTGGAACCTAACTCCGAAATAGGTGCAATGAAAATGGTAGATACACTACCAGAGGGCATGAATTTTGGTGATATGTTTTATTCTTTTTTGCATCAGTGGAAGGTATATTCTGGAAAAGGAATAAACGAACACTTTGTAGATCTGACTTTTTGTGAAAATAACATGTAAATCAATTTCATAACTCACTAAAATGAAGTTTTGTAACTAGATATAGACAAATTGAAACGTTTTGATCTATATCTAGCCTTGATTAAAGCAGCTAAAGGTATTATGAAATTGATTCTTTAAGTATCTAATAATATTAAGGAGATTACATCGATGAATATACATATCAGACTTTTGGATGAGAGCGATCCGGTCATAATTTCACAGGCGTTTCAGGAACAAGGTTGGGCGAAATCGGCGGAGCAGTACATTCAATATCTTACAGAACAGCAGAATGGTGAGCGGGTGACTCTGGTAGCGGAGCTCGCTGGAGCTTTTGCCGGTTACGTGAATGTATTGTGGAATTCGTATTACCCTTCGTTCAGGGAACAGGGTATTCCGGAAATTAATGATTTCAATGTGCTGATCAAGTATCAGCGTCAGGGAATTGGATCACGTTTGATGGACCGGGCAGAAGAAGTTATTCATGAGCGAACCGATACTGCCGGGATTGGTGTCGGGGTGTTCTCCGATTATGGCAAAGCTCAAATTCTGTATGCCCGTCGTGGATATATACCGGATGGTCAGGGCATTCACAAGCATGATCGTTATCTAAAGTGGGGCGATGAAACGATTATCGATGACGATGTGGTGCTGTATCTAACGAAGAAGTTAAGCTGATCGAGTCATGAATACAAATGATTCAAACGACGTCTGGGAGACAGGAAGTTCCTTCTTCTAAACGTCGTTTTTACATGTAAATAGACCATTTTTGGATCGGAATCATACAAGAAAAATAGAGTTGGATTGGGTGAAAATGTTATAATGGAGGGTAGTTGATTTAGCGTATAAACCGTGATGAAGCGGGCAAATGGTGAGCACAGAGATCGAAACATAAGAGGGAATATGAAAGATAATTTATATGGATTTGAGGAGGAATGTAGTTATGGAAAAGACGATTAAAAATGTCCAGGATCTATATGACATGCTTGACGCAGAATTCAGATCAGCGAAGCAATTTTGGGAGCCTTTTTACAAGGATCGAGACCGGCCGATTCCCTTTTTTCCAAACAAACCGGATGAAAATCTGGTAGCACATGTGAACTCAGGAATATTACCTGGGGGCAAAGCATTGGAGCTCGGTTGTGGCCCGGGAAGAAATGCAATATATCTAACACGTCAGGGTTATAAAGTAGATGCTTATGATCTTTCAGAGACAGCCATTGCCTGGGCCAAGGAAAGAGCTGTGGAGGAACAGCTTGAAGTGAATTTTGAATGCAAATCAGCATTTGAACTCACGCCACATGAAGAGTACGATCTGGTTTATGATTCGGGCTGTCTTCACCATCTGCTGCCACATCAGCGAATTCCCTACATACAGATGATTCAGAGTGGACTTAAACCTGGAGGGTATTTTGGAATGACCTGCTTTGCTCCAGGATTTGGCGGTCAGGGTGGACCGGAGAGCGTTATGGACGATTGGGAGGTATACCGTGAGAAGTCGATGAAAGGTGGTCTGGCTTTTACGGAGGAAAAGCTTCGCTATTTGCTTGAAGATCCTTTTGAATGCGTGGAGCTGCGACCGATGAAGGCGATGGATCAGGATGAAGATTGTTTTGGCTTGCCCATCCTGTGGGTGACATTGTGGAGAAAACCAGACGTGTAGTCATAGATGAAGGGTCATAGATTTGATGTTTAACCAATATTGCACAGAGTGAGAGAAAGGCGGGGAAATATGGGACAAAGGTATTTTATCATTACAGGTACATCCAAAGGAATCGGCAAACAGCTTGCGGAATTGTTATTGGAAAAGGGAGATCACGTCTACGGTATTGCACGCGGAACGTCTGACTTGGAGGAAGCCTACGAGCGTTACCAGCATGTTCAGTTTGATCTGGCAGATATTCATAGCATCGACGATCTTGTCTCAGGCATACTCGAACAGATTCCACCGCAAGAAGTTGAATTCATCGGGCTCATTAACAATGCAGCGATGCTGGAACCGTTGAAATCGATAGATCGGTGCAGTGCAGAAGAGATCAGTCTTAATCTGAACATCAGTTTGGCAGCGCCTATGATTCTGACTTCATCATTTATACAACATACCAACCACCTGACCACACGCAGAAAAATAGTCAATGTATCATCAGGGTCAGGAAGTTATCCGGCACCTTCAATGGCATCTTACTGTACCTCCAAAGCTGGGATAAACATGTTCACCCAGTGCGTAGCGATGGAACAATCCGGGCAACCCAATCCCGTTGAAGTGATTGCATTCGATCCAGGGATGGTAGATACTGAGCTACAGGCTGTGGCAAGAGGCAAAAGTGCAGAGGAATTTGCACTGTCTGAGGTATTCGGTCAGGTCTATGAAGCAGGCCAATTAAGATCGCCAAAAGATGTCGCAAAGCAATTAATTGAACGGATGGAAGAAATCAGTGATCCAAGCAAGGTCCTCCATACTATGGAGGGATAACAGTATTCACTAATTTGCGTTCAGTTTGCTCCCATGTCTCCAGAATTCTAGTGATGAATCTGGAGCATGTGCTTTGTTTTGGCTCTGCAACGTAGTGAGAAGTAATTATTTTACTTGGTTCGACAATTTTTATTGTTCAATAAGCAGCGAAAGTAGTGGAGGGGACGAAATCGATTCTGAAGAAACGGAGTGCTCGCCTTTATCCCCGGATTTTCACCTATGAAAGGTGGAATAAAAAAATCTGGGGATAACAGCGATCGAAAGAACGATTCGTACCCGTAACGGTTATCACGCAGAAGTCGACCTTAATAACTTAACTGCCCAAGAAGAACAGAAACGTGGTGAAGATATATGTTTAAAATTATGCTCATTGAAGACGATGAATCGTTATTCAGTGAAATCAAAGAACGGTTATCCCAGTGGTCATATGACGTGTATGGCGTGCAGGATTTTGGCAAAGTGATGCAGGAATACAGTGCCATTCAGCCACAGCTGGTCATCATTGATATCCAGCTTCCCCAGTATGACGGATTTCATTGGTGTCGCATGATCCGAGCCCATTCCAATGTGCCGATTATCTTTCTGTCCTCACGGGATCATCCTACGGATATGGTCATGTCAATGCATTTGGGCGCAGATGATTTTATCCAGAAGCCCTTCCATTTCGATGTGCTGATAGCCAAGATCCAGGCGACCCTGCGTAGGGTATATAACTACAATACAGAGCGGATTGAGCTGCGCACATGGCGTGGGGCTACCATTGAATATTTGAAAAATATCCTTACCCATGACAATGAATCGGTCCTTTTGACCAAAAATGAGATGTTCATTCTCAAAGTATTGGTTGAGCACAAAAATCAGATTGTGACCCGGGAAGACCTGATTCGCAGTCTGTGGGATCATGAACATTTTGTGAGTGACAACACACTCACGGTCAACGTCAATCGCCTTCGCAAAAAGCTAGAGCCGCTAGGTATGGATGGCTATATCGAAACGAAAGTTGGTCAGGGTTACATGGCAACGGAAGAGGCGGAAACATGATTGGTAAGTACATACGGGAAAAGCTGAGCTGGTTAGTGTTGCTTATAAGCATGCAGCTCATCTTTTTATTTGTAGCCTATATCGACACGTCCATTCCATTCCGATCTGTATCATATATCGTCGTGCTGAATGTGGTCGTATGCATCGTTTTTATCTGGGCGAGATATCCAAGAGAGACTCGTTTCTACAAAAGATTAAGCGCCTGGGATCATACCTATGATCCAGGAGATTTGGATATCGCTGAAAGCCCTTATGAACGGATTGTGCACAATGCTATGACTTCCCAGACCGAACGTTATCGGAAGGAGTCATCGTCTCATTTTATTTTGCTGGAGCAAGAAAAGGATGAGATGCTGGCTTGGATTCATGAGGTGAAGACGCCCTTAACCGCGCTGCAATTAATGATCGAGCGAATGCCGGATGACAGGCTGCAGGGCCAGATGACGTATGAATGGCTGCGAATTCACCAACTGCTCGATCAGCAGCTTCACCAGAAGCGTATTCCATTTATGCATAATGATTTGTTTGTGGAAGAAACAGAGCTTGAACCGATTTTGAACGGCGAGATTAGAGCTTTGAAGTCGTGGTGTATATCCAAACGGATTGGCTTCGACGTGTCATTAGATGTGACAAAGGTGCTGACCGACAGCAAATGGTTAGGTTTTATCATACGGCAGCTGCTTAGTAATGCAGTGAAATACAGCCATTCCTCTGACATTGTCATTGAAAGTAAGGAACAGGATGGGCACATCATATTGACCATTCAGGATTATGGAAGAGGGATCGAAGCGCAGGATTTGCCACGTATCTTTGATAAAGGCTTCACTTCAACTCAGGGGAGACTGGAAGGAACGGCAACGGGAATGGGCTTGTATTTGACCCGACAGGTGGCACAAGCACTTCGTATAGACGTTAAAGTACAGTCTGCTCCCGGAGAGGGCACTAGTATCAAGCTAACCTTCCCGAGAAAAAATGACATGATCCACCTAGCAGGCGTGTGACAACATTGTCACATGCTTTTTGGTTTTGTTCGGTGAATCGCACGATAAATTGGAGCATCCCGCCTATGATAGAGATATACCAAAGAGGAGTGAGTGGGATATGTTGATACTGGAAGCCAAAAAAATTCATAAAGTCTATGGCAACAAATTAAATAAACAGGAAGTCCTCAAGGGGATTGATCTCGGGGTAAGTAAAGGCGAATTTGTTGGTATTATGGGGCCCTCGGGTTCGGGGAAAACGACGCTGCTGAATGTTCTTTCTTCGATCGATCGGGTCAGCCAGGGCACGATCGACATTGAGGGTCAGGAGTTCACCGGTATGAAGGAGAAACAGCTGGCTGAATTCCGCAAATTTCATTTGGGCTTTATTTTTCAGGATTATAATCTGCTGGATACCCTCACGGTGAAGGAAAATGTATTGCTGCCGCTCTCGATTACGAGTATTCCAAAGCATGAGGCACACCTGAAGTTCGAACAAATCGCCCGTGAACTGGGCATATATGAGCTGAAAGACAAATATCCGTCCGAAATCTCGGGTGGGCAGAAGCAGCGGACTTCGGCTGCGCGTGCGTTTGTGCATGATCCGAGCATTATTTTCGCTGACGAGCCGACAGGTGCACTCGATTCCAAATCGGCTTCGGACCTGCTTGGCAAAATGAGTGATATGAACAGGAAGCATCAGGCTACGATTATTATGGTCACACATGATCCGTTTGCCGCAAGTTATTGCAGCAGGGTGATTTTCATCCGAGACGGTCAGATCTACACCCAATTAAATAAAGGAGACGAGTCCCGGCAATCCTTCTTCAACGATATTATCAAAACTCAGGGCGTGTTGGGTGGTGTGCAGCCATGAGCCTGAACTACATCATCTTTCGCAATCTGAGGAAAAACCTGAAAAATTATTATCTTTACGTCTTTGCCCTGATTTTTAGTGTGGCGCTGTATTTTTCCTTTGTGACATTACAGTATGATCCCTCCATGGATGAAGTTGCTGAATCAACAAAAGGAGCGGCTGCGATCGGCGCATCCTCCGTGTTACTGATTGTCATTGTGGGCATTTTCTTGCTCTATGCCAATACGATCTTTATCAAGCGGCGCAGTAAGGAGATCGGTTTGTTTCAGCTAATCGGACTGACGAAGGGGAGGATATTTGGCATATTGAGTGCGGAAAATTTCATTCTCTACTTTGGTTCTATGGTAATCGGTATTCTAATTGGGTTTCTGGGTTCCAAGCTGATATTGATGATTTTGTTCAAAATTATTGGCGTTGATGTGATCACGAAGCTATACTTCTCACCGATGGCGCTAGTGCAAACGCTGATTGTCTTTGCCGTCATGTATCTGCTTATCATGTTGATGAATTACACGTTTATCCGAGCACAGAGTATTCTATCACTCTTTCGGGTGTCTTCTACAACAGAGCAGCAGGTAAAGAAGTTATCTGTGGGGCAGATTCTGATGGGCATCTTAGGTATTGCTCTGATCGTGTTCGGTTACATACTGTCTGCACGGCTGTTCAGCGTCGAGAAATTGGATATGCAGCAGTTAATGTACACAATGATTTTGATTTTGTTCTCGGTTATTTTGGGGACATATCTATTCTATAAAGGTTCCGTCAGTTTTATTTTTAATATGATTCGCAAAAGCAAAAAAGGCTACCTCTCCATTAACGAGGTATTGTCGTTATCCTCCATCATGTTTCGTATGAAGTCGAATGCCTTGCTGCTGACCATTATTACTACTGTATCGGCACTCGCCATAGGTATGCTGTCGCTCAGTTACATTTCCTATTATTCGGCAGAGGCACAAGCTAAGGAAAGCTTGCCGGAAGATTTTTCATTTGCTCAGGCTGAGGTAAAGGATCGTTTTATAGCGGAGTTGGATAACAAACAGATTCCATACGAAGAAAAGCACAGACAACCTTTATATATTGAAATTGATGCACATAAGGTGATGAATGACTCCACAATGGAGGAGCTGTTGTTCAGCAGCGTAGTAAGTGACAGCATGGTGGATAACATTGATCTGAAACCAGGCGAAGTCATTTTCATGGGATATGGCAATGTGATTCAGCAATTCTTTTCCATTCGGGATGAAGGTCCCATTGTTCTGCACGGATTGAAAAATACGATTGACCAGCATTTGATTGGAACCGTCAAACAGGGCGTGCTTCCCGTGTATTACACCAAAGGAACGCCTGTAGCGGTTGTGGATGAATCGGTTTATGCGGAGCTTGCGCAGGATCTTGATCCGAAAATTCAGGAGGTGGAAAGGACAGATTATTACGGTGTGCAAATTACAGATTCGGGGCAAGACGAGAATGCGTATGCCATTTTTGCAGATCTGCAATTGCAGGCTCCAAGCTTCTCCCAGATTGAATTCCGAAATAATCAACGTACCAGTATGGGCCTAATCATGTTCATTGTTGGTTTCCTGGGACTGACTTTCTTGATTACATCCGGGTGTATCCTCTATTTCAAACAAATGAATGAGAGCGAAGAAGAGAAATCAAACTATACTATTCTGCGCAAACTTGGATTTACTCAAGGCAATCTGTTACGCGGAATTCAGTTCAAGCAGTTGTTTAATTTTGGCATTCCACTTGTTGTGGGACTGAGCCATAGTTATTTTGCCGTGAAATCAGGCTGGTTCTTCTTTGGCACCGAACTTGCCACACCTACTGTAATCGTCATGATTGTGTATACGTTGTTGTATTCAATCTTCGGCCTGTTGTCCATATGGTATTACAAGCGAGTGATAAAAGAATCATTGTAGATCAGGGATTGGTCGGATAGCCGAATAACAAAATACAATTTATAGGGGCAGCTGTATGGAATACAGGTTGTCCTTTCTTTTTGTGGAAATAAAGGCGGATTACGGAATGAGGGAGAAATGTGGATAGAGGATAAAAACAGTGACTGTTACCGAGGAGGGGAAAACATGCCTGGTCCGATATATGCATCCAAACAAGAACTGATCGAAACCATTCAACGTTTATATCTGCTGTTTGCAGACGAGTTTAGTGAAATCAGCGATAGTGACAAAGATAAACTTGTAGATGGCGTGGATCGTACACCTGCACAGATGATCGCCTATCAGCTCGGGTGGATGAACCTTCTGATGGGATGGGATCGGAATGAACGGGCGGGAGAGGTTGTCATTATGCCGGCACCAGGTTATCAATGGAACCAACTTGGGGCATTGAACGCATCCTTTTACGACAAATATGCTGACCTCTCCCTTATACAACTGCGGTCCTTGTTTCGGGAAACGGAGCAACAGTGGCTAAACTGGATTGAATCACTTAGTGAAGAAGAGTTATTTGTGCAGGGGATGAGGAAGTGGACGGGGATTAAGCCTGGGTGGGCCATGGTGAAGTGGATACAGATTAATTCAGTTGCTCCATTCAAGTCGTTTCGTACCAAGATTCGTAAATGGAAAAAGGTCCATTCCAAAGAGAAGGGTGCTAAGGGAGGGTATGTCAATGAACCTGGCTAACAAAATTACCCTGGCGAGAATGGCATTGATTCCTTTGTTTATGTTATGCTTTATCCCGTTGCCGTCATGGATACAGGAGTCGAGTGAACTTATTCGTTTTCTGGATCAGCATGGTCTGGTGATTGGCATTATTATTTTCGCAGTGGCTGCAGGTACGGATAAGCTGGATGGGTATGTGGCGCGAAAATATAATCAGATCACCAATCTGGGGAAATTGCTTGATCCACTGGCAGATAAACTATTGATTTCGGTTGCGCTGATTATGATGGTTCAGGAGAATCTGATCGGTTCATGGATTGCTGTGATCATCATTGGACGTGAAATTGTCATTACGGCGCTGCGCATGATTGCGAGTGAACAGGGGATCGCACTTGCGGCCGACCGGTATGGCAAGCTCAAAATGGTGCTGCAGGTGGCAGCCATCATTGCTGTGTTATTGAATAATATTCCGTTCAGTTTGTTGACAGATGTGCGAGTTGATGTGATTTTATTGTGGCTGGCGGCAGGAGTTACGCTGTTATCGGGATTGAACTATATTGTAGTGAACTATAAGTTGCTTCAGACAGGAAAATAGAAGAGCCATTCGGATAATGGTTCGATAATCCAATTAATACCCTGCATTCAGTGTGCAGGGTTTGTTTGTCATTGATTTAGTTCAAAAATGTGTGGGGCATGGCCGTGGTTCCTTGTATACTTAGGGTATCTGAATGTACATACAATGAATCGGAAAACGGGCACCATGGTGCTGATTCAGGAGGATCTCATGCAACAGGAACATACCGCTGGTCCCCACGGAGACTGGCTTCAATTTATGATTTTAACAACCAAACTGGAACTGCCACCCTTGCCAGCGGATACAATGGACCGTCCACGGCTCAGTTTGCAGCGCAAAGAATTGTCCCAATCCAAAGTCACTTTATTAACTGCCCCAGCCGGTTCAGGGAAATCCACACTTCTAGGTAGCTGGGTGAGAAATGAAGCAGTACATGCGGCCTGTGTCTGCCTGGATGATAAAGATCAGGACCCACTTCAGTTTTGGCTCTACATTATTCATGCACTGGATCGAGTGAGAGAGGGGCTCTGCGGAGACGTTCTGCCACACTTTTTGCAACGATATCCGATAGATCCAAGGTCAGCTTTAATATTATTGTTGAACCGTGTTGCCCAGGCCAATCAGCATGCACTGCTTATTCTGGATGACTATCATGCAGTAACCCAGTCTGAGATTCATGAGCAGATGCAATACTTTATCGAAAATCTTCCCCTGTCCATTCATCTGGTACTGTCAAGTCGCACCTATCCTCCATTCAAGCTTGAGAAGCTGCGTCTGAGAGGTGAATTGAAGCACTTCACGCTTCAGGAACTGGCGTTTACGGCAGAGGAGGGCATTGAATTTTGCCAGGAGATCATGCAATTGGATATTGCTGGGGAGGATGCACGTGGTTGGGTACAGCAGACGGAGGGATGGGCTGCCGGATTGAAGCTGCTGGCTTTATCTCACGCATGGGGTGCAGACTCGTTGGTCAGCCCATCCACTTCCCTGTCTCGTGAAGATCACGGGCAGCCTGGGGAGAGGACGATTTCGGATTACCTGCTTGAAGAGGTGTTCCAGCGTCAGTCACCCGAAATGCAGCAATTTCTGCTCCGGACAGCGATCACTAGAAGAATGAACAGCAGTTTGTGTCAGGTATTAAGTGATATGCAGGAAGCTCCGCACTTGTTAAGGCAGCTGGAAAAGGAACATCTCTTCCTTGTTCCACTGGATCGGGAAAGGCACTGGTATCGGTATCATCATTTGTTCTCTGCATTTCTAAAGCGTGAGCTGGCTCGTTATGGCACAGAACAGGTGAATGAATTACATGCCCTCGCTGCACATTGGTATGAGCAGCAAGGATACCCGGCTGAAGCACTGGATCATTATATTCTCGGACAGCACATGCAGGACGCAGCCCGACTGCTGGAAGAGCTGTTTGCCCACTTTATTATGGGAGAGTGGTGGACGCTCCGGCGATACTTCGATGTTTTGCCACTGGAGATCGTGAAAGCACATCCAAAATTATATATGTCCTACCTGTTTCTAGTTGCGCGCGAAATGCCTTATGGACAGATGGTGAAGCAGCTTGATGAACTGGAACACGTGATCGGGGTGCATCTTCAAGGGCAGCTTGAACCTGAGATCGTCGGGTATTTGCTACAAGTCATTTGTGTGATGCGAGCCTACATGGCTTATCTGAACAGAGATTTGGATGGGCTCGCTCATTATTTGGTGTCCTATATCGATCAGGGATATCCCGATGATATTGCCTTTCAGTATATGGATTATGATCGGAGAGAGAGCATGCGCCTACGCAGCTTTCATGGCGTTAATGGCTATTTACGGCGTGGGGAAGCTTGCTTTGGGGCGATTACGGAACGTTGGTTTGCTGAACATGCCTATGTAACGTCCTACTATGGTGTCGGATATGGTGAAATTTTAATGGAACAGGATCGGTTATCAGAAGCGGTAAGTTATGCGGATCGAGCACTTGAAGTGGCTTTACAGATTAAAGTGGCTGCACTGCTCGTTCCTGCGTATGTACTAAAGGCCAGACTTGAACTTACATTGGGTCGACCTGAGGAAGGCATGAAGCTGCTTCAACAGCTCACAGGTTTGTTATCTGTGAAGGATATGGACTACTGGCAGCCAGCACTGGAAGCACATCAACATCGAATTTTACTTGAAGTGAGTCCCGTGGAATCGGCTCAAACCATTCTGGTTAAACCAGCAGGCGAAGGCTGTATGGCAGCTGAGACCAGCTGTGATCAGATCTTCCACTCCATGGTTCGCATACGTGCGATGATTATCCTTGAGCAGTATGATTTTGCACAAGAGGAACTGAGACGAATCCGTAACCAGGCTGAAGAACGGGATTGGCTGACTGAACAGGTAGAGTGTGCTCTGCTAGAATCCATCATGCTGCAAAAGCAAGGATTCACAGATGCTAGTGTTGCAGCATTATCCCGTGCCTTGGTGTTGGGGGGACCGGAAGGATATATACGTTCATTCGTTGCAGAAGGTGAGCAGATTAGGCGGTTGTTGCAGGACTACCTGTATTTACGCCGTACGAAGGCGATACAGGATGATGGTGTGAAAATGGCTTATGTGAAGCAGTTATTATCGGCATTCGCAAGAGACAAACGGGCAAGGGGCCTTTCCTCTGTAGGGGAGGCAAACCTGGATACGAAGGAAGTGGGTCTCAGCCCGATGGAGCAAAAAATATTCGGTTATATCGCTGAGGGCCTGACCAGCAAACAGATTGCTGCCGAGTTTGGTATCTCACCCGGCACTGTTAATACACACATTCGCCGAGTGTTCGCGAAGCTGGGTGCGAGTAGTCGCACTCATGCTGTACAAATTGCTGAGCAGCGGGGATTGTTATGATGAGCTGAAACGCTGTCTACTCTTTTGTAGACTGTTTTCCAACTATAGTCTCTCCTACAATGAAAATAATCAAATAACGCTGACGAGTCTTTGCTGACTCCAGGGTGATGTTCATGTAGGAGGTAACGTTAAGAGATGACAACACGTATATCCAAACAAAAATTTTGTTCTAAAAATAAGAACCGTAGGGTCTCGCCTTATTTGGCGGCCCTTCTGTCTTTATCAGTCATTACTGTTCCCGGAACAGTGAGCGCAGCGGCCGATGCATTAAACATTCGTGACTTGCAGCAGGCAGCACCGTGGGCAAGGCAAGCCATTGAAAGGGCTGCTGAGCAACAGATGATTCTGGCGGACGAAACAGGGAATTTCAACCCGAGTGCAACGTTGACAAGAGGGGACCTTGCATACACACTGGCACAACTATTGGAAATGAACGTGCTGTCGTCAGCTCAGCTTCCAGATCCATTATTTAAAGATCTGGACAGTAACGCTGAGAATGGATCCTATATTCATGCTCTCCAATTGGCCGGAATCATGAATGGTTATCCGGATGGTACGTTTCGACCAGGCGGTCTGGTGACAAGGGAAGAGCTGGCAACGACGATTATCCGTGCTCTGAAGGCTAAGGGATATGATGAAATATTAAATTTGACCCAAGAGTTGTCATTTAAGGACACGTCCAGCATCAGTACCTGGGCTTTGCCAAGTGTACAACAGGCCGTTGAATTGGGGGTTTTGAAAGGGGACAATGGAAACTTTGCTCCGAAGCGCCCCACTTCCAGACAGGAAATGGCCGTGATCGCACTACGCACAACTGAAGTTATTAAAGCGCTTGAAGAAGCTGCGAGTCAAGGGGGTGCCAATCCGGAATTCCATGCTAATGAGCCAGGAAAGGTAACTGAGGTGCAGGGTACAACTTCAGGTGGCAATGATGCAGGAAAAGGTACCGGAAACACAAACGGTAATTCCGTGGCGACGCCAGGGAATGGAAATGGAAGTTCGGGTGGGGGAGGTGGATCTGCACCAACGACACCGACGAATCCTTCCACTCCGTCCAATCCAGGTACGGGAAATAGGTCTCCAGTGATCGTTAGTGGCGGTTTGCCTGATCAGGAACTTACATTGGATCACGCCTCCCTGGACTGGCAAGCCTCCTCTTATTTTAGTGATCCAGATGGTGATAAATTGCAGTTCAGTGTCATAGCAGGAGATGAAACCATCGTTTTCTCCACTCTGGTGGGCCAAGTAATTCGACTTGTACCACAGGCTGTTGGAGAAACAACGCTGACGATCAAAGCTATCGATGCTCGGGGAGCAAGCGTTACGGCAGAACTTAAGATCAAGGTACAGGCCAATACGATAAGTCGCCAATTCCTTGATCCAAATTTGGCTGGAGCCATTGCATATTGGTTGCAAAAGGATGTGGATGATCCACTGACCAAAGATGAATTGGCGGAAGCTCTCGTTCAGACGAATGGGGGATTGTATGCGAGGAATGCAGGCATTTCCGATCTGACAGGAGTCGAGATATTCAAGGGGTTGAATATAACCGAAATAGATCTGTCCGGAAACGAAATAAGCAAGGCGGATGCCTCTGGATTCGATCGCTTGAATTGGCTGGATTTATCCGGTAACCAACTGACGGAAATCAATGTTACGGGACTGGATCAGCTGGAATCTCTGAATCTCGCGAATAATCGACTTGCTTTAGTGGATGTGGGCGGATTACATTCCTTACAGAAACTTGATGTGAACAGTAATGAGCTTGTTCATTTACCCATTGGAATTGCTGAACTGTCTGATCTGCAATACTTGGATGTGAATAACAACTCTATATCCCTGAGAGAAGAGCCTGATTTCACACTGCATCACACGTTGCTGCAACGTGTGGACATGTATGATTTTGATGATGCTCCCCCTGTACTGGTGGAGGCACCTGCGGGTAATACCGCTTATGTTAATGGAGATGAGATTGAGATCGACCTGTCCTTCATGTTTGAGGATGAAGATGACGCTAGGTCAAGCCTCAGACTTATGGCTGACTCACCTGATCCACAATTGGCAGATGTCAGAATGGTTGGACAGAAATTATACGTTACAGCATTGGGGACGAGTATTGAGCCTATTCGGATTGAGGTGAAGGCCATGGATCCCCTGGGCAGAATTGCCATAGGCCACGTGTACGTTGATCTGAGAGAAATAGAGTAGAGCATTTTAACATCAGGTATAAGTGAACTATAGTAAGTTAAACTAACGCACCTTCCTATATGGGAGGTGCGTTGTTTCTATTTTGTATGGGATAAGATCATGTTAAAATATGCAAGAAACGAATGCGGTTGCGAGTGACATCGTCAAACGATGATCAACTGGAAAGAAGGAAATAATCTCATGTTATCGATTCATCAAGCGGAGTACCAACAGAAATCAACTTTGCGCAATCTGATGGAATTGTACAAATACGATTTTAGTGAGTATGACCCGGAGGATGTTAACGAAAACGGGTTATATGAGTATGTGTACCTGGACCATTATTGGACAGAAGCGGGCAGACATCCTTTTTTGTTTCGAGTAGAAGGACAATTGGCGGGATTCGCACTGATTCGTGAAATTGAGAGTAAACAGGGGACGAGTGTATACGAAATGGCAGAGTTTTTTGTAATGAAAAAATACAGAAAGCTGGGAGTGGGTGCGCAAGCCGCCATTCATGTGTTCAATCTTTTTCCCGGAACATGGAAAGTAGCGGAGATGGAGACGAATGAGCCTGCTCAGATTTTCTGGCGTAAGGTCATTGCACGCTATACCGATAATAAATACCAAGAGGTTAGAGAGCCTGACTGGGAAGGTCCTATTCAGATATTTACTACGAAGTAAGAACGAGAAGGGGAGAAGATGATGACCCAAAACAATATCAATCCAAGTACTCCGGAGGATTCAGAATATGTTCGCCAGCAACTTATCGCATTTAATGCTGCGCATGTGAGCGAGGAAAAGGCATCGTTACGAAGAACTGAATTTCAATATCAAAAATGAGACCGGCGAGATTGTTGCAGGTGTGCTTACTACACTTTGCTGGAACTGGCTGGAGGTTGATATTCTTTGGGTGGATTCTGAACAACGGCATCGGGGATATGGTTCTCAGTTGTTGCTTGAAGTTGAGCGAATTGCGCGAGAGAAATTTTGTGATTTTGTCATGTTGAACACATTCTCATATCAAGCACCGGAATTTTACAAGAAGCATGGCTACCAATTGATCACAACGATCGAGAATGCACCGACCGGACACAGTCATTATTATTTTAAGAAGGACCTAACTTAAGCAATGTATGCGAAATAGGACAAATCAGGAGGATTATTATGGTTACTATTAAAGCAATCGAACTTGAGGATTTACCGGCGCTAAGTCAGTTATACAACGAATTGATGGGTACACCGACTAATGAACAGCAGATGCAGAAGATGTTTCACTATATCCAGCAAAATGGACACTACCATGTACTCGGTGCATTTTACAACGGTGAACTGGCCGGATCGGTTATGGGTATTGAATGTATGGATCTGGCAGGTCAGTGCAATCCCTTCATGGTTGTGGAGAATGTGATTGTATCCGATCAGGTACGCAGACAGGGAATTGGTCAGAAGCTTATGCTTCAGATTGAGCACATTGCGAGAGATCTTGGATGTGAATACATGATTCTGGTGTCTGGCGATCAGCGCAAAGAGGCTCATATTTTTTATGAAAAGCTGGGCTTTAAAGATGAGAAAGTTCAGGGTTATCGGAAGCATTTTAATTAATCAATATATCACGGAAAATGTCTAATAGGTAGAAGGACTACTTAAGGAGCAGGGCGAATAAGGCATAGTCTTGAAATATAATGAACTGATATGAGGGAGGCACTCTCGTGTTCAAAAAATGGGCTAATGTCTTGATGATTCTGAGTTTGGTATTCGCTGTATGTTCCCCAACATCCTATGCCGCTGCCAAGACGGTTAAAGTGACCGTGACGCTTGTCAGTGCAGAACTGGTGGAGAACAATTCCGTTGGTAATGAATGGGCCATAGGGGCAAGTGTGAACGGCAAGAGTCTGGAGGAGGGTTCGTCGGTCAAGTTGAATCTGAAACCTACAGATACGCTGAAATTACAAGCGAATGCCGAAGAGCAGGACAAAATCCCTGATCTGGGAAGCAAAAGTATGAACGTTAAGGTTTCCTCCATTTCCAAATCAATCAACAAGACTCTATCGGTTGTTGTGACGGAGAACAGGGGCCGCTATTCGGGTAACACAGCGACGTGGGAGTTCAAGTTTAAGATCAGTAAGAAGTGAAATAGGGACTGATCATGTAAAAGAGAGCCTAGCTCTCTTTTTTACTTTATACTGATAACTTTGAACTGAAGGAATGTATAGTTTCAGGAAGGTTATCTCTTTGGTAAAATAAAGAAAGTTATGGGCAGGGACGTATATATATCAACGTATATATTTCATTGGAAGTTTTAATGAAAACAAAGGGAGGTTAACCAGATCATGCGTATCGTAGATAACATTAAAGTCTGGGGGGAACCGCTGGAGAATGCGGTAAGTCAGGCGGTGACTTGCTCGCAGTATGGAGATGTATTGGGCGTGGCTCTAATGGCAGACCATCACAAAGGATATTCACAGCCCATCGGGGGCGTGGTTGCCTACCGGAACATGATCAGTCCGTCAGGGGTTGGATATGATATTGCCTGCGGCAACAAGGCTGTGCGCACCAACCTGATGTGGGATGATATTCGGGATCAGATTGCTGTCATTATGGATGATATTAATGCGACCATATCCTTCGGTGTAGGACGCAACAATCCAAATCCTGTGGAGCATGAGCTGTTCGATGATGCCAGCTGGAAGCTGTTTGATTCCATTGAGCCTGGACTACAGCACAAGTTGAAGACACTCGCACGCAACCAGCTTGGGACGGTAGGCAGTGGCAATCATTTTGTCGACATTTTTGTGGAAGAGGCGACGGGTAAAGTATGGATTGCAAACCACTTTGGCAGCCGCGGCTTTGGGCTTAAGGTCGCCAGTGGTTTTCTGAATCTGGCTGCCGGACGTGCGTTTAGTGGCAAAGCGCCGGGAGAATCGATGGACCAACCACCAACACTGTTTGACCTCAAGAGTGAAATGGGTGATATGTATTGGGACGGGATGACTTTGGCCGGCCGGTATGCATACGCAGGGCGTGATTATGTGATTGAACAGGTGCTCGGCATTCTCGGGGCGAGCGCAGAGTATTCGGTTCATAACCATCATAACTTTGCCTGGAAAGAACAGCATATGGGCGAAGAAGTGGTGGTGGTCCGCAAAGGAGCAACGCCGCTGGCACCGGGACAGCTCGGTTTTGTGGGCGGAAGCATGGGAGATATCTCGGTGATCGTGGAAGGAATCCACAGCGAAGAGAATACCGAGTCTTTCCGCAGCACCGTGCATGGTGCAGGTCGGATTATGAGCCGAACCCAAGCGGCTGGCAAAATGAATTATAAGCTGCGTACACGCATGGGTGGCGAGATTAGCGAAGAGCAGATGCAAGCGGCAATTCGTGCATATGGTGTGGAGCTTCGGGGTGCAGGAACGGATGAAAGTCCTTTTGTGTACAAGAAGCTGCAGGACGTGCTGAATGCGCATGCGCATACCTTGAAAATCAACCATACCCTTCGCCCCGTAGGTGTCGCGATGGCCGGAGGCAATGAATTCGACCCGTATAAGGACTAGTTAGATATGTTCAACTCAACATTTACACAACAACGGAGAGGACAGAAATAACCTGAAGAAGCGAAGTGTTCGCCTTTATCCCCGGATTTTTCCCTTTGGAGAAGGGAATCAACAAAATCTGGGGATAACAGCGATCGGAAGGTTGTTCTGTCATCGGAGTGCCAGTGTAAATATTTATTAGTTGAACTTATATAGAAAGAAGAAGGTGAACCTCATGAGAAATTGTGCGATATACAGCTCCCAGTTTGACCTGGATCAGCTGTTTGAAATGATTCAATCCATATACCCTCAGGATACAATTGAGCGTAAGGAAGACAAAACCTATATTCAAGTCACACGCAAGAAATTATTTAGTAAGAAGACAAAGGGCTTCAATATCATGACGAGCCAGACCCACCCTGAAGAATTTACGGCAATGATTCAGGGGATGCTGGGATTTTTAAGTCAGATTGAGGGAAAGAATGCTTCGCTACAGGAAAAGGTATTGATTAAATGCTCTACACTGAATATGGTTGTTGGGATCGAGACAGAAGAAGACATTTCCGAAGAATTCTTTAATGAATTATTACATCTGGCCGATGCCCTGGATGCAGTCATCTTTTGGGGAGGTGGCTCCTTGCTGAATGCGCAAGGTCAGCTGCTGCTGGATGTCAACGGAGAATCCGAAGTAGAGGATTACAAAGTGACAGCGCACACCAGTTTTCTGGACGATGTCAGACCCCCGTCGGAATCTGCAATGCTGCGCAAAGAGCGCTCCGAGCAGCTTCTAACCGAGCAAGGAATCCCATTCAATGTTCATTTGCCAGCAAGAGCGGGAGATGAGCATACTACGATCCGCAGTGTGGAACAAGTCGCAGAGCGCGCGGTAGCCCTCTGTATTGCAGCACTCAAGGGCGAATGCTTGGGAGCGGGGGAGAGTGCAGAAGATACAGCAGCTCTGGTCCAGGAAGTGATCGACAAGTATGATGCGACTTCATTCTTTTCACCTGTGGAGAGAAGATTTGTGGAACAGCATGGGGCAGAGCATCAGGAGGTTATCTCCTTTTCATGGGGATATGAGGCTTATCATGTGATGTTATGGGCGCTTGGCTACGTCAAGGAACTTGGAGCACCAGTAAATCTTTGTAACGTAGGACAAGATGTAGGATATTTGCAGCAATGTGACGATGTTGAAGCCTTTGTAGCCGGGGCACAGCTTCGCTCCAAAAGCGAGATTTTGGATGCAGCGGATCTAATCTACCGGTACAACTGGGTGTGTGTAGACAGTCGTGTGAAGGAGCAATCACCTCCGGGGGAGCTGAATGGCGGAGTAGCCTACGAACGTCATCGTGCGCTCAATTGGCTGATCTGTTATCTGGATCAGGATTGGGATGATGTCCGGACAGATACGTAGAATGGACTTTTAACATCAACTATTTTTTATATTGGCATTCAAATTCAAATACCCCCAAGCCAGTCGAATACTGGTTATGGGGGTGTTTTGCTGCCTATGGGTACCTTATCTTTTATCCGCTATGTCTTCCGTACTGTTCCCGAATCATCACGTCAGCAAGAATCAGCTTTTTCTCTACATTACTCTCCGGGTTCACAATTCGCCATAACATCTGGTCGACCGCACGCGCACCAAGCAGTTCCTTGTTCACATTAACTGTGGCGAGTACAGGGATATTATCATACACATTATCGAAACCGGTGACTACGCACTGATCGGGTACACTAATCCCTATGCTCTCCAGAGCCTCGATGGTGTATAGCGCATAGAAGTCATTGGCACATACAAAAACCTCAGGCAAATTCCCCTCATGAATGACCGAAGTGAATGTCTTGTGAAAATCATCCACATCCGGGCTGCTTAGTTCGGGGATCTGATTCATTTCCAATCCATGACCCATCAATACCGAAGTATAGGCGACCCATCGTTCATAGAAGCTGTGAGCGTCACTGGTATTTCCAACAAACTGAAACCGCTTGAATCCCTTGCGTAGAAGGTAGAGCATAATGTCACGCATGGAAGTAAAGTTGTCTGTGAAAATACTGTCACTGTGAAAGACGGGGTCCAGATGATCCACCATGACAACAGGAATGCCCAGACGCTTGATTTCAAGCAGAATGGGTGTGGAGATGGAGCCAACCGTAATAATGCCCCGAATGGCATCCGGATTCAGCAACGTGAATAATTGATCCGCAGAAGGCTCTGTCAGAGTAAGAATATTGATGCCTTTCTGGTTCAGTCTGGAGGATATCCCGTTAAAGACAGGCCCCCAGTATACGGATTCCTGATTCTGATAACGAACATTAGGAAACAAAATTAAAATGGTGCCACTCCACCGCGTGTTTTGCGGGTCCTGAAGTTCATTGCTGCTATACATATCACCAGACAACATGCTGTTATCTTTGAAATATCCAAGTTTGCCAGCGGCCTTAAGAATAACGTCCCGTGTCTGCTCACTAACACCTGATTTTCCAGACAGAGCTCGTGAGACCGCAAATTTCGACAGACCTGTAAAATGTGCAATTTCCTGAATTGTTACCTTCGTCTTCATCATACCATCCTTACACTCGTAGTTCTGCCGTATTCCTTACATTGTGCAATAAAGCTGTTTCTAGTATATCATGATGTATTTCTCTTAATCTAATAACGGCTGTAGAAGTGAAAATGTTAGTGTCCCATACATGTAACGACGGAAATAGACCTCGGCGATGGACATGTTGCAGGAGAAAAAGGCGAATTTTTGAATGTGTTATTATCTTTTTGTTATTTTATAAAATAACAAAATAATCAAAATGACTTTCGTTTTGGATATAGGAGTACTCAGAATGGCATTTGGATAATATGCTGTTTCATAAGGTTTTAAAGCGATATAACAGCATTTTATCAGAATAATTAGAAAATGTTAACAATAAAAATGTTGACGCTTACATTGTGCTATGTTAAATTTTGTTTGTCAAAACCAAACGGACAAATAACAAATGGTGGTGGTCATCGAATTTCATTAGGGAAAATGGAAGTCAGGGAGTTATGCCGGACCATGATTTGTATACACATTCGGGGAGGTTGTTAAAATCGTGACTAGAAAATGGAACGTTTTGCCGCTCATGTTATTGGCCGTAATGCTTTTTGTATCCGCTTGCAGTGGTGGGGGGACGGCTCAGCCGGCTGATGATGCTCCAGCGAATTCGGGCAATAGCACTGGAACCGTCGAGACAGACAAAGAAGGCGGAACAGAAGAAGTGGCAGTCGATGTACCTGATTTGGGTGGGCGTATCATCAAGGTTGCGGCCTGGTGGGATCTGAAGCCAGCGGGGGAGACCGCATCGGATAAGGCTAGACTGGATAAAATTGCTGAAGTCGAGAAGAAATACAACGTGAAAATTGAGTTTGTAAACGTGCCATTCGAAGAGTACATGAACAAATTTACAACGACTGCGCTTGCTGGCGAACCGTTCGCTGACATCGTTCAGATGGAGTACAAATCCGCATTACCCGCCATCCTCAAAGGGCAACTGCTTCCGATCTCCGAATTCACCACAGCTGAGAATAACATCAACCAAGAGGCAAATCTAATCGCAAAATACCCTGCCATTGCAGGCAACTACTACGCCTTTGAATCTCCTACCAGCATCGGTCTGGGACTTCACTATAACCGTGACTTGTTCAAGAAGCTGTCGTTACCTGACCCTCAGGAGCTTTATAACAAAGGCGAATGGAATTGGGATAAGTTCATGGAACTGGCGAAACAGGCGACCAAAGATACGGATAATGACGGAAAAATTGACGTATACGGGTTCTCCGGCTGGGCTATTGACGTGCTTCGTCACTTTACTGCAGCCAATGGCGGCACGATTGTAGATGACGAACATTCAAAAGAAGGATTGTCCGATCCGAAAACGATTGAAGCTGCCGAATTCGTCAAACGCCTGTATAACGTGGAGAATGTTGTAAAAGTCAAAACTGGTGACAAAACGAACTGGGAGGAAAGTAACACGTTTAAGGATGGAGATGTGGCTTTGTTCACTGCTGCGGAATGGCAGTTGGGCGATATCACCTTTGCTGCCGGAGTCGTACCAATTCCGAACGGTCCTCAGGGCAGCAAGGATGTAACATACGCCAACAACGCTGCCTCAGCAAAATTCATTCCTAAAGGTGTGGAAGATCCTAAAATTGTATACCAAATCTATGAAGAAACCTTCGACATTCCGCAGATTGAAGAGTACCCAGGTCAGGATTACCTGGAAAGCCGTTATACCGACGAGAAGGACATCGCCATGATTCGGGAGCATATCGCGGGAACGGGCCGCATCCTGCTGGATGACGCCTACGCGGGTTATCCAATCGGTGACTATGTAAACGACATTATCAAAAACAATGCTTCCGTTACAGCAACAGCCGAGAAGTATAAAGCGCAGGCACAAGCGGCAGTCGATAAGCTTGGCAAACAGTAATACCTGCATGATTCAGACAGGGGTGCCTCGTGTCCGGGCTCGCGCACGGGTACCTCTTTTCCTGTATCACCAATTAAGCATTGCTGGCATCAGCCTTGATGAGGAGGGCTCGTAGGATGGCTGGAATTCTACAACGAAAGAAATGGATCCTGCCCATAGTCATTGCAGCAGCGGTAGCCTGCGTCATACTTTTGCTTACTTCCGGTGCAGGTGTAAAGAGTGCAGTTGTGCCTTCTGGCAGTTTGCCTGCTATTAAGGTGGATGCCATCTTGCAGCAGACGAGGCAGAAGAACGGATATGAACAATATCTGTCCCAAGCAGGTAAGGCCTCAAGACCGGATGTGGATATGACCATCGAAGCAGGAGACTACATACGGGCAGAGGGTGAAGAGGTACGTAAGCTGAAGGATTATGAGGGCAGGCCGGGTGTATCGCTACATACTGGGGAGACAGGCGAGATCGACTGGGTAGTTGACGTGCCGGAAACCGGGCTGTACAACCTCTCTGCTGTCTATTTTCCCGTAGAAGGAAAGAGTTCGGCCATTGAGCGTGCGTTGTACATTGACGGTGAACTTCCGTTTGCGGAAGCCGCCTATTTGCAGTTTGACCGGGTATGGGGCAATGAGAAACAAGCTGTTGAACAGGATAATCAGGGCAATGATCTTCGTCCAAAACAAGTGGAGAAGCCCCGCTGGATGGAGGAAACATTTCAGGACTCGGATGGGTATGAACAGGCTCCATTCAAATTCTATCTGGAAAAGGGAGAGCACACGTTAACGCTGAAATCCTCTCGCGAACCCATGGTAATTCGATCCATACGACTATTCAACGAGAAGCCAGCCGTTGCTTATGCGGAAACCGCAGGAGCCGAGCAGACGGATTCTTCCGGTCAGCCTAAGGATGTGCTCATCCGAATTGAAGGGGAAGCGGCTGTTGCCAAATCTTCACCTACGTTATATCCAACCAGTGAAAGATCAAGTTCAGCCGTATCCCCTTACAGCGCTTCCCAGGTGCGTATTAATACGATTGGTGGCTTTAACTGGCGTCTGCCAGGACAGTGGATCGAATGGGAAGTGGACGTGCCGGAGAGTGGACTTTATCATATCGGTTTTACCGCTCAGCAAAATTTTGTCAAAGGCATCTATTCCACGCGCAAGCTGACCATCGATGACGAGATTCCGTTTGTGGAGATGACAAAGGCGCCGTTCCGTTACCAAAGCGACTATCGCATTGATGTGCTGGGCGGTGAGGATGCTTACAAGTTTCAGTTGGATAAAGGCAAACATGTCATTCGGCTGGAGAACAGCCTGGGCGACTTCGCACCACTTATTCGCAATGTGGAGGACAGCCTGTACAACCTGAACTCCATGTACCGGAGAATTCTGATGATTACAGGCACCAAGCCGGATGAATTCCGGGATTATCGGGTGGAGAAGCAGATTCCGAATCTGCTGGGGGTGTTTAGCGGAGAAAGCAAACGTCTGAAGGAAGTGGCAGGGCAACTTCGTCTTCTGTCAGGCCAGTCCAGCGATCAAGAAGCGTTGATCAAAACGATGGCCCAACAGCTGGATGAGATGATCGACAAGCCCGATACCATTCCAAGAAGACTTGCCGCATACAAAACGAACACGGGCGGACTCGGGACTTGGGTGCAGCAGGCTCGCGAGCAACCGCTTGAAATTGATGCACTCTATGTAGCTTCATTAGACAGCAGCATTCCTGGAACGGGTATGGGGCCGCTGGCGAAGCTTGGTCACGAAGCGAAGACATTCTACCATTCGTTCTTCATTGATTATAACCAGATTGGGAACGTTGCCACGTCAGAGGATCAGCGCACAGTGACGGTCTGGATCGGCAGTGGTCGTGATCAGGCGAACACGATGAAAGCGATGATTGATGAGACATTCACACAGGAGAGTGGCATCAACGTCAATCTGAAGCTGGTTAACATGGGTACGCTGTTGCCAGCCACTTTATCGGGTGAAGGACCGGATGTAGCGATGCAGATCGGCAATGATCTGCCCGTGAACTTTGCGATGCGGAACTCGGCGGTGGATCTCACCCAGTTTAGTGACTATACCACGGTGGAACAGGAGTTTAGAGACAGTGCCATCGTACCGTACGCCTATGATTCAGGCGTGTACGCCCTGCCGGAGACACAGACCTTTAATATGTTGTTTTATCGAAAAGATGTGCTTGCAGAGCTGGGGCTTGAAGTTCCTCAAACGTGGGATGATGTCGAGAGCCTGCTGGCGATTCTGAGCAAAAATCATATGGAATTTGGCATGCCGGTGGTGGCCCAGGCCAACATGCAGGGGGTCAATATCCCGCCTAATTCGCAGTATGCAACGATGCTGCTGCAGAACGGCGGCTCCTTCTATCGGAATGACGACAAGGAATCGGATCTGGATTCGCGCATCGGCATTGAGACCTTTAAGAAGTGGACAGAGTTTTATACCGATTACAAGCTCGAGCGGGAGTATGACTTTGCCAACCGTTTCCGGACCGGACAGATGCCGATTGGTCTGACGGATTACACGATGTATAACCAGTTGTCCGTATTTGCACCGGAGATCCGTGGATTATGGGGATTTGTTCCTGTTCCGGGGACTGTGCAGCCGGATGGAACATTGAATCGGGACGTTCCGGGTGGCGGCAGTGCGGTCATGATGCTGGAAAGTGCCAAGGATCAGGAGGCGGCGTGGGAGTTCATGAAATGGTGGACCAGTACACCGGTTCAGGCTGAGTTTGGCCGCGAGATGGAAGGGCTGATGGGTGCGGCTGCGCGTTATCCGACGGCCAACATCAAGGCACTCGATTCACTTCCATGGCCGGCTGAAGATTATGCGAATCTGAAGGCACAATTCGAGACAGTAAAGGGCATTCCCGAAGTACCTGGTGGTTATTTTACCGGACGTCATCTGTTCAATGCATTTTACAAGACGGTTGTTGGCCAAGTGGAAGCCAGGGAATCCATCATGGATTACACCCAGTATATTCAGGACGAGATTCGAGTCAAGCGTAATGAATTTGGTCTTCCGTAAGCAGAGGGAGGGTTAACAGTGTCACAAATATCACTCCGAGACGGACAAAACAGTCCTCCTGAGAAAACACCAGGCATGGGCATGAAATCATGGTGGTCCTGGAAGCTCAAGGAAATGAAGGCCAGCAAACATTCCTATGTACTGCTAGCTCCTTATATGATCCTATTCATCATGTTTACTGTGATTCCGGTGGTCATCTCCATCATACTCAGCTTCACCTATTTCAACATGTTGGAGTTTCCGGGTTTTATTGGCTGGCAGAACTATACCCGGCTGTTTCTGGAGGATGACGTATTTCTGATTGCCATCAAAAACACGTTGCTGTTTGCCATTATTACCGGACCCATCAGTTATATTGCCTGTTTCGTATTTGCGTGGATCATTAATGAATTAACGCCCAAATGGAGAGCGTTCATGACGCTGATCTTCTATGCGCCATCCATTTCGGGGAATGTCTATTTTATCTGGTTGATGATTTTCTCGGGGGATCGCTACGGTATAGCCAATGGATTACTGATCAAATGGGGATTTCTGCTGGAGCCAATTCAGTGGTTGAAAACGGAAGCCTACATTATGCCAATCCTCATTCTGGTGCAATTGTGGCTCAGTCTTGGCACAGGCTTTCTGGCTTTTATCGCCGGTTTGCAGACCGTAGACCGGACGTTATATGAAGCAGGTGCGGTAGACGGGATCAAAAATCGCTGGCAGGAGCTCTGGTATATTACCCTGCCTTCGATGCGTCCGCAATTGATGTTCGGTGCGGTCATTCAACTTACGACCTCATTCGCCGTGGCCGATGTATCTATTGCGCTGGCGGGGTTCCCAAGCGTGAACTATGCGGCGGAGACGGTGGTGACCCATTTGATCGACTTTGGTACAACGCGGTTTGAGATGGGTTACGCCTCGGCGATTGCAACCGTACTGTTCATGATTATGGTGGGCACCAACCTACTGGTACAGAAACTGCTTCGAAGGGTGGGAGAATAGCTATGGCTGCAATTGCGTCAGGCAAAAAGCGGGTGAACCGCTCTTTATCGGGAAGCATCTCCCTGTTTGCCCTTCTGCTCGTATTTGGTGCTTTCATGGTGCTGCCGCTGATCTATGCGATTAATAATGCGTTCAAACCACTGGATGAGATTTTTACTTTCCCACCAACGCTATTTGTCAAAAATCCAACGTTCAGCAATTTCACGGATCTGTTGAATCTGCTGAGTGACTCGTGGGTTCCGTTCTCACGATATATATTCAACACGGTATTTATTACAGGCATTGGCATCGTGGGCCATGTGCTGCTCGCATCGGCAGCGGCGTACCCACTCGCCAAGCACAAATTTCCGGGCAAAGTGTTCATGTTCCAGGTTGTTGTGCTTTCCCTGATGTTCACGCCTGCCGTTACGGCCATTCCCAATTATATGATCATGTCATGGCTGGGCTGGATTGATACGTATTGGGCTGTCATTATTCCGGCATTTGCCTATTCATTGGGTCTGTATCTGATGAAGCAGTTCATGGAGCAGATCCCGGATGCGTTGCTGGAAGCAGCCAAAATTGACGGTGCCAGTGAATACCGAATTTTCTGGTCCGTTGTCATGCCCAATGTAAAGCCAGCCTGGCTCACATTGATCATTCTGCTGTTCCAGATGCTGTGGGGCAGTGATGGCAATGGGTACATTTACAGTGAACAGCTCAAGACCTTGCACTATGCGGCGGGTCAGATCATTCAGGGCGGGATATCCCGGGCCGGGGCAGGTGCTGCGGTAGCACTTATTTTGATGAGTGTGCCCATTACGCTATTCATTTTCTCCCAGAGCCGCATCATTGAGACGATGGCGAGTTCGGGCATGAAGGAATAAGGGGGAACGATATGGCACGCACAGTGAAAAGATGGCTTGTTCTCCTGGCGGCAGTATCGCTGCTGCTGGTGAATACCGTGCCTGCGGCGGCCTCCCCGGCGCCGTATGAGAGTTATAACTACAACTACTGGAAAGAGGCCGTTCCGTCACCGGATGCCTATCTGCCCAAGCAAGCCATCTCGGGCAGCGACCTGGGCATTGGCGAATTCAAAGACCCCGGTGATGTAAACGTCTCTCCCTCCGGGCAGATTTATATTTTGGACAGTGGCAACAGCCGAATTGTTGTCCTTGACGCGCAGTATAAGCTGTTGCGGGTAATCGAAGGATTTATGATGGACGGCAGCAAGGAGAGTTTTAATACGCCAGGTGGATTATTCGTGGATGAAGAGGATCGAGTATACATTGCAGATACGGGGAACAGCCGCGTAGTTGTCCTGGATGCGGAAGGTCAGCTGGTCCATACGATTACGAAGCCAGAGTCTGATATCCTCGCGACCAATTTTCAGTTCCAACCGCTGAAATTGACTGTGGATCGGGTAGGCCGGGTGTATGTGGTGGCTCAGGGTGTCTACGAAGGAATTATGCAGTTTGACGAGCACGGTCAGTTCATTGGATACGTTGGTACGAACAAGGTGGAACGCGACTACGGCGAATACATTTGGCGGATGCTCTCAACCAAAGCCCAGCGGGCGCAGATGGTTTTGTTTGTACCGACCGAGTTTTCCAATGTGGATATCGACTCCAAAGGGTTCGTATATGCGACCAATATCGACCCGGGTTCCAGCGAACCGATTAAACGTCTCAATCCATCCGGTGAGGATGTGCTGAAGAGATTTGGTTATTTTGAAGTCAAAGGAGATATCAGATTCCGCAATAACCCGGGTCCGTCCAAGCTGATTGATGTGAAGGTACTGGGCAACGGTATGTACAGTGTGCTGGATGCGACGCAGAACCGGGTGTTTACTTACGATGATGAAGGTCATCTGCTCTACGTATATGGAGGCAAAGGAAATCAGGTGGGAACGCTCAAAACACCAGTCGCCATGGAACAGTCCGGGAATCATCAATTAGTGCTGGATCGGGGGAAAAACAATCTGGTTATCTATGAGCCAACACGGTTTGGAGCCAGCGTGAATGAGGCGGTTGCCCTTCATTATCAGGGCGAGGATACAGAGGCTGTTCATATCTGGAAAGAAGTGCTGAAGCTGAACGCCAACTATGATATCGCCTATATCGGTATCGGCAAGTCCTTGCTGATGGAGAAGAAAAACGAGGAAGCTCTGGGTTACTTCGAACTGGGAATGGATCGCAAAAGTTATTCTGTCGCGTTCAAAAGATATCGGCGAGAGATGATGAAGGAACATTTCGGCACCTTTCTGACGCTTGCGATCGCACTGATTTTCATTCTGATCCTGGTCCGAGTGGCGGTTAAATGGAGACGGAGGAGGCAGATTGACCGTGAAGCAGGATTACATTAAGTTTCCGCTGCATCTCATTTTTCACCCCATTGATGCATTCTGGGATCTCAAGTCGGATCAGCGGGGCAGGTTGACCGTTGCTTTTGGAGCACTGGCGCTTACCATTATCATGATGATTTTGCAAAAACAATACGCCGGGTTTCTCGTGAATTACATCGATCCTCGCACAATCAACAGCATAGGGGAGATCGCAACGGTTGCAGTGCCGTTCTTTCTTTGGTGCATAGCCAATTGGGCTGTAACCACCCTGATGGAAGGTGAAGGAAAGTTCAAGGAGATTTTTCTGGCAACAGGATACTCGCTTATTCCGATTATTTTGATCTATGTCCCGATGATTATCATCAGCCGGTTTATGGTACAGGAAGAGACGGCTTTTTATTATTTGTTTAATAGCATCGCGTTCTTCTGGTTCGTGCTGCTGCTCTTCATTGGCACGATGACGGTACACCAGTACACCGTGATCAAAACGATCCTGACGATGCTGCTGACGGTAATTGTCATGGGCATAATCGTGTTCCTCGGAGCATTGGTGTTCAGCATGTTGCAGCAGTTATATGAATTCGGTTACAACATCTACCGCGAGTTGATTTTTCGGACCTAAAGGAGGCGGCATCCGTGAACAAAAGGCAACGAATATATACGGTGCTGGCCAGTGGTGCTGCTGTGATTCTGCTTACAGCCGGACTGCTGTATATCAATAACAGGGGAGTTCCAGCCGTGGAGGCAACGGCTTATCTTGAAGCAACAACAGAGGGTGTGCCAACCGAGACGGAATCATTGCAATTCCTTACCGATTCTTCAGAGGGTGTGCCGGGTATGCGACTGGTCGTCGAAGACCAGGGACTGGCGCTGTATTACAACGAGGAAACGACGGAAATTGCTGTTCGTGATGGAGCGAGTGGACAGATCTGGTACAGCAATCCGAACGAACGTAATCAGGATGGCCTGGCTTCTGCTTATGAAAAGGAGGTGCTGTCCTCCCAGCTGAACGTGTCATTTCGGGATGCGATCGGTACGCTGGAGAACTTTCCGAACTTTAGCTCCAGTATCAGCAACAAACAGTTCGCAGCTGCCAATGTGGATCAGGGCATTCGCGTTACATACACGCTTGGGGATACCTCGCTCGGCATTGATGCCCTGCCCAAACTGATCAGCAAACAGCGTCTGGAGGAGAAGGTCCTTTCGAAATTGGATGCCACAGTCGCAAGATATACATCTGCCCGCTACTATCCAACCAAGAACAATCCGGATGTGCTGGAACGATTGGATGGACAGATATCAAAGCAGCTTGTGTTGAACAAGATGCTGGATGCCTTTGAAGCGGCGGGTTACACCGCTGACGATCTTGCTTTTGACAATGAGGAGAATGGAGTCGAAGGCGGGGGCACATCGGATAAACCAAGCTTCGTCATTCCGGTGGAATATCGGCTGGATCAAGGATCGCTGGTTGTAACTGTGCCGCTAAGTCAGGTGAAAGAGAGTGGTCAATACCGTATTCGTAATATCGATCTGCTCGCTTACTTTGGTGCCGCGGATACGAAAGGTGAAGGTTATATGTTTGTACCTGACGGTTCAGGCAGTCTGATCCATCTGAATAACGGAAAGGTCAAAGAGGAGCAGTACGTACAACGTGTGTACGGTGCAGATCCGAATGACAATTCACTCAGTCGCCCGCAGGTCAGTGAATCTGTCCATATGCCTGTCTTTGGTTTGAAGAACGGTGAACATGCCTGGTTTGCCGTGATTGAAAAAGGGGATGGCATGGCCAGTATCTCTGCGGATATTGGAGGCAGGCAAAATAGCTATAACCACGTCTACGGCACGTTCTCCCTGCGGGGTGAGGATGAGTTGGAGATGTATACCTCGCAAAAGATGCAGGAGATTCAGCTACTAAGCGAGGAACCATTCCGCGGGGATATTCAGGTGCGATACCATTTTCTAAACGGCAAGGATGCCAGCTATTCCGGGATGGCCCGTTTGTATCAGCAGCAATTGGTGGGGCAGAACGTACTGAAACCGCTGGAGGACGAATCAGCCTTACCTTTTTACGTGGATGTGTTAGGTGCAGTGGACAAAAAAGCTTCATTCCTGGGTGTACCATATCGGACCACATTGGCTATGACGACATATGAACAAGCGGCTGAAATGGCTGCGAAGCTGCAGCAGGAAGGTGTGGACCGCGTGCAGATGCGGTATCAGGGATGGTTTGGCGGAGGTTTCAGTCACCATACACCTACCCAGGTCAAGCTGGACAGTGAAGTGGGCAGTCGTTCCGAATTGCATGATCTGTCTGAACAACTGAATCAGTCCGGTGGAGCGTTATTCCCTGATGTGGCGTTCCAGCGTATCTATCACGACGATTGGAACTTTGCTCCTTCCTCCGATGCAGCGCGATTTGTCACCAAGGAGACGGCTGAATTGTATCCATACAGTCCTGCCCTCAACCGGATGGATCAGAGCAAAGACAGTTATTATCTGTTGTCGGCCGCCAAGCTGCCGTATGTGGTGAGCGAGTTTGCAGGGAAAATCAACAGACTGGAACTCAGCGCATTATCGCTACGTGATCTCGGGCAGGTATTGAGCTCGGATTATCGGGATAGTCGTGTCATCCACCGTGAAACCGCGAAGAACATCGTGAAGGAGCAACTGGGCAAGCTGCAGCAGGAATATCCGAACATAATGTTATCATCCGCTAATGCTTATGCGTGGGGATATACGCAGCATATTGTTAATGCTCCCTCAGGCTCCAGCCGGTTCAACATTACCGATGAGGAAGTTCCTTTTTATGAAATGGTCATTCATGGATATATGGACTACGCTGCTTCCGCAATGAATACGTCAGGGGATCAAGATCTGCGCAAACAGCTGCTCCGCAGTCTGGAGCTGGGCTCAGCTCCGCAATTTCAATGGACGTATGAACCTTCATCCAAGCTGAAGCTGACCAATTATGATTCGGCTTATGCCACTGACTACGCATATTGGGTAGATGACGCAGCTGCATTATACAAGGAAGCGAATGAAGTATTAGGTCATTTGCGGAACCATCCAATAACCGAGCATGAACGAGTTCAGGATGGCGTAGTGCGTGTCACTTATAGTGGCGGTGCAACGATTTTGGTGAATTACACGGCTGATCCGGTAACGATTAATGGAATTACCGTTGGCGGGGCGGACTATGCAGTGGAAGGAGTGAACCAATGAGAAGCCTTCGTTTATCCTTGAAATCACGGAGAGCGCTGCTTGGACTTGCGTTTATTTCGCCATGGCTGATTGGTTTCATCTTCCTGTTCGCTACGCCGCTGCTGCAATCGATCCGGTTCAGTTTGAGCAATCTGTCGGTTGCCCCAGGAGGATATGTACTGGATTTTGTCGGGCTGAAAAATTTCAAGGATGCCATCCTGGTTGATGCCACCTTTAACCGGATCTTGGTGGATTCGGTCGGAGCGATGCTGCTAAATGTGCCGATGATTCTGTTCTTCAGTTTATTTACGGCGACACTGCTTAACCAGAAATTCAAGGGCAGAACGATGGCGCGTGCGATCTTCTTCCTGCCAGTCATACTGGCCTCCAGTGCGGTGGCGGCGGCCGAGTCCGCAGGTTTGATCAATCTGATGGGGGACGCCAGTGCGATTGAATCGTCTACCGAAGGGGGAGCTTCGTTCAACGTCGTTTCAATCGTGCGAATGCTGAATGATGTGGGGCTGCCAATGGCATATGTCGATTACATCGTGGAAGCCATTATGCGCATCTACGATATTGTCAGCAGCTCTGGCGTACAGATTCTGATCTTCCTCGCTGCGCTGCAATCGGTACCCGGCTCGATGTATGAAGTGGCTAAAATTGAAGGTGCAACGGCCTATGAATCCTTCTGGAAAATTACGTTTCCGATGGTGAGCCCATTGATCCTGACGAATGTCATCTATACGATTATTGATTCCTTTGCAGGCAGCCCAGTGACAGAGGCCATTTACCAGACGGCGTTTAAAACCCAGAACTTTGGTCTGAGCTCAGCTATGTCCTGGCTGTACACGCTGGTCATCGGCCTGGTATTAGTTGTTGTTGGATGGGTACTGTCACGACGGGTTCATTACAACTGAAAGCTAACGAACGTTGAAGGAGGCATGAGACTATGGCTGTGTCGGGAACGGATCGTATGGTGGTGGTTCCGAAAGAGAACTACCGCATGCAGAGGGTACGAAACAAGACATCGGACCTCCTGTATTCTATATTCAGATATGCACTGGTTATCGGCATTTCATTTATTATTTTGTATCCGTTATTTCTTAAAATCTCGGTTGCGTTCAAGGATAAACAGGATATCTATAATCCGACCATCTATATGATTCCCCAGCATTTTACGCTGGATAATATCAAGCTTGCGGCGCAGGTGATGGATTATTTGCCTTTGCTGGCGAATACGCTGTTGTTCGTAACAATTACAACGCTGCTCACAGCGATATCCTGTGCATTAGCCGGGTACGGCTTCGCCCGCTTTTCTTTTCCCGGCAGCAATGTGCTGTTTGTATTGGTCATCCTCACTATTTTGGTGCCAACAAGCACCCTGATGGTGCCGATGTATCTGCATTTCCGCAACTTTGACATCCTCGGAATGGTTCATCTGTTCACGGGACGAGAGGGGATCAACCTGCTGAATACATACTGGCCGTCCATGATTACTGCGGCAACGGCTGGTGGGCTGAAGGCGGGGCTGTTCATTTATATTTTCCGCCAGTTCTTCAAGGGCATGCCCAAGGAAATTGAAGAAGCTGCACTGATTGATGGAGCAGGCGGATTTCGGACATTTGCCCGAATTATGCTGCCGAACGCCATTTCACCGCTGATCACAGTCATTCTGTTCTCGTTTGTCTGGCAGTACAACGATACGTTCTATTCCGCGCTATTCATGAGTGAAAGCCCGCTTATCTCGCTGAAGGTGGCTTCATTGCCTGCCCAGGCGAACCAGTTAATTCCCCAATTGATGGGTTTTGGCTCGAACTCGGGCATGAAGGCAGACCCGAATTATGTTGCCATGATCGTGGATACAGGCATTCTGCTGGCGATTGCACCGCTCATTATTTTGTATTTGTTTGTACAACGCTATTTCGTCGAGAGTATTGAACGTTCAGGTGTAGTTGGTTAACCGGGTTTGGAGTAGTCGTATAGGATGCGTAATTCGGGTGTTTTTGATATTTGGGTCTCGATGTGCCCTGCATGGGAATGGGGGATTATCAATGACGGAGCAAAAGATAAGCAGTAATTTAGTGAATAAAGATGCGACTTCCGAGGCTAGAGAACTTATGAAGTATTTGGCGGAGCGTTATGGAAAAGGGGTACTGTCAGGTCAGCAGGATTACGGAAATCTGAACTGGATTAATGAGAATACAGGCCGCAAGCCGGCGGTAATTGGATTCGATCTCATGGATTATTCTCCATCAAGGACAGAACGCGGCGCGATCTCTCAGGAGATTCGGGATGCGATTGCATGGCACCGGCAAGGCGGAATTGTGACATTGTGTTGGCACTGGAATGCACCTACACATCTGATAGATGAACCAGGCAAGGAATGGTGGCGCGGTTTCTATACGGATGCCACCACCTACGATCTCGCTTCAGCATTGGCTCATCCTGAATCGCAAGAGTATACCTTATTGATCCGGGATATCGATGCAATTGCAGTACATCTGCAAGAACTCAAGGAAGCTGGGGTGCCTGTGTTATTCCGGCCGCTTCATGAAGCGGAAGGAGGCTGGTTCTGGTGGGGAGCCAAAGGACCTGAACCTGCCAAACAGTTATACCGCCTAATGTATGATCAATTGGTCAACAAGTATGAGCTGGATAATCTGATCTGGGTGTGGAACTCGGAAAAGCTAGAGTGGTATCCGGGTGACGATGTGGTGGATATTGTGAGTGTGGATGTGTATCCAGAAGCAGGCGATCACAGCCCACTAGCTGAACGTTATGAGAATCTGCGTCAACTGGTGAATGACAGCAAAATCATTGCCTTAGCTGAGAACGGCTCCATTCCTGATCCAAAGCAGATGAAAGAGCAAGGTGTGCATTGGAGCTGGTTTTGTACCTGGACGGGAGAATTCCTAAAGGGTGGTAACCATAATACCGTGGCGTATTTGAGAGAAGTATATAGTAGTGAAGAAGTAATTACGCTGGATCAATTACCGAAGTGGAGTTGGAGATAGGGCTATCATTTGGACTGCTACTAACGTTAAAAAAAGGGGGTGTCCCATAAGTCATAAACATGACGGTGGACGCCCCTTGTTCGCGTTAATTTGGCCTAACGAACCTGACACATGTTATTCGCTCTCATTTACACTGTTCTGAGATGTAACGAATCCCAGAGACGTTATTTTATCAATGGGGTCGCTTTTTAGGCTCTGACGCTGTGTTTGCACCGAAATAACGTCACTGAAGTTCGTTAAAATTGGCCTGCTTTGAGAGTCAGACTTTTAAGGTGCGCTAGATTCGTTAGCACGTTGCAAGTTTGACGCATTCCGCTCACCTGAATTATTGGATAGCATGGCACTGATTTTTGGAAATAAAGTCTCACTGGAAGTAAACAGGATGTAGGGTTGATTGATTGTACGGATTAGAATTGTTTCGGAAGCGCCATACGCTGCGCCGATTCGAACGGCTGAAGGCTCACTTCCACCATATGTATCATCAAGGGTAACTGCTTTAATATCCGAGATGGGAATTTCTATTTTGGAAAGCTGCCAACGGATGATGAGTTGATTCTCTACTTGCTGTACTTTGATGCCTAACATACACACAACCTCCCTTTAAGCCTGTTGAAGATAAATGCCCTTTTATTAGTTTATCACTGATTGGACGGAGAGTGCTGGATCATTCTGGAAAAGCGAAGCAGCGATCGGAAGAGGGTACTGTAATTGAAATGGCATAGTGTACCAGAGGAAATGGTTTGCTACAGTTATTTCCATACATGTTGGCATGATGTACACTATGACTAACGAAAATGGGGGACGAAGAGATGTGCATGGAGGTGGTGCCATATGACAGATCTGAACGCGTATCATTATTTTGAAAAAAGGGTTGGACCATTCCGCAATCTTTCCAGTCTTTCCGAGCAGGATGCAGAAGCCGTTGCGCAGCATATCCGGCAGGAAGGCCGGAATTTTGCCAGTCAGCGATCAGCAGATTACATGATGATTCGAAGAGAACTTGAGCGAAAAGCGTACGAGCAGTTTATCTCCAAAGGTGGGAAACCGACCAACCGTTATCCTCACTATATGACGCTGGGTGCATGCACATGGTTGGAATCTTGGTATACCGAACCGGATTGGGTCACGATCTCATGGGAGGATCTGCCTGATGATTCCGTAAGTTTTACCTACGGCGATTTGTTTCCAACGATGCGTTATATGGATGATAAACCCTACTGTAAGCAGGTCTACACGAAAGATGAAATACTGGACATTATTCAATCCTATGGCTGGCCTCAGGAATGGAATCAACAGGGTGATCTCGGACCGGAGCGTTATATCGAAGTACAGGTTTGGAACGAGAGCATCATCAGACCATATCGTCAACGTTATTGACATGCGAAACAGCTAAGGATATTGGCAAATACACTGTTCAAAAAATGGGTGAAGGAATGACAAAACCACCGTATCCGAATATTCGTCCTGCCGTGTACAATAAGGAGAACAAGTCTTAAACCTAACCATAGAAGGGGATGCTTGAGATGCATGATCGGCTGCCAAAGAAACCTTCTTCCTGCTGCTGTGCTGCAAGTCGGGGCGGCAATCTGGAGGAAAAGAGTCTGCCAGAGGAAACAGCTGCATCGGTAGAAACTGTTGAGGACAAGCCATCCAGTCATACCGTTCATACAGCTGGTTTCAAGATAGCTCTAACCAATAGAGCAGAGAAGAAAGAAAGCATTCGTATTGAAGGTGGACGTTTCCTGATGGGTACGAATAACCCCGAAGCTTTTGAAGCAGACGGGGAAGGCCCCGTCAGAGAAATTCAGGTGAACACCTTTTATCTGGATGCCTGTACGGTAACCAATGCGGAATTTGCACAGTTTGTAAGTGAGACTGAATATCAGACTGAGGCGGAGCGGTATGGCTGGTCTTTTGTTTTTCATCTGTTCGTTTCTCCGCAAACGGCGGCTCAAGTTCGAACAGTGGTTCAACAGACGCCATGGTGGTGGGTTGTTGAAGGTGCAGACTGGGCTCATCCTGAAGGACCCGATTCTAATATAAAAGATCGTTCTGATCATCCGGTTCTTCATATCTCATGGAATGATGCCAATGCGTATTGCCGCTGGGCGGGTAAACGTCTGCCCACAGAAGCCGAATGGGAGTACGCAGCCCGTGGTGGCCTGATTCAGAAAAAATATCCTTGGGGTGATACGTTAAGGCCGGATGGACAGCACTATTGCAACATTTGGCAGGGGGTATTTCCGGCGAAAAATAATGCAGCCGACGGTTATGCAGGCACCGCTCCATCTCAATCGTTTCCTCCCAATGCATACGGACTTTATAATATGTCAGGCAATGTATGGGAGTGGTGCGAAGACAACTACGTTACGGATCATGAGAAGGCTGCGGCTGCTGACACGGAATTATCTCCTCATGAAGATCGCAAGGTGTTAAAAGGCGGTTCCTACCTATGCCACCGTTCCTACTGCAATCGCTACAGAGTGGCGGCGAGAATCCCCAACACGCCTGATACATCTACTGGGCATATTGGTTTCAGATGCGCAGCGGATGTATAGTATGTTGGTTTGCTTGTTTGTAGAATAAGGCTCGGTCTATTTCACCCGAATGAGTAATCCAAACAGACCCAGTACAGCAAAGGCCAGAAATGCTGTAGTGTTGGAGAACATCTCAATGGTGTAACCCGCTATCGATGAACCTATGAACTGCCCCGCACCAAGCGCGAGAAAAGCAAGGCTGATCCCAATGGACGTATTTGGACGGAATAGCCTGGTCGCCCACACGATGAATACACTGGTCAGGAAAATATAGGTACTGCCAAACATAACGGCTGAGACCAGACTGGCGGCCATCGATGGAAGAAGGATAACGCCAAGTGAAACAGACAACAGCAGAAGGGCTATCCGATAGGACCATCCAATTCCGATGCGTTCAATAATCCGGCCAGCACACCCGCCGAGAATCCCCATAATCCCCATTACAATCCAGAACAGTACGGCTTCCGAATCGGAGGCCCCTTTTTCGTCTGTGAGGAAGTTACGGGCAAAGGTCCAATAGATCGCAGAACTGATACCTGTCAGAAGGGAAGCCATGAGCAGAGCCACACCGGGTCTGGTCGGCTTCATGCATGCCCAGAGGGACTTAGTACAAGGCTCTGTTTTGCGTGTGGAGAGAACGCGACTGTTCCACAGCACCACCACAATACCGAGAACAGCGAAGAAGATGTAGGTCAAACGCCAATACTCGGTGAATAGCAAGTAAATCGGACCGGATACGATAATGCCAAAGCTGGTACCTGTGTTAATCCAGCTATTCCCTCTGGCTTGCTGATCAGGCGCAAGCTCAGCATAGACGGTGTTACCCAATGCAGGAGAGGCCAAGCCTGTACTTAATCCGGCAAGAAATACGCCGAGTGTGAGAACAAACGCGTTTGGAGATAAGCCAATGCCCAATAAACCGAGCACAGCACTAACACCCGCTATTTGAATGACATGATAGTGCCCGATGCGATTAATTAACAGTGGAGCACTAAGTAGAGACAGGCAGTACGCAATGTAGGTTGCGGAATTAATTGCTCCGGATTGGGCATCGTCCAGTTGGAGTGCTTCCGAAATTTCCGGCATAAACAACCCATAGCTGAATCTCCCGAATGCATAACATACAGCGATAAGGGCAATCCCTGGGAAAATAATTTTTTTCATCAAATCCACCGCCTTTTAGATAGAACGATCATTATATTTTCTTTGAAATAAAAAAGTGAGTTGAACTACTAACTCACCCGGTGTGGGACTACTTGAAACTATTTTGCGTCATGTCAATGAGTTCCCGGCATACGCTATTTACCTTTTCTGTCTCAGCGAGTGCAGTAGAACCCTCCAGCAGCAGGTTAAATTGCAGCACTGCACGATCACTTGCGGCAGGATCAAGATTTTTGATCAAGGTCATCACATGTTTCTTATGCGCGTTGACAGTTTGTACAATGACGTTGTCTGGATCTCCGCCAAATTCCTCCTTAGCACGCAAAAACAAACATCCTCTCGACTCATGCTCCATCAACCAGCGTGCATGTCCTTCCGCCAGATTGAGGAATATGGGCTGCGCTTTGTTGTCGGCATACTGCCGCAACTGTTCCAGATAGCGCTGTTCGCGCCGCCGAAGTACTTCAACAATGAGATCATCCTTGGAGTTGAAGTGATTATATAACGTCATGATGGCGATCCCGGCATCTGTGATGATTCGCTTCAAGCCGATAGAATGAAAGCCGTGCAGGTAGAATAATTCCTCAGCCACGTTCAACAGCATTTCCTTTTTGCTGCTCATAAGGAGTAATACGCTCCCTTCAGAATAAGATAGAACGATCATTATACTTCTAAAATATAGAAAATGGCTCACATTGTCAAATGCTGTGAACCATTTCGATTTCCATTTGGTGAAGAGCATCTATCCATTCTGTGGGACATCCAGAATCTGTGATCACCATGGATATTTGATTTATAGGCGCAATCTGGGCGAAGGTGGAACGTCCAAACTTGGTATGATCAGCTACCAAAATGGCTTCCTCCGCACGCTCCATCATTTTGCGGGATATGAGTGCCTCTTCCAGCACATAATCTGTGATCCCATCCGTTAACGAGACGCCGCCTGCTGAGATGAACGCCTTGTTGACTTTGAATTGACTGAGTAATTCATGAGCAATGGGTCCAGTAGAGGCTTGTATGACCGGGGTGACTTCTCCTCCGGCGAAAATGATTTTGCCTGCAAACTCCTCCAGTGCACAGGTAAGAATGGGGACGGAGTTGGTTATGACGGTCACCTGAGAACGATGTCGCAACTGCCGCATGATCTCTAGCGTTGTTGTACCGTTGTCCAGCATTACGGTCTCTCCATCCTCAATCAGAGAGGCAGCTGCCACGCCAATGGCCTGCTTTTCGTTCAGTTGAAGCTGCGCACGCTTTTGAAAAGGAGCTTCGATCATGCCTGAGCGTACACGTACAGCACCTCCGTATACTTTGCGCAATTCGCCTTCCTTTTCAAGTCGGTCGAGATCCCGCCGAATCGTCTCCGTGGATACCTGGAACAGATCCGCCAGAACCTGTACCTGAACCTTGCCCTGGGTCGCAAGTTGGATAAGGATGGTGTGTCTGCGTTCTTCATACGTTAAAGACATGTTTGTGCCTCCTGAAGTTTCGATTCTAAGTTCTATTTATTTTAGAGTTGTGAGGTAGTGTGGATTGTTGTTGTTTTAATAGTTTATGTTGGAGAGAAGACCTTGTCAATTTTGAAATGGATATAGGGAGTATATTCTGTTCTTAATATGTATTGACAGCAATATGATGTGACGATAAGATCATATAAAACAACGTAAAACCACAACAAACAACATTTAAAACTTTAGTCCATAGTACATGGATCAACAGGGAGGAAAAAGGGTGAAACGTCAGCTTGCTTTTCAAAAAAATGGAACATTCAAAATCGTGCAATTTACAGATCTACACTGGAAGGATGGGCGACCTGAAGATCTTCGGACCGGGCAATTAATGAAGACGGTCATTGAAGCGGAACAACCCGATCTGGTTGTCTTTACAGGCGACGTCATTTACACGGGACCGGTTGATCCTGGCAATAAGGAATGTGAACACCCGGAGCAGGCATTCCGGGATTCTGTGTCTGTAGTGGAAGAGCGTGGTATTCCGTGGGCTTTTGTATATGGCAACCATGATACAGAGAATCGGATTACCCCCGATGGATTAATGGATGTGATTCAGGAGCATGCGCATAATGTTACGGAACCTGGGCCGCGTGAGATTGCGGGACTAGGCAATTACACACTGGAGATTGCCGGAGCGGATGGCCGTCCGGCAGCAGTGTTGTATTTACTCGATTCGGGGAACTATTCCCAGTTCGAGTCCATTCCAGGTTATGGGTGGATTCAGCCCAATCAGATCCAGTGGCTGATGTCTGAATCCACACGCGTTAATCCCGGCCGCAGTCGCGGGGAGAAGCTCCCAGCCTTGGCGTTTTTCCATATCCCGATTCCTGAATATCAGTCCATGTGGGACACACAGACCTGTTACGGCAGCAAATACGAACCTATCTGCTCTGCCCAAGTGAACTCGGGTCTGTTCTCTGCACTGCTGGAGATGGGCGATGTGATGGGGACCTTTTGCGGACATGATCATGTGAATGATTTTCAGGGAACTTACCACGGCATTCGTCTCTGCTACGGGCGTTCAAGTGGGCACAGTACATATGGAAGGGAAGGTATGCTGCGCGGAGGACGGGTTATTCAATTGCAGGCGGGACAACGCAGCTTTGATACCTGGCTTCGTCTGGAAGACGGATCGGTCGTGAAGGAACAGCCAGAACATCAACCTGAGAGCACTTCGGCACATTAGAGAATATAGAAGAGCAAGGCATTAGAGAGGAACGTTTTGATTATGATTTTACCTATAGTTCTGGTGCTCGCTTCCGGGATGGCTCACGCTGTCTGGAGTATGTTCACCAAACGCAGTTTAAACAAAAGTGTGTTTTTATGGTCCATCATGATGATTCCAACCGTAATACTGCTGCCTGTGCTTATTGTGGAATTGGTACGGGAACCTTTATCCATGCCAGCCTATGCACTACTTGTGTTATCAATGGCGCTGCAAGCCTTGTATTCCTGGCTACTATCGCAGACGTATGAATTGGGCGATTTGTCGCAGATTTATCCGATTATGCGGGGAACGAGCACCTTGTTGGTGCCATTGATCGGTGTTGCTTTTCTGGGGGAAACGTTGTCCATGTTCGGCTGGGTCGGTATTGCCTGCATGATTGTAGGATTTACGGTGCTGAGTGGTGTGGGAAGCAGAGTTGGCAAATCTGGCTCAAGTGTAACAGGATCAAAGCCGGTTCTGATGGCCTTATGTGTCGGGTTATGTACAACCAGTTATGTGTTCGTGGACAAATTGAATCTAGAGCATATTTCACCCCTGTCGTTACTTGAAGTGACGAACATTGGCTTTGTTGCCGGCTTGACTCCGGCGCTGCTCGCTTCCCGCCAACTGCGTCAGGAGTGGAAGAAGAACCGATCAACTATTATGCTGGGAGCGCTGCTGAATCCAGGCTCGTACTTGTTGTTTCTGTTCGCATTGCAGCAGGCGCCAATGGCCAGACTGGGCCCGCTTCGGGAAGTAGGGACAGTATTTGCCGCCTTCCTCGGTATTTTGTTACTGAAAGAACAGCAGGGGAAGAAGCGTATTCTTTGTTCCATCGTTATTTTTGGCGGCATATTGCTGATTGGCATGTGGGGTTAATGGAATTCCAGTATTTGGAGATATGGTGTATACTCATGGTTAATGAACCGCTTTCAAGAGGAGGATGAACCGTTGAACGTGCACCGTTTGGAAGATATTCATTTTCGTGATCCCTACATACTGGCAATACCATCGCGCAAGAAATATTATTTATACGGCTCTATCGGGCAAAATGTGTGGAACGGCCCAGCCATCGGTTTTGATGTCTATGAGAGTGAAGACCTGATCCATTGGAGCGGTCCTTCCCCCTGCTTCCGTGCACCTGCGGACTTCTGGTCCGATCACCACTATTGGGCTCCGGAAGTCTATGAATGGGAAGGTCGCTTTTATATGTTTGCCAGCTTCAAGGCAGAAGGTGTTCCGCGGGTAACAGGTGTATTGGTTGCTGATCAGCCGGAAGGGCCTTTTGAATTGTGGTGCCGTTCCCTGACGCCTCCCGATTGGGAATGCCTGGACGGTACATTGTATGTGGACGATCAGGGTGATCCGTGGATGATCTTTTGCAAGGAATGGGTGCAGGTGGAGGATGGTGAGATGTACGCGGTACGTCTGAAACCGGATCTGAAAGGAACGATAGGCAAGCCTGATCTGTTATTCAAAGCTTCCGAAGCGCAATGGTCTGTCGGAGGTGGAGAACAGCGAAACCGTTATGTCACGGATGGTCCGTTTCTATATCGGATGCAAAATGATGAACTCGTCATGATGTGGTCCACATCCGGTCAAGACTGTTATACACTGGGGCTGGCCCGCTCGGTGTCCGGTAAACCGCAAGGACCATGGAAGCAGGATGACAAGCCGTTGTTCGCCAATAATGGAGGACATGGGATGCTGTTTCGAACGTTCGAAGGACAACTGTGCCTCACCATTCACGCCCCGAACAGTCATCCGAATGAACGACCCGTTATTTTCCGTATGCAGGAGAAGCAAGGGCAACTGACGCTTATGGATAATCCAACGTAAAATGCATATCACGTATTCGGGAAAGGCAATGGCCTAATCGCTTATTCAATCTTCTTCAATTATTCCCCTCAGAGTAAAGGATCTTAAGGAACATCTGTTCAGATGAGCCTAGGATGACTGCCTGAGGGGATTTGTTTATTTTATCGCAGGTACTCAAACATGATATATTGGAAGGAGCAGCGTGTCGGTAATGTAAAAGCGAGCAATGATAGCTCTATAATGAAATGGACAGAGTGACGGGGAGAGACGTTATATGCTGCATGAGGAAAAGTTGATTCGGGCGATAACGGAGCATGAACAATTAATGCACGACCTGCGACGGGTTCGCAATCTTGATCTGCCTCAGTGTTACATAGGTGCGGGGTATATTCGCAATTATATCTGGGATGTGCTTCATGGCTATCCTCTTCGCGAGTTGCATAGCGACATTGATGTGGTTTATTACGATACGGAAGACATGCGTGAGGTGAGGGACTTGCTGCTTGAACAAGGGCTTCGCGAGCAAACAGGCAATTCCAAGTGGTCGGTTAAAAATCAGGCGAGGATGCATCTGCGCAATGGAAACGAGCCCTATCATTCCACAGAAGATGCCCTTCGATATTGGCCAGAAATCGTCACAGCCATAGGTGTACAGTTGAATAAACAGGATCAGGTACGTATCTGTGCCCCGCATGGGCTGGAGGATCTGTATGGGTTAATCGTACGCCAAAGTCCGTTTTTCTCGGATGCAGGCTACTATAATCATCGTGTTGAGAAGAAATGCTGGCAACAACAGTGGCCCAAGCTCACGATCATAAAATCCTGAATCAAGGGCATGTGACGGAAGTGAAGGCCCGAGAAGGAGTGTTACTGGATTTATGAAAAAGTTTATACGAGAAAAAGGCCTGATCCTTGATCTTATTTTCATTGCATGTTTTGTGTTCTTTCTTGTTTTCTGGGGCTGGAACTTCGCAGTGAAGTTTTTTGGCATGATTACTGTAGCCTTTATTGTGTTAAGGCGGATTGATTATCAAAAACATATTCTGCTGAAACGCATTCTGCTTACCGGCTTCGGGATTGCTGCAGTTTCATTTGTTATTATCGAAGCCCTTGTGTTTACTCAGCTTAACGCGAATGATCCGGAGGAAGCGGACTATATCATTATTCTCGGATCAGGCATCAAAGGAACAGAATTGTCATTGACCTTGAAACAAAGGCTGGATGCCAGTCTGGACTATATCCGCAGTTATCCGCAGACACCAGTGATTGTATCCGGCGGGCAGGGTCCGGGGGAATCCATTCCTGAAGCACTGGCCATGAAAAACTACCTTGTTGATCAGGGGATCAGCCCCACACAAGTCATTATGGAAGATCGATCGACGAGCACCCAGGAGAATATGGCTTTTTCCAAAAAAATCATTGATGCATCCGGGCTGGAGCATCCCAAGATCATGATTGTCACAAGTGATTATCATATGTTCAGATCCAAGTACCTGGCCGCCAAGAACGGTTACGCTGCCGAATACGGCATCTCCGCTCCTTCACCGGGTTATCTGAAACCGATCAATATGATACGGGAGTATTTTGCATCGGTTAAAGCATTTATTTAATGGATAATGCGCGAATTCAGAAATGGATTACAATCCTCAAGATATCTCAGATCAAAAAAAGGCAACGATCAACTGGGACTGAACCCCTTTTGTGAGACAGGGA